>DASZTW010000002.1 GCA_035547835.1 Acidimicrobiales bacterium
CGGTTGCGTCGCTGTCGGCGCTCGGGCAGTTCCTCGCCCAGCCGTTGCCACTCGACGGGACCGTGGCCGGCGCGGCGCACGTGACGATCCGCCCGCTCGCCTGAGCGCTTCTGCGCGCAGAATCCCACCGTGGCGGTCGCCTTTGGCGCGCGGAACGTGATCTGACGCCTCGCTGGTCCGGTGCCACGCGGGCGACACCAGGGATCTGGTCGGGCTGGCGGGATTTGAACCCACGACCTCTGCGTCCCGAACGCAGCGCTCTACCAAGCTGAGCCACAGCCCGTCGGATTGGCGATGCTACCCGACCCCTACGCGCGCTCCGAACGGAGAGCGCGGGGTGGCCTCGCCAGATGAGGACCCGGTCAGGACCCGACCGGGGTGCGCGGCTGCTCCTTGTACTCGCCGCCGGCGAGCAGCGCTTGCGACGCCTTGCGCAGCCGGAACGCGTCGATCGGCTTGAACAGCCAGCCGTCGGCTTGCGAGCGCTTGGCGAGGAACAGGTCGGCGTCGCGGTCGAGCAACATGAGGATCGGCGTCACCGGGAGCCGGCCCTTGCCTTCCTCGAGCCGCAGGTCGAGGCAGGTGGCGATGCCGCCGAGGTTCCCGATCTGCATGTCGAGGATGACCAGGTCCGGGTTGTCGGCGCTCGCCGCGGCCAACACGTCGGCCCCCGCCCGCACCCGACGGATCGTGGTGTCGGGCTCGATCAGGGCGGCGGCGACTTCGTCGAAGGCCCAGTCGGCGTCGGTGGCAAGCAGCACGTCGGTCACGAGCGGCGAGGATAACCGCGCCGCCTCCGATGGCTCCATCCGGGTCTGGTCCGGGACGGGCCCGCAGCGAGCTCGGCGACCTCTGATCCGGTGCGCGCCCACCGAGCGGGCGGGGGCGGCCGCTCCGGGCGACCCACCTTGTAAGGTCGACCCGTCGATCCCCACCCTCCCTGGAGGACGCGTGCTCGAGATCGAAGTGGTCGAAGAGGCGGCCGGCCACACCTTGTGTCGTCCGGTCGGTGAGCTGGACGCCTACACCGTCGGGCAGTTCCGTGAGGCGCTGAGCTCGGTGTCCACGGCCCCCAGGTTGCTGATCGACCTGTCGGAGGTCCCGTTCATGGACTCGGCAGGCCTCGGCGCGTTGATCGGTGGCATCCGGCGGGTGCGCGAAGCGGGCGGCGAGGTTGCGGTGTCGTGCAGCCGCCCCACCCTCACCCGCCTGCTCCACACCACCGGCTTCGACCGGATCGTGCCGGTCACCGAATCGGTCGACGAAGCCGTGGCGGTGCTCAACGGCCAGGCCGACGAGGACGACAGCTCGTCGTAGCCCCACCGCCGATCGGCGGATGCCCCGACCGGTCGAGGCTGGTCAGGCCGGTTCGACGAACAGGTGGCCGGCCAGCTCTGCCAAGCCCACCAGGTCGTGCACGTCGGAGCTGAGGAACGGCACTCGCACCACGGCCGACGATCCGATCGACTCGGACAGGCCGACGAGGTGCTGTTCCTCGCGCTCGGCCACGAGCGCGAAGTCGGCGAGGTTGCGGTACAGGTCGCCGAGGTCGGACCCGGCGTGCCCGTCGGCGAGCGCTCGCACGGCGCCGGGGGGCGCGTCGGTGAACTTGGGGTGCATGCGGTTGACGATGAGGGCCCGCACGGGCAGCCCAGCTTCCCGCAACCGGTCGGCGAAGAACTGCGCTTCTTCGACCGTGTCGCGCTTGGGTGACGCCACCAGGACGTAGCTGGTCGACGGATCGGTCAGCAGCTCCAGAACCTCGTTGGCGCGGGCGCGAAAACCTTCTTCCATCCCTTGGAAAGCGGAGAAGAAGGCCAGCGCGTCGTCGAGCACCTCGCCGCCGACCACTTTCGACAACGTTCGGAGGAACGCTTGAGCGGCCACGTTGACGGCCCGCATCATCCCGCGGGTCGGGGCCATGAGCGTGCGGTACAGGCGATGGTCGAGGAAGCGGGTGAGGCGACGTGGCGCGTCGAGGAAGTCGAGCGCGTGCCGGGTCGGCGGGGTGTCGACCACCACCAGGTCGAACGACGAGTTGGCGTGCAGCTCGTGCAGCTTCTCCATCGCCATGTACTCCTGCGTGCCCGACAAGGCGCCGGAGATGTTGCGGTAGAAGCGGTTCCCGAGGATTCGCTCGGCCTGTTCGGGTTCGGTGGAGTAGCGCTGGACCAGCTCGTCGAAGGTGCTCTTGGTGTCGAGCATCACGGCCCACAGCTCGCCGGCCCAGTCGCCGGGGATCTGCCGGGGGGTGTTGTCGATCGAGCCGGACAGCCCGAGCGCGTCGGCCAGCCGCTTGGCGGGGTCGATGGTGACCACCACGGCACGGCGGCCGACTTTGGCGGCCTCCATGGCCAACACCGCGGCGGTGGTGGTCTTGCCGACGCCGCCGGATCCGCACGTGATCAAGATCGTGCTGGAACGGACCAGCTCGTCGAGCGTGGTGGGTTGCGCGTCGGGTACGACGTCCTCGCCGGTGGCGGCCTCGGTCGGCTCGGCCGACTCGGGCGTGGTCGCCTTGCGCGGGCTCATGTCGCTGCTCCAGAGCCGGGCTCGGTGTCGACGGGCGGCGGGCCGGCGGCGCCGGTCACCTGCCCCACGCCGAGCCGGCTGGGGTCGAGGTCGGCGATGTCGGCGGTGAGGCGGTCGGCCAGGACGTCGAGCTCGGCCGGGCCGAGATCGGCCTCGAAGAGGTAGGGCAAGCGGAGCTGCGGGAGCGGGAGCTGTTCGGCCAGGCGGTCGACCTGGTCGCGCTGCAGCGCCTCGCGATCGCGCCGGAACGCCGCGGCAGCCGCCAGCTCGTCGGCCTCGCGGCTCTTGAGCTTCACGCCGGCGGCGGCTGCGGCTTCGCTCGGCGGTCGCTCGATCCCCGCCAACTCTGGATACAGGCCGTTGACCACGACGGGCGCCAAGCTGATGCCCACCCGATCCTCGAGGGCGTACGCCGTGTCGATCAGCTCGTTGACCGGTGTCTCCTCGCCGAGTGTCACGAGCACCACCTGGCATCGGGTCGGGTCGGTCAGCAGCGCCAGCACGTCGGCCGCCTGGGTGTGGATCGGGCCTACCCGCACGGCGTCGAGCAGCGCTCGGGCCGATTGCAGGAACGTGATGGCGTGGCCGGCGGCCGGCGCGTCGACCACGATCAGATCAGGGTGGTCGTCGGCCCGTTCGAGCTGCTTGATCTTGCCGAGCAACAAGATGTCCTTGATGCCGGGCGCGGCCGTGGCCACCACATCGAGCGCACCGCTCGACACCAAGCGCTTGGAGATGCGACGCAGGCCGTGGTCCTCCAGGTACTCGAGCAGCGCGTCGTCGGCCGTGAGGGTGCGGGCCAGCAGGTCGGCGCCACCGTCGGGCCCGCCGCCCGGCACGAGCACTTGTTCGTCGTAGCCCAGGGGTGGCTGGCCGAACATGGCGGGCAGGCCGCTCTTGCCTTCGACGTCGATGATCAAGGTCGTGAGACCGGCCCGGGCCGCGGCGCGGCCGAGCGCGGCGGAGACGGTGGTTTTGCCGACGCCTCCCTTGCCCGCAACGATGACGACGCGGGAGGTGGCGAAGAACTGGCTCGGATCCACTCCGGGTCCTCTCGAACGACGGCTCATTCCGGAGATGTACGTGCGCAGACTAGTGACCATCACCGTGTTGCTCGGTGTTCTCGCCCTGCTCGTGGGCGTGGCACCTGCCACGGCGGGCGCGGTGGAGGGCCGCCCGACCGCCGACCCCGGCGGGAAGCTGCACATCGTGAAGGTCAGCGGCCTGCTCGACCCTGTCCTCGCCGATTTCGTCGCCCGCTCGATCGACCAGGCAGAGCGCGACCACGCCGTCGGCGTCGTGTTGCAGCTCAACAGCAGCGATGCCGTGGTGAGCGACCGTCGCCTCGCCGACCTCGCCGAGCGGATGCACGACGCCACCATCCCGGTGTCGATCTGGGTCGGCCCGAGCGGGTCCAAGGCCAAGGGCAAGGTCGCCCAGCTGCTCGGCGTGGCGAGCCACGTCGCGGTTGCACCCGGCTCGAGCATCGGCGACACCGGCGACGTCGTCGTCGACCGCAGCCTGCTTCGGCCGGCGTTTCGAGCCCAGCTCGGTCGCTTGCACGACGCCACGATGGGCTACCAGAGCGCCCGGAGCACCGGCGTGGCCACCAACGACGGACCGGTCCTCGGCGAGTTCATCGTCGGGCTCCCTGGCGTGAAGACCAAGACGCTCGAGACCCCCGAGGGGCCCCGTCGCCAGCCCGTCACCTCACCGGTGTTCAGCCAGCTGCCGGTGCAGACCCAGATCTTCCACACCGTGGCCAGCCCCTCGGTCGCCTACCTGCTGTTCCTGATCGGGATGGTGTTGATCGTCCTAGAGCTGTACACCGCGGGCGTCGGCGTGGCGGGGTTGGTGGGCGCCGGTTGCTTCGTGCTCGGGTGCTACGGGTTCGGCGTGCTCCCCGTCACCGGGTGGGGCGTCGGGTTGTTGGTGTTCGCGGTGCTGGCGTACGCGATCGACGTGCAGACCGGCGTGCCGCGGGTGTGGACGGGCATCGGCACCGCAGCGCTGATCGTGGGCTCGGTCATGCTCTACGACGGCCTGTCGATCTCGTGGCTCACGCTGATCGTCGGCGTCGCCGGCACCGCGCTGTTCATGATCTTCGGCTTGCCGGCGCTGGTGCGCTCACGGTTCTCGACGCCGTCCGTCGACCGGGAGTGGATGGTCGGCCTCGATGGCGAGACCGTGGAGCGGCTCGGCCCCGACGGCACGATCCGGGTCGACGGGGCACTGTGGCCCGCCCGCGCCGCCGAGGGCGAGCTCGGTGCGGGTACGGCGGTCACCGTGCGCGGGGTCGAGGGGCTGTTGCTGCTGGTCGGTCCGGACGGCGCCAGCGGCCACGATCCGGACGAATAGCGCGCATCTGCCTACTGAACGTGGCCAACGGCGTTCGAGTGGTGCTCGGCGCCGATCGGCGAAATCTCGGCCGTGACCTGCGAATGTTCGCGGAGATTGGCACTTTTGCTTACAAAAGTTCAACCTTGTCACGCCCGCGCGGCCGGTCGTAGGGTCCGGAGCGAAAGGGGGCAGGTTGAGCGCACAACGAGCTGACGACGCCTGGCAGGTTCGGGCGGCATGTCGGGGGCCTCAGGCGGCGGTTTTCTTCCCACCGCCGACCTTCGAGCGGAAAGAGGACAAGCTGGCACGGGAGGGGCGGGCCCGGTCCATCTGCCAGACGTGTCCGGTCCGCCAACCCTGTCTGGACTACGCCATCGCCATCAAGGAGCCGCACGGCATCTGGGGCGGCCTGAACGAGGCGGAGCGCAAGCACCTCCTGGCCGGCTGACCGAGTTCGCGCCACACGGGCCGGGGGACCCGGGACGGCACCCGATGCATCGCGCCGCCGCCATGGGGTTGCGCGACGGGGGCTCGTCCACCATCTACCGTGAGCCCATGGCGATGACCGACGCGCGGTCGGCGGGCAGCAGGGCCGCGAACGGAGCTGGGGGCGCGTCTGACGTGGCCGCAACGATGCTGCGCGGTGGCGACCACCACGAGCTCACGTGGCACCGGACCTGGCTCGACGACCGACCGGTCCACTACGCGAGCGGCGGCGAGGGCATCCCCGTCGTGTTCCTGCACGGCTGGGCGCTCGGGCACCGCGCGTACAAGCACGCCATCGCGCGCTTGGTCCGGCTCGGCTGCCACGTGGTCGCGCCGTCGCTCCCGGGCTTCGGCGGCACCGGTGATCTGCCTCGGCGGCACTTCTCGATGAAGGGCTACGGCGACTGGGTGGCCGCCTTCCTCGACGCCGTGGACATCGACGAGCCGGCGTTCGTGGTCGGCCATTCGTTCGGTGGTGGCGTCGGCATCGCGTTCACCCATCGACACCCCGGGCGCGTCCGCTCGCTGGTACTGGTGAACTCGATCGGCGGACCCACCTGGAAGGCCGGGGCCAACGTGCGCTCCATGGCCGAGCGGCCGATCTGGGACTGGGGGGTGCGGTTCCCGGCCGACCTGTTCCCCATCACCCAGGTCACCCGTGTGGCCCCCGCCATCTTCGAGGAGCTGGTACCGAACCTGTTGCGCAACCCGATGGCGCTGTGGCGGGTGGGTGCGCTCGCCCGTACCGCCGACCTCACCGCCGAGCTCGAAGAGCTGAAGGAGCGCCAGGTCCCCGTCGTGGCGTTGTCCGGCGTGCGGGACCACGTGATCCCGAAGGACAGCTTCGACGCGCTGTGCCTCGCGCTCGGCGCGGAAGGTCAAGTCGTCGACGGCGGCCACTCATGGCTGCTCGCCGATCCCGACGAGTTCGGCGAGGTCCTCACCAACCACTTGCACGTCGCGCAGCTCGCCCGCGACCTCGAGCGCGCGCCGGCCGAGGCGCGACGGTGGGGGAGCCGGGTCTGGCGCGGCATCGCCCGCACCGCCGGCGACGGCCACTTGAACTGACCGCCGCGCGGTGCCCCGCACCCGCCGATCCCGCAGCGCCAATCGAATGGCGCACCTCTAGGCTGGGGTGATGCTGCTCCTGCTCCCGCTGCTCGCCATCGCCGAGCTCGTGGTTCTCGTGCAGGTGGCGCACCACCTCGGATGGCTCGACGCACTGTCGTTGTTGATCCTCGTGTCGATCGTGGGCGGCTGGCTGGTCAAGCGGGTCGGTCTCGGCGTGGCACGGCGGGTCCAGCACCAACTCGACGCCGGCCGCACCCCGCACCGTGAACTGCTCGACGGCCTCTTGGTGTTGGCCGCAGGCGTCTTGCTGTTCGTCCCCGGCTTCATCACCGCGACGGCAGGGTTGCTGCTGCTGTTGCCCCCGGTGCGCACCGCGATCGCGAACGTCGTCGCCAAGCGCCTCCAGCGGCGCATCGAGCGTGGCGCCGCCTCGTTCCGGCGCGGGTTCTTCTTCGTCCGCGGTCCAGTGATCGACACGGGCGGCCACGAGCGCGGCCCCGGCGGCGCGCCTGCGGGCCGACAGCCGCCGGCGGGGGCGATCGACACCCATTCGGTGTCCGGTCCGCATGACGCATGACGCCTGACGCCGTCCCGTTCCGCGACGTCCCCGTCCGCGAGGCGGCGACGGTGATGCTGCTGCGCGACGGGGACGACGGCGTCGAGGTCTGCATGCTGCAGCGCCAGCACAGCTCGGCGTTCGTGGGCGGCATGTACGTGTTCCCGGGAGGGGCGGTCGATCCTGAAGACCACGACCCGCGCTGGGGCGGCCGCATCAGCGGGCTCGATCCGGAGCTGGCATCGGCCCGACTCGGCGTCGAGCGCGATGGCCTCGCGTACTGGGTCGCAGCGGTGCGCGAGAGCCTCGAGGAGTGCGCGCTGTTTCCCGCCTTGCGGGCCGACGGCACCCCGTGGCGAGCGCTCGACGAGGCCGAAGCGCAACGGTTCGAGCGTCACCGATCGGCGCTCGATGCCGAGGAGACCGACCTCTTCGCGATCTGCGAGGAGGAGGACTTGCGACTCGACGTCGGCGCCATGCACTACTTCGCCCGGTGGATCACGCCTCCCGGCCCGCCTCGGCGCTACGACACGCGGTTCTTCCTGGCTGCCGCGCCCGAGGGTCAGGTCGCGGTGCACGACGGCCGCGAAACCATCGCGTCGCGCTGGGTGCGGCCCGGCGACGCGCTGGCCGCCGAGGCCGAGGGCACCTTCACGATGTTGCCCCCCACCGTGGCGACCTTGCGAGCGCTCGACATGTTCGGCTCCACCCGTGAGGCCCTCGCGGTGGCCGCGGAGGCGAACGACCGCAACGCCATGACGACCCACGCGATCGGCGACGAGAACGGGCTGCGGATCCCCCTCCCGGGCGAGGTCGTCTCGATGGCCTTCGACGCTGGGCCGGACGTCGCGGGCGAACCCCACACATGACCCGCCGCAGGCATCCCGATCCCGGCGACGACGACGGCGACTCGACCCCGGTGCCGCCCACGCTGGTGGTGGGCGTCGCGGCGGCCATCAGCCCGCTGGTCCGCCGCATCTTGGCCCCGAATCCCGGCATCATGACCGGTCCCGGCACGAACACGTACCTCGTGGGCGTCGACG
Organism: Acidimicrobiales bacterium; assembly: GCA_035547835.1. Taxonomy (NCBI): domain Bacteria; kingdom Bacillati; phylum Actinomycetota; class Acidimicrobiia; order Acidimicrobiales; species Acidimicrobiales bacterium. Next base: position 8,029 of record DASZTW010000002.1, read on the forward strand.
AGATCGTGGTCATCGACCCGGGTCCCGACGAAGCCAGCCACCTCGATGCGATCGCCGCGTGCGGGGGCGACCGGATCCGTTGGATCGTCTGCACCCACACCCACCCAGACCACTCGCCTGGCGCGGCGGGGCTCAAAGCGCGGACCGGCGCCGAGGTCCTGGCCTTCGCCGACCGCGACGGCCTGGAGTGCGATCGCCACCTCGCCGGCGGCGACTCGATCGAGGCCACCGAGTTCCGCCTCACTGCGGTGCACACACCCGGCCACGCGTCGAACCACTTGTGCTTCCTGCTCGAAGAGGAGCGCCTGCTGTTCTCGGGGGACCACGTGATGCAGGGCTCGACCGTGGTCATCAACCCACCCGATGGCGACATGGCGCAGTACCTCGACTCGCTCGAGCAGTTGCTGGGCTTGCGCCACGCCATGAAGGCCATCGCTCCCGCGCACGGCCACGTGATCGACCAACCGCACGATCTCGTGCGCGCGTACCTCGAACACCGCCGCGACCGCGAGGCGCAGGTGCTCGCCGAGCTGGGCCCCGAACCGGTGCTGGTGCCCTCGATCGTGGAACGGATCTACACCGAGGTGGCGCCGGAGCTGCACCCCGTCGCGGCCCGATCGGTGTGGGCTCACCTGCGGAAACTGCACGCGGACGGCTTGGCGAGCTGCGAAGACCCGGACGATGTCGACGCTGGGTGGAGGCTCCGACGCGGGACGTGACCCGGTCTCTGACGTTCCTTTCCCGTCAGGTGTTCATCACGTAAAGTTTCCCGTTACCTCACGCCCATCGGCTCCGCCAGCCGCCGCCACCCGAGTCCGACCCACATGCCGCCTCCCCTTCCCGCCCGAACCCCTGCGCGCCTCCACGATGAGTCGTTGCGCCCCGACCGGACCGGGCGCGGGGTGCTGACGGCCTTCGGCGTCGTGGTGGCCCTGCTCGTCAGCGTCGTGCCGGCTGTGCTGCTGATCGTGCTCGGCCAGTGGCCGATCGGCGTGGGCGTGATCGCCGTGGCGGTGGTCGTGGGTGTGTGGCGCACCGCTCAGGTCGGCGTGGATGCCGATGACGCCGGGATCACCATCCGCCATGCGTGGAGCGTCGAGACCATCCGATGGAAACGGGTCGAGCGGCTGGTCGAGGACCGTCGCGCCTGGCTTCCGGGCGTGATCGTCCCGACCCTTCGGCTCCGCGGGGACGGCCAGCTGGTGCCGCTGCTCGGGGCGGTGTGCGCACCGGGCGGCGACACCGTCGAGCGACTGCGCCGCTTGCACGGACGCGCGGTGGTCGACTGGCGGACACAGCCGATCACGGCGTCGCCGACCGCCGCCCTCGGCCACCCCGAAGCCCCCGCGATCGGCTGACGAGCATCGTCAGCGGCTGATCCGCACCGGCGCGGCCACAGCGGTGGTGGCGTCCGCAGCCGGCAGCCGGGCCGAGCATCCCGCCATCTGGCGGGGCGGCACGATCTCGTCGTGCAGCTGCGCGGCGATGGACCGGAACGCCTGGGCGGCGGGCCCGTCGCCGAGCGCCGACGGCTCGCCGGCATCGCCACCCGCCGCAACGGTCGACTCGAGCGGGATCGAGCCCAGCAGCGGCGCGCCCGCGTCGTGCGCCAGGGTTGCGCCCCCCCCGGAGCCGAACAGGGGATACGTCTCACCGTGTTCGCACGTGAAGTCGCTCATGTTCTCGATCACGCCGGCCACGCGCAAGAAGTTCTTGCGCGCCATGTCGACCACCCGGCCCGCCACTTTCTGCGCGGCGACAGCGGGGGTGGTGACCACGATGACCTCGGCCCGGGGCACGAGCCGAGCCACACCCATCTGCACGTCACCGGTGCCGGGCGGCATGTCGACCAGCAAGTAGTCGAGGTCGTCGCCCCACGCCACGTCCTGCAAGAAGTGCTGGACGCCGCGGTTGAGCATCAACCCCCGCCACATCAGCGCGGATGACTCGTCCTCGACGAGGAAGCCCATCGACACGACGCGCACCACGCCGTCGCCGATGATGCGCTCGTTGGGAAGCATGAGTTTGCGGCCGTCGCGCTCGGTGCCGGCGAGGCGGCCCGAAACGCCGAGCATGCGGGGCACGGAGAAGCCCCAGATGTCGGCGTCGAGCACGCCCACCTTCAACCCGCGCTCGGCCAGCGCGGCAGCCAAGTTCACCGTGACCGACGACTTGCCGACCCCGCCTTTGCCCGAGGCGATCAGGACCACTTGGGTGTTGGGACCGATCGCCGTGTCCTCCGGGCGTTCGGACGCCTTGCGCCGGGCGGTGTCGAGCGCCGCGCGCTTTTGGTCCGGTGTCATCTCCGTCCACTCGATGCGCACGTCGGTGACGCCCTCGACGGCGGCCAGGCGGGTGCGCACATCGCGCTGGATCTGGGCACGCAGCGGGCAGCCGGCCGTGGTGAGCGCCACAGTGACCGCGACCGAGCCGTCCGGATCGATGGCGACCGCCGGCACCATCCCGAGGTCGACGATGTCGCTGCCGAGCTCAGGGTCGATCACCGCCCGCAGCAGGTCGCGGAGGTGCTCGGGGGTCGGCCGGCCGTCGTGCGCGGCGGCGTCGGTGAGGTCGGGCATCGTCGCCGATGGTACCGGCGGGGTGCCCGACTCCGGCCGGCGTCGATAACATGAGGGCTGCTGCCATCCGAGCGACGCTCCACCAGCAGGCATATTTCAGGAGGAACCCGTGATCGCGCTCACCGACACCGCTGCCGACAAGGTCAAGGAGCTCATCGACGCTGAAGGCGAAGATGGCCTCGCGCTTCGTGTCGCGGTCCGCCCTGGTGGGTGCGCCGGCTTCAGCTACGAGATGTTCTTCGACTCCGACGTGGCGGGTGACGATGTCACCGCCGACTACCGGGGTGTGAGGGTCGTGGTCGACGCGTCGAGCGCCATGCTGCTCGAGGGCGCGACGCTCGACTACAAGACAGGCCTGCAGGAGTCGGGGTTCTCCATCGTCAACCCCAACGCGCAGCGCAGCTGCGGCTGCGGGCAGAGCTTCTCGTAGCTCGACCCGAAACCCATCGTTCGGCGGCGCGGGCGCGGCGCCTGATCAACCCGCCAGCGAGTTCAGCGCCGCCGCAGCTTCGGTCTGGTCGAAGACGTTGTCGAGCCGGCCCTTGATCGTGCCGTCGGCGTTCACCAGCACGAGCGTCGGCTCGAACTCGAGCTTCATGGCCGCGATGAGCGGCGTGAGGTTGCCGGGGGCGCTGATGTTCTTCGAGGCGATGGCGCCGCTCTTGTAAACCTCGTTGTGGATGAGGGTGATCCGCTCACCGAAGGCCGCTTTCTGGCTCACCAGCACATCGAGCACGGGCCCGCAGATCGCCGTCTGGCAGTAAGCCGGCGTGGCGATGAGCACGGCCACCGGTTTGGCGGCCTTCAGCGCCGCGTCGAGGCTCACCGTGTGGAACGGGCACTGCGGGCTCGCCGTGCAGATCGGGTCGACACCTTGGTGATCGGCCACCGTCGGAGTCGGGATCGACGGCATCGCGGCGCCCGCGCCGAGCGCGGTGATCTTCGACTTGTCGAACACTTGGAACGCGGCGGTGAGCGGCTTGCCCTTGATCGACGTCTTGGCCGTGTAGTCACCGGTGGCCGGCGGATCGAACACCAGCGGGTAGTAACCCTTCTGGAGACCTTTGTCGTGCAGGGCGACCGTGATCGGTGACCCGACCGGCCTGTCCTTGCCGTCGACCACCACGAACTCGAGCGACGCCGGTCCGGTGTCGAGGAACGCCCCTTCGCCGTTGGCGAGCGCGAAAGCGAGTCGTTGCGGCGCGCCGGGATACACGTAGGGCCCGTCCGAGAAGATCTGCAGCAGGACGTAGTCGTCCTGGCTGTTGCCGTTGGCGCTGTCGGACGACAGCGACAGGAGCCCGGTGGTGCTCGTCGACGAGGCGGACTTGCCCGACGAGCAGCCGGCGAGCACCGCTGCGCCCGCCATGCCGAGCGCGCCGCTCAGCAACGTCCTGCGGCTCAAGGCCCGGGGAATGCGCTCGTATCGGGGGGACACAGGGGTGAACCTAACCTCCGTGTTGATGCCTGCTCGCGCGCCCGACGCCGACCCTGCCACCCCTCCCGTCACGTTCCGGCTCGACGGCCGCGAGGTGACGGTGCCGGCCGGCGGCTCGCTGCTCGACGCGCTGCGGGACCGCCTCGGCGTTCGCAGCCCGAAGGACGGATGCAGTCCCCAAGGCCAGTGCGGGTGCTGCACCGTGCTGGTGGACGGCCAGCCGAGAGTGTCGTGCGTGACCCCGGTCAAGCGGGTCGCGTCGCGCTCGGTGCAGACCGTCGACGGCCTCGATCCCACCGTGCGCGACGGATGGGCGGCGGCGCTGTCCGCGACCGGCGGGTCGCAGTGCGGTTTCTGCACGCCAGGGATCATCTGCAGGTTGGAGGGATTGCACGCCAAGGGTGGCGCGCTCGACGAGCGGCCGGCGCTCGACCGGGCGCTGGCCGCCCACTTGTGCCGGTGCACCGGCTGGCAGACGATCCGCGAGGCGGCAGCGCTGGTGGGCGCGGCGGGTGGCGCGGCAGCGGTCGAGGCAGACGACGGCCGTGACCGGGACGCAGCGGCCGCCCGCGCTGCGATCGAGGGCCGCAACCCGCAAGCGGTTGGAGCAGCGGTGGCCCTGGGGCGGGGTGGCTTCGCCGATGACCTCGCGCCCGAGGGTGCGCTCGTGGCCGTGCCCGACGGCGCGGGTGGCTGGGCGGTGGGTGACACGCCCGCGGAGGCCCGCGCGGCCGCGGGCAAAGTGCAGGGGCGTCGCTCGACCATCGAGGTCGGGTACCCGATCGACGTGCCGGACGGCGATTGGGCCTTCACCTTGCAGACCACGTGGGTCGAGCCGGCGTACCTCGAGACCGACGCCGCGTGGTGTGCCCCAGGTGGCGAGCCCGCGTCGCCGCTCGGCAACGGCGGCGCGTTCGGCGGCAAGGTCCACTCCCCGGTGTCGGCCGCGGCTCGGGAGCTGGCCGACCGTCACGGCCGGCCGGTGCGGGTGCTGTGGTCCCGCGAGGACGCGGTCCGCGGCGGGCCCAAGCGGCCGCCGATCGGCGGGGGCATCGGAGCCGACGGTTCGGGCGTCGTCCGCGTGGCCCGCACACCGGGCGTCGCCGCCGCCATCGCCGCCGTCGCGCCCGAACTGCGGGTCGAGGAAGTCGACGTCGTCGGTCCGCCCACATCGGTCGATCTGCGGGCCGCGGGTTGGGCGGAGGCGCTGGTGCTGCGCTCTGCCGTCACCGGCGCCGGGCCGGTCCGCTCACCGGAGGGCGCGGAAGCGATCGCCGAGATCGCGGCCGATGGCGCGGTGCGGGTGCGCGTGTCGTGCGGCGATCCGCTCGATGCGGTGGTGTTGCGGTCGTACTGCATCGGTGCCACCCACATGGCGCTGGGGTGGGTGCGGTCCGAGTCGTTGCGCGTCGACGAAACCGGCGAGGTGCACGACTTGACCATCCGGTCCTTCGGTGTGTTGCGGGCCGCCGACACGCCCGTCATCGACGTCGAGATCGAACCGTCGGAGGACCCTCCGGTCAACGGGTCCGACGCGGTGTTCGCGGCGGTCGCCGCTGCCGCGTGGCGGGCGACGGGGTACCCGCCGCGCTGGCCGGTGGCGCCGTGACACCCACCGTTCGAGCTGCGGGGGCGCCGGCGCAGTCGCCGTGGTAGGACGATCCACATGAGCGACGCACCCACCAGCAAACCCGTCGGCCCCTACACCCCGGCTGTGCGGGCCGGTGAGTGGTTGATCATCTCGGGCCAGGTCGGTGCCGTGGAAGGAAAGCTGGTCGCGGGCGGATTTTCTGCCGAGCTGCGCCAGGCGCTCACGAACCTCCGCGGGTTGCTCGAGGCGAACGGCGCCACGATGGCCGATGTCGCCAAGACCACGGTCTTTCTCACGCACCTCAACGACTACGGCCGCATGAACGACATCTACGTCGAAGCCTTCGGCGACCATCGCCCCGCCCGCTCCGCGATGGCGGTCGCGGAGTTGCCGCTCGGCGCACTCGTCGAGATCGAGGCGTGGGCCCATCTCGGGTCCTGAGCAGGGGCGCCCGCGGCGACGGCCGCACGCGTCGCCGCCCGAAAGCTGGCACGGACCCCCTCGCATTGACAGACTGTCGCCGTGCTCGGAGGACTGCTGCTCATCATCGTGCTCGTCGTCGTGATCCCGCCCCTCGTCATCATCACCGGCTGCCTCGTGGCCGCCGCGCTCGGCTTCACGCTGAAGGACGATGGCGAGGTGCGCAACGAGGGAAGCGAGCTCCTCGATCTGAACATCTGACACGGGTTCGGGTCCTCGCGGCCGCCGCTGTCCGACCACCGTCCGCGCCCACCAGCCGTCACGACTAGGGTGAGCGCTTCGCAACTGCACCATCTGTAGGGCTCGTCACAGGGCGTCCCGCAGGAGAAAGGGGAGCCTCATGGCGACCGGTACCGTCAAGTGGTTCAACGACCAGAAGGGCTACGGCTTCATCGCCCGCGACGACGGCGCTGACGTCTTCGTGCACTTCTCGGCCATCCAGTCCAACGGGTTCCGCACGCTGGCCGAGGGCCAGCGCGTGGAGTTCGAGGTGACGCAGGGCCAGAAGGGCGACCAGGCCAGCCAGGTCCGGGTCATCTGAACCAACCGAATCAAGACGGAAGGGCCGCCTGCGGGCGGTCCTTCTTCGTTTTCCGACCACGTCACTCCCGCCGATCTCGTTCGGGGCACCTGACGGCGCCCCAGGGGGCGCGCTCCGATGTGGCCGAAACGGCGGAGTTGGTCAGGCGGACGACGACCAGCGCGACTGACCGAACCGGTAGCCCACGCTGCGCACCGTCTGGATCAAGCCGGCGTGCTCCTCGCCGAGCTTGGCTCGCAGCCGCCGCACATGGACATCGACCGTGCGGGCGCCCCCGTAGTACTCGTAGCCCCAGACCCGGCTGAGGAGCTGCTCGCGCGAGAACACCCGGCCCGGGTGTTGCGCCAGGAACTTCAACAGCTCGTACTCCATGTACGTGAGGTCGATCGGGCGGTCGTCGATCGCCGCCTGATACGTCTCGAGGTTCAGCACCAGCGCGCCGTAGGCCACCAGCTCCGCGGTCTCGGTGCCGCCCGTGCGCCACAGCAGGTGGCGCAACCGGGCCTCGAGCTCGCGGGGGTGGAACGGGTCGAGGCAGAACTCGTCGTACAACTCGTCGCGGAGCTGCAACTCGTCGAGGTGCGCGCCCGACACCAGCAGCAGCAGCGGGGCGACGGGGTTGTCGTGGCGCCGCAGCGCGCGGCACAGGCCGAACGCCGACTCGACCTCGTCGCCCACGACCACGACCGCGCCCGCCCAGCCCTCGTCGGGCTCGTTGCTGCGCGCTTCCGCCTCGTCGCTCACGGCCTTCCAGGCAAAGCCCGCCAGGTCGAGGGCTTTGGCCAGCTCGGGCGGCGGCGGGTCAGGGTGGATGAGGAGCGGTTCCATGGCGTCGGGCGGGTCGGTTCACCAGGCGGGCAGGTACCGGTGCAGCTCGAAGGGGGTGACCTCGGCCTTGTAGTCGCTCCACTCGGCCCGCTTGTTGCGCAGGAACCAAGTAAAGATGTGCTCGCCGAGTGTCGACGCCACCAGCTCGGAGGCTTCCATCGCATCGAGCGCGTCGGCGAGTGATTGCGGCAGGGCGTGGATGCCCTCGGCGGCACGCTCTTCGGGTGAGAGGTCGAACACGTTGGTGGAGGATTCCTCCGGCAGGTCGTAGCCCTCTTCGAGGCCTTTGAGGCCAGCGGCGAGGATGACCGAGAACGCGAGATAGGGGTTGCACGCCGGGTCGGGGGACCGGTACTCGATCCTGGTGGAGGCCGACTTGCCGGGCTTGGCGGGAGGGACCCGGACCAGGGCAGAGCGGTTGTTGCGCCCCCACGTGACGAATGTCGGCGCCTCGAACTGCGTGAGCGACCCGACGCCGCTGCCGATCACCAATCGCTTGTAGGAGTTCACCAACTGGTTCGTGACCGCGGTGATCTCGCGGCCGTGGGCCAGCAGCCCGGCGATGAACGCCCGCGCCACCTTCGACAGCCCCTCGGGGTCGGCGGCGTCGTGGAACGCGTTGGTGTCGCCTTCGAACAGGGACAAGTGCGTGTGCATCCCCGAGCCCTGCACTCCCGTGAGGGGCTTGGGCATGAACGTGGCGTACACGCCGTGTTGCAGGGCGATCTCGCGCACCATCAGCCGGAACGTCATCACGTTGTCGGCCATGCTCAGCGCGTCGGTGTAGCGGAGGTCGATCTCGTGCTGGCTCGGGCTGTCCTCGTGGAACGAGTACTCGACCGGGATGCCCATGGCTTCGAGCGCGTGGAGGGTCTGCTTGCGGAGGTTGCTCGACGCGTCGGCCATCGTGAGGTCGAAGTAGGAGCCGGTGTCGAGCGGTTGGAGGGGCGACCCGGGCTCGCCGTCCCGGAAGTAGAAGAACTCCATCTCGGGCGCGACGTAGAACGTGAAGCCGCGGTCGCGAGCCGCACGGAGGTTGCGCCGCAGCACTTGGCGGGGGTCGCCCTCGAACGGGCTGCCGTCGAGGTTGACGATGTCGCAGATCATGCGGGCCGACGCCTCGTCGTTGTCGGTCCACGGGAGCAGCTCGAACGTGTTGGGGTCGGGGCGCGCCAGCACGTCGGACTCCTGCACGCGGCTGAACCCGTCGATCGACGATCCGTCGAAGTGCATGCCCTCCTCGAACGCGGTCTCGAGCTCGGCGGGGGAGATCGCGAACGACTTGAGCTGGCCCAAGACGTCGGTGAACCAGAGGCGGATCAGCCGGACGCCTCGCTCTTCGACCGTGCGGAGCACGTACTCCTTTTGCGGTTCCACCGCGCAATTGTGCACCCGGCGCCCGGTCGAGGAGAAGCCGATGGGGTCGGTTAACGAAGCGTTCACAATGCGGCAACGATCGGGAAATCGGGCTCTGCGAGGGTGCGCATGACCACCGGTGGGTGCCGCTCGTTCCCGCCGGCCTTACCCTCGCCGTGTCCCCCACGGCGACTCACGAGGAGCACGCATGAGCTACAAGGCCGAGTACATCTGGATCGACGGCACCCAGCCGACCGCCCGTCTCCGTTCGAAGACCAAGATCCTCGCCGACGGTGAGGACCTCGGCATCTGGGGCTTCGACGGTTCGAGCACGAACCAGGCAGAGGGCAGTGCCTCCGACTGCGTGCTGCGACCGGTGAAGGTCGTCCCGGACCCGATCCGCGGCGGCGCCAACAAGCTCGTGCTGTGCGAGGTGCTCGACACCGACATGACCGCCCATCCCAGCAACACCCGGGCGGCGGCCGCCGAGGTCGCGGAGAAGTACGCGGCGAGCGAGCCGTTGTTCGGCATCGAGCAGGAGTACACGTTCTTCAAGGACGGCCACCCGCTCGGTTTCCCCGCAGGCGGGTTCCCGGCGCCGCAGGGCTTCTACTACTGCGGCATCGGCGCGGATGAGGTCCACGGTCGTGACGTCGTCGAGGCGCACCTCGACGCGTGCCTGGAGGCCGGCCTGTCGATCTCGGGGATCAACGCCGAGGTCATGCCCGGCCAGTGGGAGTTCCAGGTGGGCCCGCTCGGTCCGCTCGAGGTTTCCGACCAGCTGTGGCTGGCCCGCTGGTTGCTGTACCGCATCGCCGAGGACTACGGCATCTCCGCCACGCTCGACCCCAAGCCGGTGAAGGGCGACTGGAACGGCGCCGGCGCCCACACGAACTTCTCCACCAACGAGATGCGTGCGGGCTACGACCCGATCATCGCCGCTTGTGAGGCGCTCGGCACCAAGGCCGACGAGCACGTGCGCAACTACGGCGCCGAGATCGAGCACCGGCTGACCGGTGCCCACGAGACGGCGCCCTGGCACGAGTTCAGCTATGGCGTGTCCGACCGCGGCGCGTCGGTCCGCATCCCGTGGCAGGTCGCGATCGACAAGAAGGGCTACATCGAGGACCGCCGGCCCAACGCCAACATGGACCCGTACGTGGTCACTCGCCTGATCACCGACACGGTCTGCAGCGCCGCCCTCTGAGCGAGCGCCGCCGCCACCACCACGACACCACCGAGAACGGGGTGGGGATCTGGTCGCTCCAGCGACCGATTCCCCACCCCGTTCGGCGTTTTGTCCGGCGGCCCGTTCGCGGTCTTGGTCAGGGCTTGCGGGGGAGCGGCGAGCTGTGCAGGCTGTTCGGCGTCCCCCGGCCCAAGGAGCCCGCGTGGAAGAGCGCACCCCTGCCGAAGTTCTCGCCCTGATCGCCGACAACGACGTGGAGTTCGTCGACTTCCGCTTCTCCGACCTACCCGGCGTCATGCAGCACGTGTCGATCCCGGCGGCGCTGCTGACCGAGGACTACTTCGTCGACGGTCACGGGTTCGACGGTTCGTCGGTACGGGGCTTCCAGCAGATCCAGGAGTCCGACATGCTCCTGATGCCGGACCCCGACACCGCCTACCTCGACCCGTTCCGGGCACGTCCCACCTTGGTGCTGCACTGCTTCGTGGCCGACCCGGTGACCGGGGAGAGCTACAGCCGTGACCCGCGCTATGTGGCGCGCAAGGCAGAGCGGTACCTCGACTCGACAGGCGTCGCCGACACGGCGTACTTCGGGCCCGAGCCGGAGTTCTTCGTGTTCGACGATGTGCGCTTCGGCACCGAGTCGAACGGCAGCTTCTACCGGGTCGACTCGGTCGAGGGCATCTGGAACACCGGCAAGGACGAGCAGCCGAATCTCGGCTACAAGCCGCGCACCAAGGAGGGCTACTTCCCGGTGCCGCCGATGGACCACCTCGCCGACTTCCGGTCCGAGGTCTCCCATCAGCTCCACGAAGTGGGCATCGAGACCGAGTTGCACCACCACGAGGTGGCCAGCGGCGGTCAGAACGAGATCGGGATCCGCTTCGACACGCTGTCACGCATGGCCGACAAGCTGATGACGTTCAAGTACATCGTGAAGGCCACGGGCTGGGCCCAGGGCAAGTCGGTCACGTTCATGCCGAAGCCGATCTTCGGCGACAACGGCTCGGGCATGCATGTGCACCAGTCGCTGTGGCGTGACGGCCAGCCGCTGTTCTACGACGAGAGCGGCTACGCCGGTCTGTCCGACGTCGCCCGGTGGTACATCGGCGGGCTGTTGCACCACGCGGCCGCGGTGTTGGCGTTCACCAACCCGACCACGAACTCCTACAAGCGGTTGGTGCCCGGCTTCGAGGCGCCGGTCAACCTCGTGTACAGCCAGCGGAACCGGTCGGCCGCGTGTCGCATCCCGCTCGCGCAAAAGAGCCCGAAGGCCAAGCGTGTCGAGTTCCGCTGCCCCGACAGCACTTCGAACCCGTACCTGGCGTTCTCCGCCATGTTGCTCGCCGGCCTCGACGGCGTCGCCAACCGCATCGAGCCGCCCAAGCCGATGGACAAGGACCTCTACGACCTGCCGCCCGAGGAGTTGGCAAAGGTGCCCCAGGTGCCGGGCTCGCTCGAGGAGACGCTCGACGCGCTCGAGGCCGATCGTGACTTCCTGCAGGCCGGCGATGTCTTCACCGACGACCTCATCGACACCTGGATCGACTACAAGCGGACGCACGAGGTCGACGCCCTCCGCCTCCGCCCCCACCCCTACGAGTTCAGCCTCTACTACGACATCTGACAGGCCGGACCCGCCCGCCCCCCCCGCCACTCCCTGGCCACTCCCTGTTCTGGGCTGCTTTTTACGCGCTGGGACGCGTATTTTTCAGCCCAGAACGGAGTCGTAGAAGAGGCGGTCGACGACGCGGCGGCAGCGGCGGGTGACGCGGCGGTAGTCCTCGCGCAGCCCGCTGGCGTCGGTGCCGAGCGAACGGGCCAACACGACGAGGCGCTCGGGACGAGTGGGAAGCGAGTCGCCGGCCGCCGGGCCGTCGGTCAGGAACAGTCGGTTCCTGGCCTGTTCGCAGAACCGGTAGGCGTCGGCCAGGGCGGTTGCGTCGTCGGTGTCCACCACACCTGCTTCGTGCAGGGCGGCGAGCCCCTCCATGGTGCCGGCCCGCACCCGGCCCTCTCCGAGCGACGGGCCGTGCTGGAGCTGCAGGAACTGCACCGTCCACTCGACGTCGGACAGCGAGCCGCGACCGAGCTTCAAGTGGAACTCGGGGTCCTGCCCGGCAGGGATCCGCTCCCGCTCGACGCGGGCCTTCATCCGGCGGATCTCACGGGCCTCGGTGTCGGTCAGGCCGCGCAGGAGCCACGGCATCACGAGCGCCTCGAAGCGCTGCCCGACTTCCGTGGACCCGGCGACGACTCGTGCGCGGAGCGTGGCTTGCCGTTCCCAGGTCTGCGCGTAGCCGTCGAGGTACGCCGCGTAGCTCTCCAAGCTGCGCGCGACCGGACCGTCTCGGCCTTCCGGTCGCAGGTCGAGGTCGACGTACCACGTCCGCTCCGCAGGCGTCGACCCGCGCAACCGTTCGACGAGCGCTGCGGCCGTCGCGCCGGCCGCTGTGGCGGTGTCGACCGATGGCGCGACGCGCGCCCCCGACCCTTCTTCATCGGGTGCGTACACGAACAACAAGTCGAGGTCGCTGGCATAGCTCAACGCCTGGCCGCCGTAACGGCCCAGGGCGACCACGGCGAACGGCATCGTCGGCGCGATGTCCTCGAGTGCCGCTGCCACCACCGCGTCGGCCAAGCCGGACAAGGACCGCCCGGTCTGCTCCGGTGGGGCCTCGTCGAGCACGTCGGCCGCGGCGATGCGCAACACCTCCCGGTCGCGAAAGCGCCGCAGCGCCGTTGCCCGAGCCGACGCGTCGGGCCGCCACGCCATGGCCGTGCGGGCATCGGCCAACTGTTCGGCGGCGACCGGCGGCGGCACCGTCGCGCCGAGCTCGGCCAGGAGATCGGTGTTGGCGAGCACGATGTCGCCCATCCCGCGGCTCGTTCCGAGCAGACGGCACAGCCGGCGGGCGGCCTCGGGTGAGTCCCGGAACGCGGCGACGACCCGGTCGGCCTTTTGCCGCTCGCTCACCAGACGCCGAAGGCTCAAGAGCCCGAGGTCGGGGTCGGGCGAGTCGGACAGCCAGTCGAGCAGCAGTGGCAGGAACTGCTGCATGAGTTGGGAGGACCGGGTGAGGCCGCGGGTCAGCTCCGCGACGGCCTGGCGCGTCCGCTCGACGTCGGTGAAGCCGAACGCCGCGAGCCGCGCGGCCACCGCACCGGGCGCCAATCCAGGGTGGAGGTCGGGGCTGAGCGCGCCGTCGAGCCGAGCGAACTGCTCCAGCAGTGGTCGGAACCACAGCTGCTCGTGGTGCGCCCGAACGGTGGCCTTGCAGGCCGCCAGCTCGCGGTCGAACGTGACGACGGCCGCCTCCCGGGGCGTGTCACGAAAGCCCACCACCCGCGCCACCCGCTCCCGCTCGGCCCGGTCATCGGGCACTTGGTGGGTCTGGCGCCCGTCGCGCAGCTGCACGGCGTGCTCGATTCGGCGGAGGAATCGGTACGCATGGATCAGCCACTCCGCGTCGTCGGGATCGACGTAACCCCCCACGCCGAGGGCCGCGAGCGCGTTCACCGTGCCCCGCGCCCGCAAGGCGTCGTCGTGTCGACCGTGCACGAGCTGGAGCAACTGTGCCGCGAACTCGATGTCGCGGATTCCGCCAGGGGCTCGCTTGAGCTCGCGGTCCGTGCCACCCCTTGCGTCCATCACGAGCTGCTCGGTCCGCTGCTTCATCGCTCGGACCGCGCGCAGGTCGTCGGCCGTGAACGGCCGGTTCCACAGGTGCTCCGCGGCCGCATCCTGCCAGCGCTGCCTGAGGTCGACGTCGCCGGCCACCGGGCGCGCCTTGATCAGCGCTTGGAACTCCCACGGCTCCGCCCACCGCTCCCAGTACGCGGCGAACGAGTCGACAGAGCGGACGAGCGGCCCGTCGCGCCCTTCCGGCCGCAACGCGGTGTCGACCCGGTAGCACCGTCCGGCACGCTCGACCACCGCTCGGGCCTCGCGGGCGAGCGCGTCGGGGTCGCCCTCGCCGACGAACACCAAGTCGATGTCCGACGAGTAGTTGAGCTCCGCGCCGCCGAGCTTGCCCATGCCGATCACCGCGAGCTGGCTGTCCGGCGCGGGTGACGCGGCCCACGCGAGGACCCTCGTCGCCAGCTCCGCGAGGGCGCGAGCGGTCGTGTCGAGCCCGTCGCGGCCGGTGACGTCGCGAGCGGCGATGTGCAGGTAGGCGAGCTGTTGCCAGCGGGCGACCTCCGCGTCGGCGGCGTCGCCGGGGAACGGCGGTGGCGAGTCGAGGTCGGCCAGGACATCGATGGTCGCGGGCTCGTGGAGGATCAGGCGCGCCAACTCGCGGCTCGACGCCGCGACGGCCACCAAGGCCTGGGTCAGCGCCGGGTCAGCGTCGAGGCGGTCGGCGAGATCGCCGTCGCGTGCCGTCAGCTGCTCGACCGCGTCGCGGGCGGCGGACGGGTCTGATGACCGTTCGATCCGCGAGGCGAGGGAGCGGGGCACCCGCCAAGTCTGCCGCCCTCGCGAGCGCGCCGGCCCTGGCTCGAATCGGGTCTGTTGGCCGGCGGACTTCTACGCTCTGGGACGTGACTCGACTTCGCGTCGCCGCGTGCCAGCTCAACACCCGAGTGGGCGACCTCGACGGCAACGTGGCGCGGATCCTCGCAGCGATCGACGAGGCCCAGGAGGCCGGGTGCGACCTTGCGGTGTTCCCGGAGCTGGCAATCACCGGGTACCCGCCCGAGGACCTGCTGTTGAAGCCCGGATTCGTCGCCGACAACCAGGCCGCGCTCGAAGCCGTGGCGGCCCACACCCGGCGTTGCGTGAGTGTCATCGGGTTCGTCGACGCGGCCCGCGACCTCCACAACGCCGCCGCCGTCTGTGCGCACGGTGAGGTTCGCGGCGTCTACCGCAAGCGGGAGCTGCCCAACTACGCGGTGTTCGACGAGATCCGCTACTTCACACCCGGCGACGAGCCGCTGCAGCTGTACCGCGTCCGTGGCGTCCGGGTTGGCGTATCGATCTGCGAGGACGCGTGGAACCCGATGGGCGCCATCGCCCAGCATGCGGCTGGCGGCGCCGACCTGATCGTCAACCTCAACGCATCGCCCTACTACGAGGGCCGGCTCGCCGAACGGGAGCGCATGTTGGCCACGCGGGCCGCCGACGCCTCGTGCGCGCTGGTCTACGTCAACCAGGTGGGCGGTCAGGACGAGCTGGTCTTCGACGGGGCCTCGATGGCGGTCGACGCGTCGGGCGAGCTCGTCGCACGGTTCCCACAATTCGCCGAAGGCGTCTGGACCTTCGATCTCGACGTCCGCCCTGCGTTCCGCAAGCGTCTGGTCGACCCACGGGGGCGCAGGCCGGCTGCGGCGTTGCCGGTGGTCGACCTTGCCAGCTCCGCGTCGCCCGATCTGTCGCTCGCCGCCGACCCCACGCCGGTCGACGGGGTGGTGGGCGGACCGGTCGGTGGCACTTCGATCACCGCGGTGCTGGAGCCGGACGCGGAGGTGTACCAAGCGCTGGTCACCGGCACCCGCGACTACGTCGAGAAGAACGGCTTTCGCGATGTCGTGATCGGTCTCTCGGGCGGCATCGACTCTTCGATCGTCGCCACCATCGCCACCGACGCGCTCGGCCCCGACCGCGTCCACGGCGTCGCGATGCCGTCGCGGTACTCCAGCGAGCACTCGCTCGACGACGCGGCCGTGCTGGCCAAGCAGCTCGGCATCGACCACCAGGTGATCCCGATCGAGGGAGCCCACGCGGCGCTGCTCGACGCGCTCGCGCCGGCTCTCGAGGGCCGCGACGCCGACCTCACCGAGGAGAACATCCAGTCTCGCATCCGCGGGGTGCTCTTGATGGCGCTGTCGAACAAGTTCGGCTGGCTGGTGCTCACCACCGGCAACAAGAGCGAGACGGCCGTCGGCTACTCCACGTTGTACGGCGACACCGCGGGTGGTTACGCGGTGATCAAGGACGTGCTCAAGACCCGCGTGTACGACCTGTGCAGGTGGCGCAACGCCAAGGCCGGGTACGACCTGGTGCCCGAGCACGTGCTGACGAAGCCGCCGTCGGCCGAGCTGCGCCCCGACCAGCGTGACGACCAGTCGCTGCCGGCCTACGAGGACCTCGACCCGATCCTGCGTGGCTACGTCGAGCACGACGCGACCGTGGCCGACCTCGTGGCAGTCGGGTTCGACCGGAAGTTGGTCGAGCGGATCGTGCAGCTCGTCGATCGCGCCGAGTACAAACGGCGCCAGTCGCCTCCCGGTGTCCGGGTCACCGCCAAGGCGTTCGGCAAGGACCGTCGACTTCCCATCACGAGCGTGTATCGAGGCTGAGCCCGTGATCTTGCGACGGGGGAGGGGCGGGCGCCCCCGGGCTGCGAGGCGATGGCCACGGGTCAGAGCCGACGTGCTGGTCGTGTGCGGCTTCATCGTCGCGCTCGGTCTCTTGTTGGTCGTGAGCCGCGTCGCCGGGCCCGGGCCCCGTCACGTGGACCAGGTCGCGGCGGGCCCCCGCACGACGCGCGCCGCCCCCTCCACCACCGCGGCGACCACGACCACCGTCTACACGCCCCGGTCGTCGGTCCCGCTCACTGACGCGCCGGCCACGACCTCCGCCGAGGTGTCGACCCGCGTCGCCCCGCCTCGCATCGCCGGCGCGGTCTTCGACCCAGAGTGCGGCGCGGCGATCGCCGTGACCGTCACCGTGCTCACCGACCCGTCGGTCACGGTGTTGTCGGCGCTGCTCACCGCACCGGGCCAGACCATCGCGCTGGCGCCGATCGGCGGCAGCGACTGGCAGGCCACCGTCGCGGTGTCCGCGCCGATGGTGTTCCGCGTGTTGATCACCGATTCCGCCGGGGGGAACGCCAGCTTCGAGGGCACGCTCGCCCCCTGCTGAGCGGGCAGGCCATAGGGTGCCGGGCGTGTTGGAGCTGACGTCGACCGCCGCACGGGTGGGTCACTACGTGTGGTTCGAGCGCCGCGTGTTCGAGGTCGTGGGCGGATGGGTCCGCACCACCGAGCCCGCCGACCTCACCGAGAAGCTGTGGTTCGGGGAAGTGGCCCGGCGTCACGCCTGGCATGCCGAGCTGTGGCACGAGCGGCTGCCGGAGCTGCGTGAGATGGATCGTTCGGCGTTGACCGTTCCGGCGAGCGCCGACGTGGTCGACCTGTTCGCCGAGCTCGCGGACACGTCGCCCACGCTCGACCGCCTGACCGGCCTCGTGCGGGTCCTCTATCCGCACTACCAGGTGGCCCTTGCCGACCATCGCGATCGCGTCGCCCCCTTGGCCGACGGCTCGATCCTGCGCACGATCGAGCTGGTGCGCCGCGACGTCGCACACGACGCCGAGGCAGGAGAACGGCTGCTCCAACGCCAACTAGGCACGGACGCCGATCGCCACCGATTGGTGCGGGCACAAGCCGATTTCGAGGAGTTTCTGACCCCTTCAGCCGCATTCGGGAGTTTCCCGCCGACGTGAGCCCTTTGGGCCCGGTCGGCGGCGAACGCGGCCGATTCCCAGGTCAAGGGTGCCGACCACTTGACCTCGTCGGTATCGTTGGAAGGCAGCCAGACGGCACGGGCGACGTGGGGGCGTCGGATCGTCGCTGGTCAACCGAGGGTCGTCAGGCCCATCCCCCACCGTTCGAGTAGGAGTGAACACGTTGCCCAAGGAGCGAGTCGAGCGCGACGAGGAAGACCTCGTACGTCTCTACCTGACCGACATCGGGCAGTACCCGCTGCTCACCAAGGACGACGAGGTCCGTCTCGCCCAGGCGATCGAGGAAGGCAACAAGGCCCGCGAGGAGATGGACGCGGCCGGCGCCCTCACCCCGGCCCGCAAGCGTGAGCTCCGCAAGCAGTCGCGCGCCGGCGAGGACGCCCAACGCACGTTCGTGCAGTCGAACCTGCGGTTGGTCGTGTCGATCGCCAAGAAGTACCAGGCGTCGGGCCTCCCGCTGCTCGACCTGATCCAAGAGGGCAACCTCGGGCTCATGCACGCCGTCGAGAAGTTCGACTGGCGCAAAGGCTTCAAGTTCTCGACGTACGCGACATGGTGGATCCGCCAGGCGATCACCCGCGGCATTGCCAACACCGGCCGCACGATCCGCCTGCCCGTCCACGCCGGCGACACGCTCGCCCGCCTCCAGAAGGCCCGTGCCCGCCTCGAGCTGAAGATGGGGCGCCCGGCCACGCTGTCCGAGCTGGCAGCCGAAGTCGAGATGCCCGAAGACAAGGTCACCGAAGCGTTGCGCTTCGCAGCCGAGCCCCTTTCGCTGTCCGAGCCGCTGCGCGAGGACGGCGACGCCGAGCTCGGCGACGTGGTCGAGGACCGCTCGGCCGAGTCGCCGTTCGAGGTGGCCGCCACCGCGCTGCTGCCAGAGGAGATCTCCCGGCTGCTGTCGCCGCTCGACGAACGCGAGCGCGAGATCCTCAAGCTGCGGTTCGGCCTCGACCGCGGTGAGCCCCGCACCCTCGAAGAGGTCGGCGAGCACTTCAACCTCACCCGGGAACGGATCCGCCAGATCGAAGCACGGGCGATGTCGAAGCTGCGTCACCCGTCCTCCGACACGGGCGCTCGCGACTTGCTCGCGGTCTGACCGCGCTCATCGGGCTCCACCCTTCGCTCGTACCCGTCGCCCTCGTGCGGGGTGGTGAGCAGTAGCTTCACGCGGTGGCACCGCCTGACTTTCCCGCCTTCGCCGTCGCGCTCGGAGAGGAAGGCTCGGATCCGCTCGTCCTCCACGACGGGACGCTCGTCCGCGTCGACGAGTTCGCCGCAAGCGGGCATTTCGACCACCTCGACGACGATCTCGGCGCGGTCGCAGGGCTCGGCGTGCGGGTGTGGCGCTACGGCATGCCATGGCGCCTCACCGAACCCGAGCCGGGTCGTTACGACTGGCAGTGGTGGGACCGCGCGCTCGACGCCTGTGCACGTCACGGCCTCACGCCAGTGGTCGACTTGTGCCACTTCGGGCTGCCCGACCACTACCCGGGTTTCTGCGACCCGAAGTGGGTTGAGGGCTTGTGCCGGTATGTCGACGCGTTCCTCGACCGCTATCGGGACCCCACGTGGTTCACCCCGGTCAACGAGCCCGGTATCACCGCGCTCGCGTCGGCTCTGTTCGGCGTGTGGAACGACCGCCGCACGTCGCTCGACGACTACTTCGTGGCGCTCGGCAACGTGGTGCTGGCCAACCTCGAAGCGCTGGCCCGGATCCGCGCCGACCGCAACGGTTGGTGGGTTGGCGCCGAGGGCTTCGGCTGCAACGTGGTCGACCCCGGCGACGAGAGAGGTCAGGCGAGCGCCGACCAGGCCCGAGCGGTGCAGCAGGCGGTCTGGGACCTGCACTTCGGGCTGGCCCCGCAAGCGGGCGCAGAAGGCCTGTACGACGCCATCGATGGCTCGGTGCTCGATCGCATCGCGGCCCTGGTGGCGCCCGTCGAGCGGGTCGTTGCCGGCCACGACTTCTACCCAGTGAACGTCACCGCGCACGGCACCCGCGCCGGACGGCCGTTCACGATCCGGGAGCGTGTCGCGGCGTACGAGGACGAAGCCAGCCGGTGGCACGAGCGCTACGGCCGCGACTTCTGGGTGGCCGAGACATCGAACCTCGGGCTCGACGTGGCCGACCAGACCCGTTGGCTCGACGCCCTGACCGGCGGCATCGATCGGCTCCGGAGCCGAGGCCTCCCGTTGCGGGGAATCTGTTGGTACAGCCGGGGCGACCAGTTCGACTGGGATTCGATGCTCGCCACACCTGTGGGCCGCGTGACCGAGGTGGGACTGTTCGACGCGGCCAGGCAGCCCCGTCCGGTGGCCGCCGCGTACGCCAGCCTGGCGACGCTGGCGCGCTGATTCAGCCCCGGCGGCGCTCGGCGGCGGGGGCGAACTGCGGCGGACGTTTGTCGATGAACGCGGCCATGCCCTCGCGGGCATCGTCGATCTGGCTCGCCGCCGCCATCAGTTCGACCGCGTAGGCGTAGGCCTTGGGCTGGTCGAGATCGACTTGGGCGTAGAAGCCCGCCTTGCCCAACGTCTTGGACGTGAAGCTGCCCCGGCTGGCGCGGCGGGCCAGGTCGGCCGCCGCGGTGGCCAGCTCTCCAGCCGGCACCACCCGGTTCACCATGCCCCACGCGAGCGCGGTGGCGGCGTCGATCGGGTCGCCGGTCATGGCCATCTCCAATGCTCGCTTGCGCCCGACGGATCTGGCCACTGCCACCAACGGCGTGTGGCAGAACCAGCCGCCCTTTCCACCGGGGATCGCGAAACCGGCGGTGTCGGCCGCGACGGCAAGGTCGCACGAGCACACCAGCTGGCAACCCGCCGCCGTGGCGAGCCCTTGGACTTGTGCGACCACCGGCTGGCGGATCCCCTGGATCGCGGTCATGAGGTCGGTGCAGGTGGCGAGCAGGTCGCGGACGAACGGGAGGTCTTGGCCCACCATGTCTGCGAAGTCGTGGCCAGCTGAGAACACGGGGCCGTTCGCTGCCAACACCACGGCGCGAGCGTCGCTGTCACCCGCCGCTCGGAACGCGTCGAGGAGCAAGTGCAGGTGGGCGAGCGACAGCGCGTTGCGGCGCTCGGACCAGTCCATCGTGATCGTGGTGAGGTCGCGGTCGGTGGTCACCTCGACCCGGGGCGAACCCATCGTGTCGGTCCCCCTATGCTCGGCGGGATGAAGAAACTCTTGCTGCTCCTCGTCGTCCTTGCTCTCGGAGCCGTCGCGGCCAAGAAGCTCGAACTGGTCTGAGTCGGTCGTGCGGCAAGAGCCGCGCCACCTCTCGCAACGGCACCGGTACCGACCGCCGTCGCAGCCATGCCCACGCGCCGATGGCTGCTGCTGCCGTCACGACCCCTCCTCCCACCGCCAGTGTCCGGCCGGCCGGTGGGCTCGGCACACGGTCGCGCAGTCGCACGGGTTTGGTGAACGTGCGGATCTCCCAGCCGCGCCGCCGAGCCACCTTGGCCAGCTCGCGGTCAGGGTTGACCGCCACCGGGAAGCCGACCGTCTCGAGCATCGGGATGTCGGTGGCCGAGTCGGAATAGGCGTACGACCGCTCGAGGTCGATGTCCTGCGTCGCCGCCACCCGCTCCATCGCGGTGGCCTTGTGTGGGCCGTAGCTGTAGAAGTCGACCTCGCCCGTGTAGCGACCGTCGGCGTCGACCCGGGCACGGGTGGCGATCGCCTCGTCGACGCCGAGGTAGTGGGCGAGCGGGGCAACCACTTCCTCCGGTGAGGCCGACACGATGAAGACCCGGCGGCCCTCGGCCTGGTGCGAGCGGATCAACTCGAGCGCTTCCGCGAACACGATGGGCTCGATCGCTTCGTCGATCGCCTCGCGCACGACCTGACGTACCCGGTCCTGCTCCCAGCCGCGGGTCAACCGCAGCACGGACTCACGCATGCGCGCCATGCGGGCCTCGTCGGCGCCCAGGTAGAGGTAGACGAGTTGTCCCCACAAGGCGCGGATGACGAGCCACCGTGACAGGAGCCCAGCCCGTTGGAGGGGTCGGCCGAACGCCACCATCGACGCCCGGGCGATGACGGTCTTGTCGAGATCGAAGAAGGCCGCCTCCACCCTCGTGGAGCGTAGTGGTGCGGCAACGACGCACCACCGGGCCATGGGCGGACGTCACTGTGGATCGCTACAGTGAGGTCGTCGCGCTGGGTGCGACCTCCTTCCCGCTGCACCGCTTGATCTGGCGCGCCCCTTCGGCGCGGCTCGGCGCCGCATGGCAGCCCTCGACTCGTCACCTCATCGAGGAGCTCGTCATGATCGTCTCCTGCTGGTCCGCCAAGGGCGGTGCCGGAACCACCGTGGTCGCCGTCGGGTTGGCCCGTCTCTTGTCCGAGCGCGCGCACGGTGCGCTGCTCGTCGACCTCGCCGGCGACGTGCCCGCCGCGCTGGGGCTGGCCGACCCGCCCGGTCCGGGCCTGGGTGGATGGCTGCGCGCCGGAGCGGCCGTGCCACCCGACGCACTGGGCCGTCTCGAGGTCGCCGCCGGGTCGGGGCTCCACGTCGTGCCGAGGGGCACCGACGACTTGGGCGACTGCACGCGCGCCGGGGTCCTCGCCTCGTTGCTCGCCAGCGACGCGAGACCCGTCGTGGTCGACTGCGGCGTCGTGAGCGAGTCGGACAGCGTGGCCGGCGTCCTGGCTGGCGCCGCCACCCGCTCGGTGTTGGTCACCCGAGCCTGCTATTTGGCCTTGCGGCGCGCGGGGCGGGTGGGCCTCCGACCGTCGGAAGTCGCGCTGGTCACCGAACCTGGCCGGAGCTTGTCGGCCGCGGATGTCGAGCAGGTGCTCGACGCCCCCGTGCGCGCCGAGGTACCCCTCGACCCGGTCGTTGCGCGAGCGGTCGACGCCGGCTTGCTCGGCACGCGGCTGCCTCGCTCGCTCGTCCGGGCGCTGGGTGGGGTCGCCGACGCGGCCTGTGTGCCATGAGCGCCGCGCCCCCCAGCCTGGCGGAGCGGCCCGCACTGGTCGACCGCGTGCACCGGCTGGTGGTCCAAGGCGTGATCGGCGACGACCCCGACGCGATCACCGAGGCCGTCCGATCCGCCGATCCGCTGCTCGGCCTCGGGGGGGTCCTCGACGTGGTCGAGCGGGTGCGGGCGCGGGTGCACGGCCTCGGGCCCCTCGAGCCGCTTCTCGCCATGGCGGGCGTCACCGAAGTGATGGCCAACGGGCCCGGCCCGGTGTGGATCGAGCGCGACGGGGAGCTGGTCCGCACACCGGTCTTGCTCGATCGCCCGCTCCTCGACCAGCTGATCGAGCGTGTGGTCGCGCCCCTCGACCGCCGCGTCGATCGGTCCTCGCCGCTGCTCGACGCCCGCCTGCCCGACGGTTCCCGGGTCAACGTCGTCCTGCCGCCGCTCGCGGTCGACGGGCCCTACCTCACCATCCGCCGGTTCGCTTTGCGCTCGTTCGCGATCGCCGACCTTGCCGCTCCCTGGCTGAGCGACCTGTTGGCGGATGCGGTGGCGGCACGACGCAACGTCGTGGTGACCGGCGCAGCAGGTGCCGGCAAGACCACGCTGCTCAACGCGCTGGCCGCGCACATCCCTGCCGGCGAACGGGTCATCACGGTCGAAGACGCGGCCGAGCTGCGCCTGCCGGGCCATGTCGTGCGACTCGAAGTTCGTCCCGGCAACGCCGACGGGCTGGGGGAGGTCACCGTTCGCGACCTGGTCCGCAATGCGCTACGGATGCGGCCGGATCGGATCGTGGTGGGAGAGTGCCGAGGCGCCGAAGCGCTCGACATGGTCCAAGCCATGACCACCGGGCACGCCGGGTCGCTGTCCACCGTTCACGGGTCGAGTCCCGCCGACGCGATGCGCCGCCTCGAGACGCTGGTGCTGATGGGCGGCACCGGCTTGCCCTCGAGTGTCGTTCGCGAGCAGCTCGCCAGCGCGATCGACGTGGTGGTCCAGATGGTTCGAGCGCCGAGCGGAGCGCGCCAAGTCGCCGCGGTCGCCCGCGTGGAGCGCGACCCGGCGTGGGGATGGCGGTTGGATCCAGTTGGCAAAGGCGCAGCGTCGTGAGCGCGCGTGCAACGCTCGCCCGCCGTCGGGCTGCCGGGTTGCGGCCGACGCCGCCGAGACCATCGGCGGTGTCTCCACGGTCGGGTGCTCGCCTGCTCGAGGGTGCCCACGTGCCACGACCGGCCCGAGTTCGCTGGCAGAGGTGGCGCGTGTCGACCCAGATCGAACGCGCGCTCCCGGAGGTGCTCGACGACGTCGCAGGCGCGTTGCGGTCGGGCCGATCGCTCGCCGAAGCCCTCGACCAGGCCGCCCCGCACGCCACGGGACCCGTCGCAACTGACCTGCTCGAGGTCGTGGCCAAGGTCGCCCGTGGTGCGCCGCTGTCGGGAGCGCTCGACGAGTGGGCGGGCCGGCGCCGGCTGCCTTCGGTCGACCTCGCCGTCGCCGGGCTCGGGGTGGCCGCGGCCGTTGGTGGCTCGCAGGCCGCCGTGGTGGCCGACCTCGCCGCCAGCGTCCGAGACCGCAGTGCCGCCGGCGACGAGCTGCGTGCGGCAGCCACCCAGGCCCGCGCTTCGGCCGCAGTGCTGGTCGCGGCGCCGGTTGGGTTCGCGCTGTTCAGCGGGGTGGTGGATCCGCGGACGCTGGCCGCCACCGTCGGCCGGCCCTGGGGGCTCGTGTCGATTCTGGTCGGCCTGGTCCTCGATGTGGCCGGTGGTTGGTGGATGTTGCGACTGTCAGGCCGCGTGCGATGACCTCGCCCCCGCTCGTGTGGGCCGCGGTGCTGGCGTGCCTCGCCGTCGCGGCGGTGGTGCCCATCTGGTCGATCCCCCGCGACCGCGGCGATCTGGGCGTGACGCGGGCGTCGCCGTCGACCCGCCGCCGGGCGGCGCCGTTGCGGGTCGTTGGCGCTGCTCTCCGGCGCCTCGCCCGGTTGCCCGACAACCCGGCCGCCTCCCGGTTCGTCGGTCGGGTCGCGGCCGCCGTGGCGCTGGTGGCCTGGTTGGGGTCACCGCTGCTCGCGGTGCTGGTCGTGTGGGGCGTCGTGGGGTGGCGCGTGTGGCGCCGGCGGGCTCGACGTCAGCGCGCGGTGTGGGAAGCCGTCGATTGCCTCCCTGACCTCGTCGACCTCCTGCGTGTGGCGGTGTCGGCGGGGTGCACCCCGTCGACGGCGTTCGATGCGCTGGCTCCGCGGCTCAGCGGCCCGGCAGCGCCTGCCGTGGCCGCAGTCTGTGCCGCGCACCATCGCGGGCAGTCGTTGGCCGAGGCGGTCGGGCTGCTCAACGCGCACCTCGGCGAGCCCGCGCGGCCGCTGGCTGCCGGCGTGGCCCGAGCGTTGCGCGATGGCACGCCGCTGCTGTCCACTCTCGACCGCCTGTCGGCGGAGGCACGTGCGGCCCGCCGTCGCCACGTCGAGGTTCGTGCGCGGCGGCTTCCCGTCGCGCTGCTGTTCCCCCTCGTGCTGTGCACGCTCCCCGCCTTCGCCCTCCTCACCGTCGTCCCGTTGCTGCTCACCTCGGTGCAATCGCTGCACGTGTGAGCCATTGGAAGGAGCTCGATCCCGATGTCCACCAACCCCATCACACGCCTGCACGACGCCGTGGTCCTGGCCGCGACCCACGTGTGGCTGTCGCTCGCCGCCGCCGATCCGTCCGACGCCGATCGCGCCGAGGGGGTCGACCGTGGCCAGGCCACCACCGAGTACGCGCTCGTCCTGCTTGCCGCGGCGTCGATCGCCCTGGTGCTCGTGGCCTGGGCCACCAAGGGCGGCAAGTTGACCCGGTTGTTCGACGCTGTCGTCGACCAGCTGATCGGCAAAGCGAAGTGACCTGGCGCGTTCGCTTCCGCGTCGTCCGGCGCGGGAGCGAACGCGGGCAGGCAACGGTCGAGCTTGCACTGCTCCTGCCCGTCGTGGTCGTCCTCGTGCTGTTCATCGTCCAGGTGGCGATGGTCGTGCGCGCCCAGGTCCTCGCGATCGAGTGCGCGCGCGACGCGGCGCGGGCTGCGGCGGTCGACCCCCGGCCCGATGCGGCGCGCACGGCAGCCGCCACCCCTGGGCTCGAACCCGGCCGGTTGCGAGTCGAGGTCGGCCGCCGATCCGGCGGCCGGCTGGTCCACGTGACGGTGTCGTACGAGATGCCGACCGACGTCTCGCTGATCGGGCCCCTGCTCCCCGACGTGACCGTCCACGCGCAGGCCGTGATGCGGGTGGAGGCCACGGCCTCGCCGATCTCGTCAGCTTCCGACTCCGGCGAGGCCGGCAACTGATCGGTGACGGCGTGCCTCCGGGCCGGGAAGGTCGATGGTGTTTGGCCGTCGAATGCATCCTCACGTAACCTCGCCCTCGTCGAGTGGGCGATTCGGGCCCTTTGGCGCGCTAATCGAGGGGACCAACCACAATGATTCGTCGCAGACTGGTCGCAACGCTTTTCGCTGCAGTGCTCGGGGCCGTGCTCGTCGCGGTGCCGGCCACCGCGCAGTCGGGCACCAGCGGCACACCTGAGCAGTACGCCGCCACGTCGAGTGGCAACGCGTTCAAGCTCAGCATCGCGGGCAACGACCTGACGTTCGGCAGCAACAACGCCTCGATCGACTCCACGCCGAAGGCGCACGCCGACGGCCAGGGTGCATTGATCGTGAGCACGAGCGTCGGCGGCAGCAAGGCAGACTCGCCCGCGGGCGGTGCCACTGTCGACCAGGGCACCAAGGCGGCGCCGGTGTGCGGTCCGCTCACCCTCCCCGCCGGCCTGCCGGCGTTGGGGTTGGCCACCGCTTGCTCGTACTCGCACGCCAGCACCGCGAACGGCACGCCCGACGCGGCGGCCTATGGCGGCTCCGTCGACACCTTGTCGGTCGACACCGCGTCGCTGCTCGGTGTGGGCAAGCCGCTCGGGCAACTCGGCTCCGCGGTCACCGGCGCCTTGACCAACATCCTCGGTCAGTTGCCGCTACCGGGCGGCACCGGCGACAGCTTGTCGACTTTGCTCAACCAGTTGCTCACGGGCCAGGGCGCCCAGGTGTTGAGCGCCCAGATCGGCATCAGCACCTCGTCGACCGCGGTCACGAGCGACGCCATCACCGCCACCTCGAACAGCACCGGTGCCTCGCTGTGCATCGGTGCGGTGGTGCCAGGCGTGTGCTTGATCACCGTCACGGTTGGCACCGCCGGTGCCACGGCCACGTGCACCCGCTCCAACCACGTCGCCAAGCCATCGATCAACCCGGCGGTGCTCGACATCCAGCTGCTGCCGGCTGCGCTCCCGCAGCTGTACGCCTTGCCCGGCGTCGGTACGGTTCTGCAGACGCTGTTCGGTCAGAGCGGCTCGCTCGAGGTCGCTCCCAACGCCAAGGTGATCGACCTCAGCCCGCTGGCCATCATCACGCCGTCGTCGGGAACTACGTCGACCACCTCCAGCGGCGCGTCGGCCGCCGCCGCCTCCTTGCAGGTCGACGTGCTGCCGGGCGCCGTGTCGGGCAAGCCGCTGCTCACGTTGGCCCTCTCGCAGGCGCAGGCTGCCGTGAGCTGCAAGGCCGCCGTGCCGGGCACCGCCCCCACCACCTCGACCACCCAACCTGCTGCCAAGAAGCTGGCCTTCACGGGTGACACCCCGTGGCGGCCCGTGCTCGGCGCGGTCTTCCTCGTGCTCGCCGCTGGTGGGCTCGAGGTCATCCGTCGGGCGCGGCGGGCGCAGCGCCGGTCGGGGGCCTGATCACCCGCGATGGCACCTGACGCTGGGGACATGGGAGCCTTGAGTCGATGACCGCCACGATGCTCCTGTCTCTGGTCGCGCTGGTCGTCATCGCCCTCGTGGGCTGGAGCCAGCTGCGCGTCCTGCGCGGGTGGCAACGGCGCTCTCGGCGCGGTGCCGCCCTCGAACGACTCATGTCTGGCGGGTTGGACGTTGGCGGCGTGGCTGGCGCAGCGGAGGGTTCACCGGCCAGCGCCCGAGTCGTGGCCCACAACCCGCTCGACCGCCTGGCGCTGTGGGTCCGTCACAACCGGGCAGCGAAGCGGGGCATGACGGCGCTGGTGGGGCTGTTGGTCCTCATCGCGATCGGGATCATCGCGTATCCGCTGCTCACCGATTTGTACACGAACCGGCTGCAGCAGCACCTGCGCAACGAGCTGAACAGCGCGCAGCTCCAGCAGGACTATCGCAACCACGCGGTGAAGGTGGGCGACGCCCTCACCCGGATCAAGATCCCCACCATCGGTGTCGACGTGGTGGTGGTCGAAGGCACGACCACCAGCGCGCTACGTGCCGGCGCCGGCCACTACGTGCAGACCCCGTTGCCGTGCCTGACGGGCAACGTGGGCATCGCGGGCCACCGCACGACCTACGGCAAACCGTTCCACGACCTGCAGAAGCTCCACCAAGGCGACACGATCGTGCTCGAAACCCCCATCGGACAATGCACGTACCACGTGAACAAGGCCCCGTTCTCGGTGCGGCCCTCGGACACGTCGGTGCTCAACACCGACCCTGCCCACCCCTCGACGCTCACCTTGACCACCTGTGATCCACCGGGGTCCGCGGCGCGGCGCCTGATCGTCCAGGCCACGCTCGACCCCAAGCTCAACAAGCAGCGGGTGTCGTGACAGCGCGTGTGGTTTCGGCCCTTCGGACGGGCTGCCGAACGGTGTGCGCCGGGGTGGCGGCGCTGCTCGTGGCGGTGGCGGGGCTGCTCGCCGCCAGCCCGCTGCCTGCCGGGGCCAGCCCGACGGCGGCTCGGCTGCCGACCAATTACTCGTTCACGAGCGTGTCCATCTCCGGTGATGGTTCGGTGGTCATGACGGGCCGGGTCACGTACAGCACGATCGGCGGCAGCCGCTCGGTCGCGCAGGTCCGGGCGAGCATCGCCTCGACGTCTGGGGGACGGTTGCCGTCCGAGTGTGGACTGCCGGCCGACAACTTGTACGCCAACCGGCCCGCTCACACTGGCGACAACGGCACGCTGGACTCCCGTGGGAACTTCCGGTTCGAGTTCACCCCGACGTGCACGACCAGCTTCTTGGTGACGTTCTTCGCGACGACCGGGCAGAGCATCGACGGCCAAGGAGTGTCCCGCACGTATGGGGGCTCCTACACCGAGCCGCCGCCCCCCACCACGACGACCTCGACGCCAGGCGACACCACACCTCCGAGCACGACGCCGGACACCACGCCCGACAGCACTCCCGGCGGCACGACTCCCAGCGGACCGACCAGCACGACCGTGGCCGGTGGCGGCCACAGCGGCGGGTCGAGCGGCGGTTCCGGTGGTTGGGGGTCATGGGTGCACAGCACGCCGAGCAGCCACTCGAGCGCCCATGCGCCGAACACGCCCGGTCTGCCGAGCATCAGCGGTTCCCGCACTCAGAGCGTCAACCCGCAGATCGCCGAGGCGCCCGGCACGCCCGACACGTACAGCCCCACGTTGTCGTACCCCGAGCAGGACGCGGTGGGTCAGCCCCAGACCAAGCAGCACTTGGCGGGCGACGAGTCGCCCACGAAACGAGTGCTGAACACCCGGCTCCTCGCGGGTTGCGCGGCAGGTGCGATGGTGGCCGGGCTGGTCGCCGCGCAAGCGCTCCTGTTGAACCGCCGAGGCCGCGAGCTGGAAGGCTCCCTCCCACCGTTCGAGTGAGTGCCGGCGACCGGCGGTGAACGTCAGCCGCGGTCGAGGATCGTCGTGAGCAGCCGGATGGCGCCCACCTTGTCGAGCGGTTCGTTGCCGTTGCCGCACTTCGGCGACTGCACGCACGACGGGCAACCGTCCCGGCACGGGCACGCTGCGAGCACGTCGAGCGTTGCGGCGAGGTGGCGGTCGGCGGCGTCGTAGCCCAGGTCGGCGATGCCCGCGCCGCCGGAGTAGCCGTCGTAGATCACGATCGTGGGCAGGCCGGTGTCGGCCAGCCCGGCGGTGGACACGCCGCCCACGTCCCACCGGTCGCAGATGGCGAACAGCGGCAGCACCCCGATGGCCGCGTGCTCCACCGCGTGCAGGGAGCCCGGCAGCGCCGCGGCGGCGATCCCGGCCTCACCCACCACGACCTGGTCGACCGTGTACCAGAACGCGCGGGTGACCAGCGTGGTGGGCGGCAGGTCCAGCACCTCGTTGCCGAGGATCTCGCCGCTGAACGTGTCGCGGCGCTGGTAGCCCACCACTTGTGACCGCACTTGGACCTCGCCCATCGCCAGCACGGCCCGGCCGACGTGGCGGGAGCAGCGTTGTTCGATGATGTGGACTTCGGTGTCGATGCGCGCCTGGGTGGACTCACCGCCGTCGGTGGGCTGGACCACCGCGGTGTGGTCGAGCAGGTCGAGATCCGCGACCCGGTACGTGGCACCGCGGTGGAGGTAGACGGCCCCTGGGTGCACCGTCTCGAAGGCCCGCGCTTCGTCGACGGTGCCGACCATGGTGCCGTCGGCCAGGGCGATGCGGTAGTCGATGGCCGATCCGCTGCGGAGCCCCACTGTGCTGGCCGGCGGGGCGCCGCCTGACCAGATCGCCCGGACCGGCGGCCGACCCGGGGCGGGTGGCACCGCACCGACGCCACCACGCCGCACCCTCAGCTGGCCGCCGGCGACCATTCGGGCCATGGCCTCTTCGAGATCGGTGTGCCACCACTCGGCATCGGCGGGTGTCAGCGGGAGCTCGTATGCCGCGCAGGCGAGGTGTGGGTCGAGCACGTACGGGTTCGATGCGTTGACGACCGCTGGTTCGGGCGGGCGGGTGAACACCTCGTCGGGGTGCGCGATGAGGTACTGGTCGAGCTGGTCGTTCCCGGCGACGAGGACGGCGAGCGACGGCTGGCCTTCACGCCCTGCCCGCCCGGCCTGTTGCCACATCGACGCGATGGTGCCGGGGAACCCGGTGAGGATGCAGGCATCGAGCCCGCCGACGTCGATGCCGAGCTCGAGCGCGGTGGTGGCGATGACCCCGCGCAGCGTGCCGCCGAACAGCTCGGCTTCGATCTGGCGCCGCTCGCTGGCGAGGTAGCCGGCCCGGTACGGGCGGACCAGATCGACCGATTCGTGCGGCACCCGGCGCCGCACGTCGGCCGCCAGCAGCTCGGTGCCCTTGCGGCTGCGGGTGAACGCGATCGTGCGATGGCCACGGTGCACCAACTCCGCCACGAGCCGGGCGGCCTGCCCGTTCGTCGACGCTCGGGCACCGGTGTGGGGATCGAGCAGCGGCGGGTTCCACAGCGCGAAGACGCGCTCGCCGCGGGGCGAGCCGTCGGCCGTGACGGCGTCGACCGGCAACCCGCACAACGCGGAGGCCAGCCCTCCCGGGTCGCCGATGGTGGCGGAGGTGAACACGAACGTCGGCGTGGATCCGTAGTGCGCGCACAAGCGGCGCAAGCGGCGCAGGACGTGCGCGACGTGGCTGCCGAAGATGCCGCGCAGCACGTGGAGCTCGTCGACCACGACGTAGCGCAGGTTGCGCAAGAACGTGGCCCAGCGGGCGTGCTGCGGGAGGATCCCGGCGTGGAGCATGTCGGGGTTGGTGAGCACGGCGTTGGCCTGGCGTCGCACCCAGACCCGCTCCTGCGGTGTGCAATCGCCGTCGTAGGCGGCTGCCACGACGCCCGGGAAGCCGAGCTCGGTGAGGGCGCGAAGCTGGTCGTGCGCGAGCGCCTTGGTGGGATGCAGCAGCAGCGCGGTGCCCTTGGCGAGGTTGTGGTCGTCGCTGACCATCGCGCCGACCAGCGCCTGGTAGACGAGCGATTTCCCCGAGGCGGTGCCGGTCGCGATCGCGACGTGGTGGCCTCGCCGGGCCAGGTCGATGGCTTCGACCTGGTGGGACCAGAGGTCGGCGACGCCGAGGCGTTCGGTCACCGCGGCGGGCAGCGGGGTGGACAGCGCCGCGAGCTTGGCGTCGCGGGCGGGCATCCGCTCGAGGTGGACGAGTCCTCCGATGCTGGCGGCCCCGAGCGCCTCGTTGCGGTCACCGATGCGATCCGCCGCGCCGAGGTCGAACGGGTCTGGCTGCGTCGGCGCGAACTCCTCGAGCATGCGCGTCATCACGACGGCGAGCAGATCGTCGAACTGGTCGACGGGAGCGGCGACGGACATCGAATACCTGGCTGGGTCGCAGTGGGACCGGGCGATCTCGTGCGCACACGGCGCGCACCGCTCGCGAGCCTACGACGGCGGAGTGACAAATGGCAGCTGTGTACTTACGCGGATGGGATCTGCGCAGGTGCGGTGGTCCGGCGGTCACGCCGCGGCGTCGCCGGCCTGGTCGGGGCGCTGATGCGTGCGTGCCGGAGGCCGTCCACTACGGTTCACGGGCAGCGCGGCGACGCGCGCCCACCGGAACGAGCCCCACGTAAACCGTTCGAGGAGCCACGGCATGGAACTCGGTCTCGACGTCACCCACCGAGACGGCTGGGCCGTGCTGGCGGTGTCCGGTGAGGTCGACGTGGCCACCGCTCCAGGTCTCCGGGAGCGGCTCGTGGGGCTGGTGAGCGAGGGTCACCACCAGATCGTGGTCGATCTCGAAGCCGTTGAGTTCCTCGATTCGACCGGGCTGGGCGTGTTGGTCGGTGCGCTCAAGCGGGTGCGCACGCAGGGCGGCGAGCTCGCCCTCGTCTGCACGCAGCAACGTGTCCTGAAAGTGTTCGAGATCACCGGGCTGACGCAGGTGTTTCCGATCCATCCCTCGGTCGACGAGGCCGTGACCGGGCGCTAAGCACCAGATGCCGGGGGTCGTCGAGCTGGAGATCCCGTCCCGCCCGGACTATCTGGCGGTCGCGCGCCTCGTCGTCACTGCGTCGGCTGCGACCGAGGACTCCTTCGACGACGACCGTCTCGCTGATCTACGCCTGGTCGTCTCCGAGGTGTGCACCAACGCGATGGAGGCGAACTGGGTTGCCGCGGGTGTGCGCCCACCACTGGCAGCTGACGACCCCGCCTGGGCCGACGTGTCGACGGTCTGGCTGCGCTGCATCGCCGAGCCGGGCCGCGTCGAGGTCTACGTCGCTGACCACGGCCGCGGTTTCGATCCCGACTCGCTCGGCGTGCACCCGCCGGTCACCGATCCGGCACGCCTCGACTACGAGCGCGGGCTCGGCATCCCGCTGATCCGAATTCTCGCCGACGAGGTCGACTTCATCACGACTCCCTCGGGCACCCTCGTCCACGTCGTGCTCGACGCCGACTGACCGACTCCCGCCCACCCACCGACCCACCCCTGTGGGTGAGCAGTTGGGCGCCTGGGTGACCCTGGGCGCGCACCGCAGGAACAGGCAGGCGGCGCCCACCGTCCCAAGGGGTAGGGGGTGGCAGCGGATACCCTGGGTGGTTGGCGTGCCGGGAAGTCTGGTCGGCACCCGGGCGCGACAGGTCCGGGTTCGTTTCGCGAAAGGACCCGATGGCTTCCCGCTGCCCCCGACGTCTGACCACCCGCACCCGCGCCGGGCGCCGCGCAGCCCTCCGCGACTTCCTTCGGGTGGAGGCGGTCGGGGGCTGCCTGTTGCTGGTGGCCACCGTCGCCGCGCTGGTCTGGGCGAACTCGCCGGTGCGGGACTCGTACGGCACCTGGTGGCTCGGACATCACACCGCCTCGATCGGGCCCTGGTCGATCACGATCTCGCCGGTCCACGTCGTGAACGACGGCTTCATGGTGTTGTTCTTCTTCGTCATCGGACTCGAGCTCAAGCGCGAATGGGTGGTCGGCGAGCTGCGGGACCGGCGCGCTGCCGTGCTGCCCGCGGTGGCGGCGCTCGGCGGGATGGTCGTTCCGGCCTTGCTGTACGTGCTGGTGAACCACGGCGGCGATGGTGCGCACGGGTGGGGGATCCCGATGGCAACCGACATCGCGTTCGCGTTCGGCGTCGTCACGCTGCTCGGGTCGCGCGTGCCCGCCAGCCTCAAGGTGTTCCTGCTCACGCTTGCGATCGTCGACGACGTCGGGGCGATCGTCGTGATCGCGATCTGGTACTCGTCATCGCTGCACTGGGCATGGGTCGGCGGCGCACTCGTCGCGCTCGTGGCGGTCGGTTTGCTGCGAAGGCGCCGGGTCACGACCGGGCTGCCTTACATCTTGTTGGGCATCGTGGCCTGGTACGCCACGTGGCGCTCAGGTGTCCACCCGACGATCGCAGGGGTGGCGCTCGGTCTGCTGGTGCCGGTGAGGGCGTCGTCGCACGCTCCGGCGCACCCCGTCACGCCCGACGCGTCGTCGCTGGAAGACCGGTTGCACCCGTGGACGAGCCTCGTCGTCGTACCGCTGTTCGCGCTCGCCAACGCCGGGGTGGACCTCAGCGGGGGCTTCCACGGTCCGGGGGGCGACGTGCTGCTCGGCGTCGGCCTCGGCCTCCTCGTCGGCAAGCCGCTGGGCATCGTCGGCGCGACGTGGCTCGGAGTCCGACTGGGCTTGGCCGACGCACCGCGTGAAGCCCGGTGGTCGCAGGTTCTGGGCGTGTCGCTGCTCGCGGCGATCGGCTTCACCATGTCGCTGTTCGTGACCGGGCTCGCCTTCGACGGCTCGGCGGCCGCGCACTTGTCGGACCGCGCAGTGGTCGGGATCTTGTTGGCCTCGACGGTCGCCGCGCTCGTCGGCAGCGCCCTGCTGACCCGCGCCAACCGTCGTGCTGTGAGCACTTGACCACCCAGGAGGTGGCCAAGTGCTCACAGCGGGACGGGTTTGCAGCAGGATGGGTCAAGCGCGGTACTTGCCGAGCTCGCGGCGGGCGACTTGGCGGCGGTGGACCTCGTCGGGTCCGTCGGCGAGGCGGAGCGAACGCTGGCCGGCCCACATCTGCGCGAGCGGGAAGTCCTGGCTGACCCCGCCGGCGCCGTGCGCCTGGATCGCCCGATCGACGATCCGCAACGCCATGTTGGGCGCGACGACCTTGATCGCGGAGATCTCGGTCGCCGCGCCCTTGTTGCCGACCGTGTCCATCAGCCACGCGGCCTTGAGGGTGAGCAGCCGGGCCTGCTCGATCTCGATGCGCGAGTCGGCGACCCACTCTTGGATCACGCCTTGCTCGGCGAGCGGCTTGCCGAACGCCACGCGGTTCGTGACCCGCCGACACATGATCTCCAGCGCCCGCTCCGCCGCGCCGACGGACCGCATGGCGTGATGGATCCGTCCGGGGCCGAGCCGGGCCTGGGCGATCGCGAAGCCGCCGCCTTCCTCGCCGAGCACGTTGGTGACGGGCACCCGGACGTCGGTGAACGTGATCTCGCAGTGGCCCTCGCGGTCGCTGTAGCCGAACACCGTCATGTTGCGCAGCACGTCGACGCCCGGCGTGTCGATCGGCACCAGCACCATCGACTGCTGGAGGTGGCGCGGCGCGTCGGGATCGGTCTTGCCCATCAGGATCAGCACCCGGCAGTGCTGGCTCATGGCACCGGAGATGAACCACTTCCGGCCGTTGATGACGTAGTCGTCGCCGTCTCGGGCGATCGAGCACTCGATGTTGGTCGCGTCGCTGGACGCGACCGCGGGCTCGGTCATGGCGAACGCCGATCGGATCTCGCCGTTGAGCAGGGGCTGGAGCCACTGTTCTTTCTGCTCGTCCGTCCCGAACATGGTCAGGATCTCCATGTTCCCGGTGTCCGGCGCGGCGCAGTTGCATGCTTCCGACGCGATGGGGGACCGGCCGAGGATCTCCGCGAGCGGTGCGTAGTCGAGGTTCGACAAGCCGTCGGTCCACTCGGTCTTGTGGGGCAGGAACAGGTTCCACAGCCCACGCTGGCGAGCCTCGGCCTTCAAGTCCTCGATGATCTGAGGGTGGTGATGCGGATCACCTGACGCTTGCATCTGCTCGGCGTACACCGACTCGGCCGGGTAGACCTGTTGGTCCATGAAGGCGAGGAGTGACTCGCGAAGTTCGTTGCAGCGTTGACTGAAGGCGAAGTCCATCTGCCGGACGGTAGTACCGCGGGTCGGGCGGTACGCAGGGCGCACCTCGCGTGGCCGCTGGCCTCACGTCGAGTCCGATCCCTCCGGGCCCGCGAAAGGTGCCGCGGGCAGGCCGCGCCTACCGTGCACGCATGGCTGACGACCGCGAGGTGCTGCGGGTCAACCGCGGGTGCGTGATCCCGCTGAGCGAGATCGAGTTGCGGTTCACGCCGAGCGGGGGCCCGGGTGGCCAGCACGCCAGTCGCTCGAACACGAGGGTCGAAGCCCGGTTCGACATCGCCAGCTCCCCGTCGCTCGGCTCGTGGCAGCGTGGCCGGCTGCTCGGCCGCCTGGGCCCCGAGGTTCGGGTCGTCGCCGACGACGAGCGGAGCCAGCTGCGCAACCGCGAGCTCGCGCTGGCCCGCCTGGGCAGTCGTCTGGCGGCGGCACTGCACGTCGAGCGACCCCGCGTGGCCACGCGCCCGACGAGGGCATCGCAGCGCCGACGGGTGGAGACCAAGCGCGCGATGGGCGATCGCAAGCGGGCGCGAGGCCGGCGCTGGTCACCTGACGACTGAGCGCAACGGGCGCCGCCCGCGCCGCGAAGACCGAGGTCGCTGCCGGTCGGAAGCGGATCCGTTTGACAAGGCCAGCCTCTTGCTCTTTACCTTGCGCCCTGTGGCGAAGCCTCTCGTGATCGTCGAGTCCCCGGCCAAGGCCCGCACCATCGCGGGCTTCCTCGGCGACGACTTCCACGTCGAGTCGTCCGTCGGCCACATCCGCGACCTGGAGCCCAAGGGCCTGGCGATCGACGTCGACGACCACTTCACACCCACGTACGTCGTCCACTCCACCAAACGCGACGTCATCCGCAACCTGAAGGCCGCGCTGAAGGACGCCGACGAGCTCTATCTCGCCACCGATGAGGACCGCGAAGGGGAGGCCATCAGCTGGCACCTCCTCCAGGTGCTCCAGCCGAAGGTGCCGGTGAAGCGGATGGTGTTCCACGAGATCACCCGCCCGGCCATCGAGCACGCCGTCGAGAACTGGCGCGAGATCGACGAAGGCCTCGTCGACGCGCAGGAGACGCGCCGCATCGTCGACCGGTTGGTCGGCTACCCGCTCTCCGAGGTGTTGTGGCGCAAGGTGAACCCCGGGCTGTCGGCGGGTCGCGTGCAGAGCCCGGCCATCCGACTGGTGGTCGAGCGCGAGCGGGAGCGGATCGCGTTCCGGCCCGCCGGCTATTGGGACCTCGACGCGGCGTTCCCCACCGATCCTGCGTTCGTGGCCGGTCTCCGCGCGATCGACGGCACCTCGGTCGCCACCGGGAAGGACTTCGACGACCGCGGTGTGGCGCGTGCCCAGGTGGTGGTGCTCGACGAAGCCGCGGCGAACCAGCTGGTCGACGCGCTCGCGGGCGCGGCGTTCACCGTGCGTTCCGTCGAGGAGAAGCCGTACACCTCGGCGCCCAAACCGCCGTTCATGACCTCGACCCTCCAGCAGGAGGGTGGCCGCAAGCTGCGGATGAGCTCGGCGCAGGTCATGCGAGTGGCCCAGGATCTGTACCAGAACGGCTACATCACGTACATGCGGACCGACAGCGTCAACTTGTCGGAGACCGCCATCCGCGCCGCCCGAGCACAGGTCCGGGAGCTGTACGGAGCCCAATACCTGCCCGAGTCGCCGCGGGTCTACAAGAGCAAGGCCAAGAACGCGCAGGAGGCGCACGAAGCCATCCGGCCGGCGGGAGAGACCTTCCGCACCCCGGAGTCGTTGGGCGGTGAGCTCCGGTCGGACCAGCTGCGGTTGTACGAACTGATCTGGAAGCGCACGGTGGCGTCCCAGATGGCCAACGCCCGCGGCCAGTCGGTGTCGGTGCGCATGGGGGCGGTCGCGTCCGACGGCCGCGACGTCGAGTTCGGCGCGTCGGGTCGAACCATCACGTTCCCGGGCTACCTCCGGGCGTATGTCGAAGGGTCCGACGACCCCGACGCCGCGCTCGACGACCGGGAGACGATCCTGCCGACCATGACCGAGGGGCAGTCGCTTCCCTCGCCAGAGCTGGAGGCCAAGGGCCACACCACCAGCCCGCCCGCGCGCTACACCGAGGCCTCACTCGTGAAGCGTCTCGAGGAGCTCGAGATCGGTCGGCCGTCGACGTACGCGTCGA
Source organism: Acidimicrobiales bacterium (assembly GCA_035547835.1). Taxonomy (NCBI): domain Bacteria; kingdom Bacillati; phylum Actinomycetota; class Acidimicrobiia; order Acidimicrobiales; species Acidimicrobiales bacterium. The sequence goes on from DASZTW010000002.1 coordinate 45,499, forward strand.
TCATGCAGACCATCCAGGACCGCGGCTACGTGTGGAAGAAGGGCACCGCGCTGGTGCCGACGTGGACTGCGTTCGCGGTGGTGCGCCTGATCGAGGAGAACTTCCGCGATCTCGCCGACTACACGTTCACCGCGGGCATGGAGCGCGACCTCGACGAGATCGCCACCGGCCAAGTGCAACGCGAGCCGTGGCTCAACCGGTTCTGGTTCGGCGACGAGACCGGGGAGCAGACCGAGGACCTGGTCGACGTGTCGCCGGGTTCGCCCGGCCTGAAGGCGCTGATCGACCGCGCCAAAGACGGCATCGACCCGGCCGAGATCAACGTGGTCATGCAGCTCGAGCCGCCCGGCGGCGAGCCGATCGTGGTCCGCCCCGGCCGGTACGGCCCGTACATCAAGCAGGGCGACAACACCGCGTCCATCCCCGACGGCATGACCCCCGACGAGCTCACCGTCGACCGTGCCCTCGAGCTGCTCGCCGCGCCGAGCGGCGACCGGGTGCTCGGCACCGACCCGGACTCGGGGCTGCCGGTCATCGCCAAGGCCGGTCGCTTCGGGCCGTACGTGCAGCTCGGCGAGCTACCCGAGGGCACGAAGAAGGTCAAGCCCGAAGACCGGCCCAAGACGGCGTCGCTGTTCAAGACCATGAGCCTCGAGCGCGTCACCTTCGACGAGGCGCTCCAGCTGCTGAGCCTCCCACGCGTGGTCGGGGTCGACCCGGCCGACGGTCTGGAAGTGCTGGCGCAGAACGGCCGCTACGGCCCGTACCTGAAGAAGGGCACCGAGACGCGGTCGCTCGAGACCGAAGACCAGATCTTCGAGGTGGGGCTCGACCGAGCGCTGGAGATCCTCGCTCAGCCGAAGCGGCGGCGCGGCCAGACCAGCGCGGCACCGCTGCGTGAGCTGGGCGACGACGCCGTGTCGGGCAAGAAGATGGTCATCAAGGACGGTCGGTTCGGTCCGTACGTCACCGATGGCGAGACGAACGCGTCGCTCCGCAAGGGCGACGAGATCGAGACGCTCACCGACGAGCGAGCCTCGGAGCTGTTGCAGCTCCGCCGAGAGGCAGGTCCGGCCACCAAGCGTGCCCGGAAGGCGCCGGCGAAGAAGTCGGCGGCCAAGAAGTCGGGGGCCAAGAAGGCCGCAGCGAAGAAGTCGGCGGCCAAGAAGATCGCGCCGAAGCACACCGATCCTCCCGGCGATTGACGACCATTTGCCCGGACCGGGAGGTCTGGCCCTCTAACGTCGTCGTGTGCCCGACTCCACCGTCGATCAGGTGAGCGGCACCGTCACGTCCGCGCCGTCGACGCGATTCCAGCGGATCTTCTGCAACCAGCAGTTCTTCAAGCTGTGGTTGGCCCAGGTGGCGTCGGCCACCGGTGACTGGATCGGGTTTCTCGCCATCGCCGCGCTGGCCGCCCGGATCGGCGCCGGCAACGCCGGTCAGGCCGTCGGTGTGGTCATGATCGCCCGCGTGGCGCCGGGGTTCTTCCTGGCCTCGTTGGGCGGTGTGCTGGTCGACCGCTGGGACCGCAAGAAGGTCATGGTCGTGTGCGACATCGGTCGTGCCGCCACCCTGGCGCTGCTGCCGTTCATCCACACGGTGTGGGGACTGGTCCTCGCGTCACTGGTCATGGAGTGCTTCACGCTGATGTGGTCGCCGGCCAAAGAGGCGTCGGTGCCCAACTTGGTGCCCGACGAGTTCCTCACCAACGCCAACTCGCTGTCGCTCGCGGCGGCATACGGCACGTTTCCGGTGGGCGCCGGTCTGTTCGCCTTGCTGGCGAAAGTGGCGGAGTGGCTGTCGTCGGTGCCGGGCCTCGAGAGCCTCAAGCTCAACCAGGAAGCCACGGGCTTCTACTTCGACATGCTGACGTTCCTGATCTCCGCGCTGCTGATCAGTCGGCTGGTCCTCCCGCACCTGACCCGGCGCGCGTCCGAGAACGGTGACACCAAGCGCATCGACTGGGCGCAGGCGTACCACGAGATCAAGGAAGGCTGGGGTTACATCTTCCAGACGCCGCTGATCTCCGCGGTGCTGCTCGGCCTGTGTACGGCCCTGCTCGGTGGTGGGATGGTCGTGCCGATCGGGCCGCTGTTCTCACGTGACGTCACAGGGTCGGGCGCCGCCGGCTTCGGTGTGCTCACCGTCGGGCTCGGCTGCGGGGTGGCCGCGGGGGTGGCGGCGCTGTCGGTGGTCCAAAACCGCGTGAATCGGGTGCGGACGTTCGAGCTGTCACTCGGCGCGGGTGGCGTTGCCTTGATCGTGGCAGCCTCGATGTCGTCGCTCACGCTCGCCACCATCGGCATCGCGGCCGTGGGCATCTGCGCGGGTGGCGTGTACGTCATCGGCTTCACGCTGTTGCAGGAGAACACCACCAACGACCTGCGCGGCCGGATCTTCTCCGCGGTCTACACGCTGGTGCGGCTGAGCATCCTGGTGTCCTTCGCGGTGGCCGGGTTCCTGGCCGACGGGCTCGGGTCGCTGTCGGACCACCTCGTGCATGGGAAGGTCGGCGTCAAACAGGCCCATTACTCGCTCCAAGGGGCGCGGTTGGCGCTGTGGTTCGCCGGCCTGCTCGTGCTCGGCGGCTTCGCGGGGGTGGTCAAGGCGATGCGGCGGGCGCGGCGTGCCGGATCGGAGCGTGGCCCCGGCTCCGCGGTCGCCGACATGGACCCGGCGTGAGCAGGGCGGCGGGCGGCCGCGGGTGCTTCGTTGTCTTCGAGGGTGGTGAGGGCTCCGGCAAGTCGACCCAAGCCCGGCTGCTGGCCGGATCGATCGGCGGGTTGCTGACCCGCGAACCGGGTGGCACCACGGTGGGCGAGCGTCTGCGCGATGTGCTGCTCGACCCGGGCACCGGCTCGCTGCACCCCCGCACCGAAGTGCTCCTGATGGCGGCGGCGCGTGCTGAGCACGTCGCGACCGTGATCGAGCCCGCCCTCGCGGCTGGTCGCGACGTGGTGTGCGACCGGTTCTCTGGTTCGTCGGTGGCCTACCAAGGCCATGGCCGGGGGCTCTACCCGGTCGAGGTGGCTCGGGTGTCGGACTGGGCGGCCGGTGGGCTCGCACCCGATCTCGTGGTGCTGCTCGACTTGTCGGTCGAGGCTGCCGGGGCGCGGCTCAGCAGGGAGCGCGACCGGTTCGAGCGCGCCGGCACCGACTTCCACGAGGCCGTGCGGGCGGGCTTCCTGGCCCAGGCCGCCGAAGCTCCCGAGCGGTGGTTGGTGCTCGACGCCGAGCGTGCCGTCGACGACCTCCACAACGCGATCCTCGCCGAGACCCGTCGTCGCTTCGGCCGCCCCTGACGCCCTCTCACCCCCTACGCCGTCTCACTCACTGCGGGTGTTGTCTGGTTGGGGCGTCGGGGCGGTCGATGGGGGGCCATGATGGTTCGGTGACCGACGCGCGACGTGTGACACGGTGATGCCGGACACGGCGGTGAGCGATGTGTGGGACGGCGTCGTGGGCCAAGCGCGAGCCGTGGGGCTGTTGCAGCGGGCGTCGGCGGAGCCCTCGCACGCGTACCTGTTCGTGGGCCCGTCGGGCAGCGGCAAGCGGGCTGCGCTGCGGGCGTTCGCGGCCGAGGTCCTGGTCCGCGCGGCACCGCCCGGTGCCGACCCCGAACGCGTTCGCCGTCTGGCGTTGGCAGAGCAGCACCCCGACTTCGTTGTGGTCGACCCGGAGGGCACCCAGTTCCGCGGCGGCCGGGCACCCGGCGGGGAGAGCGAAGGGGTGCGGTTCCAGCGCGAAGCCTGGCGTTCGCCGGTTGAGGGCACGCGCAAGGTCCTGGCGGCCACGGGATTCGAGACCGCCAATCCTGCGGCGATCGGGTCACTGTTGAAGACGCTGGAGGAGCCGCCCGACACCGCGGTGCTGGTGGTGCTCGCCACGACCGTGCTGCCCGAGCAGGTGACGATCGCGTCGCGTTGCGTGCGGGTGGACTTCCAGCCCGTTCCGCCCACCGCGATCGAGGACCGGCTGCGGGCGGAAGGCGTGGCCGCCGACGTGGCAGCCCAAGCTGCCGACCTGGCAGCAGGTGACCTCAGCCGCGCCCGCCTGCTCGCCACCGACGAACGTCTGGGCCTGCGCGCCGCCGCATGGCAGGCGGTGCCCCGGCAGCTCGACGGCAGGGGGGCCACGGTCGCCCGGTTGGTGGCCGACCTGCGCGCCATGATCGACGACGCGCAGGCTTCCCTCGACGACCGGCAGGCTGCCGAGGTCGCCGACGTCAACCAGCGCATCGAGCAGTACGGCCAGCGCGGGTCGGGCGCCAAGGAGCTCGAGACGTTGCATCGCCGGGAGCGACGCGCGCTGCGAACCGACGAGCTGCTGCTCGGCATCGCCACCTTGTCGCGGGTGTATCGCGACGAGCTGGCGGTGTCGTCGCGTCCGAGCGAGCTGCTCGACGGTCTGGCCGCGCTGCACGCCGCGGCCGAGGCGTTGGTTCGCAACCCGAACGAGGAGCTGTTGCTGCAGGCGCTTCTCCTGCGGCTGCCGTCGCTGGTGTGAGCCGGTGGCCGGCGCGGCGGATGCTCGGCCAGCGGGGCGAACGGCCGCCGGGGCGGACCTGGCTGGACCCGTGACCCGGTCGAAACTGTAACGTGTTCTCGTTTGACGACCGTGGGGGACGAGGATGCGGATCGCGTACTCGGAAGCGCAGGAGCAGCTGCGCTCGGAGCTTCGTGCGTACTACGACAAGTTGCTGACACCCGAGCTCCAGGAGGAGCTCGCCCACGCGGGCGGCATCGGCCCGGTCATGCGCGACGTCGTGCGACAGATGGGTCGTGACGGCTGGCTCGGCGTCGGCTGGCCCACCGAGTACGGCGGCCGGGGCTTCTCCGCGATCGAGCAGTTCGTGTTCTTCGACGAGTCGATGCGCGCCGGCGCGCCGGTGCCGATGCTCACCATCAACACCGTCGGTCCGACCATCATGAACTTCGGCACCGACGAGCAAAAGGCGTTCTTCTTGCCCAAGATCGTGGCGGGAGAGATCCACTTCTGCATCGGCTACACCGAGCCCGGCGCCGGCACCGACCTCGCGGCGTTGCGCACCAGAGCCGAGCGCGACGGTGACGAGTACGTGATCAACGGCCAGAAGATGTTCACGTCGTTGGCCAGCGACGCCGATTACTGCTGGCTCGCCGTACGCACCAACCAGGAGGCCAAGAAGCACAAGGGCATCTCGATGATCATCGTGCCGATGGACACTCCCGGCATCGAGATCCAAGAGATGCACCTGCTGAGCGAGCACAACATCGCGCAGGTCTTCTACAACGACGTGCACGTACCCGCCGCCAACGTGGTGGGCGGCGAGAACAACGGCTGGACGCTCATCACGAACCAGCTCAACCACGAGCGCGTCACGTTGTGCTCGCCCGGCATCATCGAGCGCCAGCTCACCGAAGTGCGTCGCTGGGCGCAGGACAACAAGCTCGCCGACGGCCGCCGGGTGGTCGACCAGGAATGGGTGCAGCTCAACCTCGCGCGGGTGCACGCGCGGCTCGAGTTCCTGCGGCTCATCAACTGGAAAGTGGCGTGGCACGCCACACAGGGCTCGCTCGATGTCGCCGACGCCAGCACCATCAAGGTGTTCGGCACCGAGTTCTACTTGGAGGCCTTCCGGCTCCTCATGGAGATCATCGGGCCACGCGCGTACCTGCAGGACACCGCGCCGGGCGCAGTGCTGCGCTCACGCCTCGAAAACCTCTACCGCAGCCTGCTGATCCTCACGTTCGGCGGCGGGACCAACGAGATCCAGCGCGACCTCATCACCGTGTTCGGCCTCGGCATGCCGCTGTCGGCCCGCTGAGCGCTTCGGAGGACCCATGGACTTCTCACTCGACGAACAACAGACCGCGGTCCGCGACTTGGCGTCGCAGATCCTCGAGGAGCGCTCCACGCCGGAGCACCTCCGCGAGGTCGAGGCCACCGACGACCGCGTCGACCGTGACACCTGGGGCGCGCTGGCCGAGGCCGGCCTGCTCGGCGTGGCCCTGCCCGAGCAGGCCGGGGGCGCAGGGCTCGACTTCGTGTCCGCGTACCTGATCTGCGACCAGATCGGCCGCACCACGGCAGCCGTCCCGTACTTGGCGAGCATCGTGATGGGCGCGCTGCCGATCGCAGAGTTCGGCACCGACGCGCAGCGCCAAGGGCTGCTGCCTGGCGCCATCGACGGTTCCTCGATCCTCACGGCTGCGCTCGTCGAGCCTGGGGCCCCACCCGAGGCCCCGATGATGGCGGCCCGGCCCGACGGCGAAGGCTGGGCGTTGTCGGGCACCAAGATCTGCGTGCCCGCGGGCATGGTCGCGGCGCACGCCCTCGTGCCGGCCGCGCACGACGACGGCACCGTCAGCGTGTTCGTCGTCGACTTGGCGGCGAACGGCGTGGAACGGCTCGCGCAGACGGCCACCGACCTGTCGATCGAGGCCGAGCTCACCTTCTCGTCGGTCGCCGTGGGCGCCGCCGACGTCCTTGGCGGGGTCGCCAAGGGCGCCGATCTCGTGCGCTGGCTCGTCGAGCGCGCCACGGTCGCGGCGTGCGGAGAGCTGGCCGGCGTGTGCGAGTCCGCGCTGCGCCAGACGGCCGAGTACACCAAGACCCGCGAGCAGTTCGGCCGCCAGATCGCCACGTTTCAGGCGGTCGGCCAACGCGTGGCCGACGCGTACGTCGACACCGAGGCCGTCCGCCTCACGGGCCTGCAGGCCGCGTGGCGGCTGGCCGCGGGGGTGCCGGCGGAAGCCGAGGTGGCCATCGCCAAGTTCTGGGCGGCCGAGGGGGGCCAGCGGGTGGTCCACGCCAGCCAGCACGTCCACGGAGGTATCGGCGTCGACCGCGACTATCCGGTGCACCGCACGTTCCTGTGGGCCAAACACCTCGAGCTCATGCTCGGCAGCGCCACCCCACAGCTCGTGGCCCTCGGCCGGATCCTCGCGGACACCCCGGCTTGAACCGGCCGGCTGGCCGGGTCGCGGCGCGAGCGGCGAGGTGGTGCGGCAGCGTCGCAGCGACGGAGCCCGCTGGTCATCGCCTTCCAGAGCCCGAGTGGGGAATCGAACCCCAGACCTATTCATTACGAGTGAATCGCTCTGCCGACTGAGCTACTCGGGCAGGCCGGACAACCTAGCAGTCGCCCGTGGCGACTCCGGCAGCTCGTTCCCGTCCCAGGGACGTGCCAGCCGCGAGACTGGGTCCGCCCGCTGCACGAGGAGGAACCGTCGATGGCTGGTTGGGGCGACGACCCGACGCTCGAGGAGCTGCGCCGGCTGGTGTACGAGGAAGGCTGGGCTCCAACCCGGGTCGAGGAACGGCGCGATGCCGACACGGTGTGGCTCGCCAAGGGCGACGAGACCCGGGAACTGTCGTCAGACCACATCGCGTTCCACCGCTTCGTCGAGGGTCTGCGCGAGGACTTCAACTTGTAGGCACACGGCCGGCTGGCGACGCGAAGGGGGAGGCGCCGGAGGGCCGCGTACACTTCGGTCGATGGCAGACCAGGCCACGTTCGCCGAGCAGGCCGTGCCCTACATGGACGGGCTGTTCGGCGCGGCCATGCGCATGACCCGCAACCGGGCCGACGCCGAAGATCTCGTCCAGGACGCGTACCTGCGTGCCTACCGGGGTTTCGGCGGGTTCGAGCAGGGCACGAACTTGAAGGCGTGGTTGTACCGGATCCTCACCAACACCTTCATCAACAGCTACCGGGCCAAGCAACGTCGCCCCGACGAGTCCGATCTCGACGAGGTGGAGGACCTGTACTTGTACCGACGTCTCGGTGGTCTGGAGGCTGCTCGAGCCTCGCGGAGTGCCGAGGACGAGCTCATGGACTGGTTCAGCGAGGCCGAGGTCAAGCAGGCGGTCGAGCACCTTCCGGAGAACTACCGCATGGCCGTCCTGCTGGCCGACGTGGAGGGCTTCTCCTACAAGGAGATCGCCGAGATCCTCGACATCCCGATCGGAACGGTCATGAGCCGCTTGCACCGAGGAAGAAAAGCGCTCGAGAAGCAGTTGTACGGATACGCCGTCACCCACGGCCTCGCCGACCGCAGCGAGCCCACCCCCGACGCCAGCGAACGAACCCATGTCTGACTGCGACGACGCCCTGCACGAGCTCTACACCTTCCTCGACGGTGAGCTCACCGACGAGAAGCGGGCGCGGATCTCCCGCCACATCGACGACTGCGGGAGTTGTCTCGAAGTGTTCGACTTCCAAGTCGAGTTGCGCGCGGTGGTGCAACGGCGTTGCCAGGAGCAGGTCCCCGAAGCGTTGAAGGCGCGGATCGCCGCAGCCCTTCGCGAGACCGAGGCCGGCGCGTCAGGCGGCGCGGGGACCGCCCCGATCTGACGGTTCGGACCGTTCCCTCCGCAGGGAGGGGACCTGGGCGGCTGGCATTAGGGATGCCTAACGTCCTACGCTCCGGCCATGGCATCTTCGTCTCCGATCCGGCGCCGTCGCAGCGGCGCGTGGTGGTTCGTCGCGGTCTTGGCGATGGCGTTCGCGCTGGTCGCCGGCGCCTGCAGCAGCTCCAAGTCCTCGAGCTCGTCGACCACCGTGCCACCCGAGTCGATCAAGGTCCCCATGGCACAAGTGCGGGCCGACTTGCCGAAGCTGGTCGCCAAGGGCAACGCCGTTGCGGCCGCCGCGGACAGCGGTGACTTCGAGACGGCGAAGCAGGAGGCGGACGGCATCGAGTCGATCTGGAACAAGATCGAGGGTCGGATCAAGGCCGAGGACCCCGACTCGTACATCGCGTTCGAGGATGCGCAGGCCAAGATCACCAACGGGGTGGCCGACAAGAAGGTCGCCGACGTGAAGGCCGGGGCCGAGGCACAAGCGACGCAGGCCACCGAGTTCCTCCAGCACCACACGTCGTGATCTGGTGACCGCCGGCCCCCCTGCACGCATGGAGCGGTCACCGTCGTGGCCGGCGCGCGTCGCCCTCGCGGCTTGCATCGCCGCACTGATCCTGGGTGGGCTGCTCGGCCCGGGCGCGCGCGGTGCGACGGCCGCGAGCGCGACACCCGCGACACCCGACGCGATCGCGACAGGCGCCGGGCAGGCGCAGGGTGCCGGGTCGGTCAGCAAGGACGACGCGATCAAAGCGCTGCGCAAGGTGCGGGTCTCGATCGATCAGACGCTGGACCTGCTCGACCACGGCAAGCGCAAGGAAGCGTTCCGCGTGTCCAAGGCGGGCTACCTCGATCACTTCGAGATCGTCGAGATCCCACTGGTCATCGTCGACGCGAACCTCAAGCTCGAGGCCGAGGCCCAGTTCGCCGAGATCCGCAATGCGATCAGCGACAACGAATCGACCGCCTCGATCCGCAAGAAGATCGTCACCCTTCGCGGCACCATCAACGACGCCGAGCGACGGCTCACGTCGCAGGGCGCGGCGCCGCTGCTGGTGTTCGGTCAGGCGTTCACCGTGCTGTTGCGCGAGGGGCTCGAAGCCGTCCTGTTGCTGTCGGTGCTGCTCGGCTACCTGGAATCCACCAAGAACGGCCGATTCAAGCGCCCGATCCTCGTCGGCGTGGCCCTCGCGGTCGTGGCGTCGATCGGCACGTTCCTCGCCATCGACGCCATCTTCTCGGTGCTGCCGTTCGGGCGTGAGGTGTTCGAGGCCATCGTCGGGATTCTCGCGGTGGCCGTGCTCTTCTATGTGTCGTTCTGGCTGGTGGCGCGTCTCGAGCAGCGGCGCTGGCTCGAGTTCCTGAAGGGCAAGGTCTGGACCGCGGTCTCCGCGGGGTCGGCCGCGTCACTGATGGCGATCGGGTTCACGTCGGTGTACCGCGAGGGCTTCGAGATGGCCCTGTTCTTCCAGGCCATCGCGTCGTTCGGCACCGGCATGGGGCACTGGGTGCTGGCGGGTTCGCTGGCCGGTGCCGCAGTGCTCGGCGCGATCAGCTTCGCCATCTTCCGGTACGGCAAGAAGCTGCCGATCCGCACGTTCCTCGCGATCGCGGTGATCGTGGTCATGGCGACGTCGGTCGCGATCCTCGGCAACGCGCTGTACGCGTTGCAGGAGTCGGCCACGATCGAGATGCGGCGTCTCCACGGTTGGCCGCAGCTGCCCATCTACTTCTCGCAGGCCGTCGGCTACTACCCGACGGTTGCGAGTGTGGTGGGTCAGATCGCGCTGACCGCGGTGTACCTGCTCGGTGGCCTCTACACGTTCGTCATCCGACCGATGCGTCGCCGTCGGGCCGAAGCCCACGCCGACGCGCATCGGCCCGACGCGCCGCCCGAGCCCGCCGTGGTGGGCAGCGTGGAGGCCGAGGACGGCCCCGCCGGCGCGGCGTTGGGCAGCGGGGCGGGTGTCAACGGCTCGCCCGCTACGTTGCCTGTCGGCGTCGAGGCCGTGCGCGCCTCGAACGGCGTGGCCACCAACGGTCGCCCCCACCGGCGGACCACCCCCGGAGGGATCCGCGTCGGTGTCGATGTCGGCGGCACGTTCACCAAAGCCGTGGCGTTCGACTTGGCGGCCCGCGAAGTGGTGGCGCGGGCGGTGGTGCCCACCACGCACGACGCGGCGGAGGGGCCTGCAGCCGGCGTGGTGCGGGTCGTGCACGAAGTGGCCGACGCGGTGGGCGTCGAGCGAGTCGACCTGGTGACGCACTCGACCACGCAAGCCGTCAACGCGCTGCTCGAGGGCGATGTCGAGACCGTGGGTGTGCTCGGCATGGGCCGCGAGCCCGACTTGCGCAAAGCCCGGCGTCGCACCCGCCTCGACCACGTCGAGCTGTCGCCGGGCAAGCGCCTCCACGTCGTGCCGCAGTTCCTCGACATCACCGAGGGCCTCACCTGTGACGCGCTGGCCGGCGCGCTCGACCGGATGCAGTCCGGCGGCGCCACGGCCGTGTGCGTCGCGGAAGCCTTTGCCCCCGAGGGCGGGCTCGACGAGCAGCGCGCGGTCGCGGCCGCCCGCGAGCGCGGCTTGCCGACTTGTGGATCGTCGGAGATGACCGGGCTGTACGGGTTGGAGCTGCGGGCCGTCACGGCGGCGCTGAACGCGTCGATCTTGCCGATCGCGGTGCGCACCGACGAGTTCGTCGAGCGAGGTGTGGCCGAGGCGGGGATCGACGCGCCGGTGATGGTGATGCGAGGTGACGGCGGAGCCACCGACCCCGAAGGGTTCCGGCGAGAGCCGGCACGAACGTTGTACTCCGGCCCGGCCGCGTCGGTGGCCGGCGTCTTGCGTTTCACCCAGATCAAAGACGGCGTGGTGATCGAAGTCGGTGGTACCTCCACCAACGTGGCGGCGATCAAGGCCGGCAAGCCGGCGCTGTCGTACGTGCAAGTCGCCAGCCACGCCACCGCAGTCCGAGCGCTCGACGTCCGCGTGCTCGGCGTGGCGGGCGGCTCGATGCTGCGGGTTCGTCACGGCCACGTCTATGGCGTGGGTCCCCGCAGCGCGCACATCGCCGGGCTCCCGTACTGCTGCTATCTCGACGTCGCCGATCTCGAAGGCGCTCGGGCCGAGCTGATCGCCCCACGCAACGGCGATCCAGCCGACCACGTGGTGCTGCGTCTCGCCGACGGCCGGTCGGCCGCCGTCACCAACACGTGCGCGGCCGTGGCGCTGGGCGTGCCCGAGGCCGGCGACTACGCCGCGCTCGATGCGCACCCCGACGCTGCCCGGGCGGGGCTCGCCGCGGCCGGCGAACTGGTCGGCCTCGACGGCGACGAGGTTGCCAGGCGGATGCTCCAAGCATCGGCCGACGCGTTGTCGGAGCTGGTCGGCGCCGTGGTCGCCGAGTTCGAGCTCGAACGCCCGACCCTCGTCGCCGTGGGCGGCGGAGCCGGCGGGCTCGGGCGCTGGCTGGCTTCCACCCTGGGACTGGAGTGCATCGTGCCGACCGGCGCCGAGGTGATCTCGTCGATCGGCGACGCCCTGTCGCTGGTGCGCACCGAAGTGGAGCGCACGGTGGTGAGCCCGTCGGCGGCCGACAGCGATGCCGTCGCCGCCGAAGCCGAAGCAGCGGTGCTCGCCGCGGGTGCCAGCGCCGACTCGGTCGACGTGCGAGTGGAGTTCGAGGCGGAGCGGTCCACGTTGCGCGCGATCGCGACAGGTGCGGTCGGTCTCGAGGCCGGAGCGCTGCCCGGCCGCCCTCCCATCGACGCCGACCAGGCTGCTGCGATCGCCGGCGAGTCGGGTCTGCCGGCACCGGTGCCCGCTGGTTCGTTCTGGGTGGCCGGCGGCGCCAACGGAACGACCGGGCGAAGGCGCCGCAACCGCTTCGGCGATGTCGTGGTCCTCGACCGCTTCGGTGACCGCCTCGCGGGCGGGCCGGGCGGTGCGGTGTCCGGCGGCGACCAGGCTGCGGTCGAGAAGGTCGCCGCGCTCGTCGATGCGTGCACGAAGCGGGTGGGGCCGATGACGGTGGCTCCCTCGGTGTGGCTGGTGGGTGGCACCCGGATGATCGGGGTGGCCGGCCGTGAAGTCGACGAAGCGGTCCGTCGCTTGGCCGACGATCCCGACCCCTCGATGGTCGTCGTCATCCGCGACTGATCATCCGATCCGCAGACCCCAAGGAGATCCAAGTGGCGCTGTACATCCCTGCGGCCAAGCGACGCCGGCGACTGATCCTCCTGATCGGCGCGGGCGTGGTGGTGGGGTTGCTCGTCGGCGTGCTCGTCGGTCGGCTGACCGCACCTGGGCTGAGCGACGGCATCCATGCCGCGCAGTCACGGGCGCAGCGGACGACGGGTCTCCTCGAGAGCCTTCCGACCGAGTACGAGGCCACCCAGCAGGGCGCGCAGGGCAAGTCCGCGGCGACGTTCCGCCAGTCGCTCGACCAGCTCGACGCCGACCTCGAAGCCGCCATCGCCAAGGCGAAGTGGCTGGGGCCATCGGCCCGCAAGCGGCTGCGGGCCGCGGTGGCCACCGTGCGATCTGCCGACGAGGACGGGGTGCCGAGCTCCGTGTTCCAACGCACGGTCGCCGATGCCGCCAAGGTCGTCGCGGACGAGTTCGACCTGGCCAACCCCTGATCGTGGCCTCCGCGATGGCCCTCGGGATGTGACCAACGGCGCCGTCGGATAGGGACCTTCGGCCCGTTCGGTCGCGCGGCAGATCGTCGATGGTGATGGTGCACGGCCGAGTGCCGTGGGCCGGAGGTCGTCTCCGGTCACGTTGCAGGCGACAAAGAGGTCCCCGCGATGAACGCTCCGTCATCACACGACACCGGCGGTGTGCCCACCGTTGACGCCGAACCGGCAGCCGCACCGGCGCTGCGGCGCGACAAGTTCTTGATGCTGTGCGCACTGAGCGCATTGGGGGCGATGCTCGTCTCGATCGCCGCCGTCGGCGTCGCCATCACGACGAAGTCGAGCGCGGGCAGCCGGGTCGCGACCGCGGCGCCCCAGACCGTCGAGGTGGAGCTCGGCGACTTCTACATCAAGCCCGCCAAGCTCGACGTCGCGGCCGGCACGCCGGTCACGTTCAAAGTGACCAACCACGGCAAGATGACGCACGACTTCGTGGTCAGCGGCCACAAGACCTCGATGTTGCAGCCGGGCAAGTCGGGCACCGTCACCGCCACGATCGACTCGGCGACCCAGGCGTACTGCTCGGTGCCCGGCCACCGCGCGGCCGGCATGACCATGGACATCACCACGGGCGGCGGCACAGCCGCGTCGGCAACCGCATCTGACGCGAGCTCGACCGCGATGGACCACTCGATGATGAACAGCGCCAGCTCCGGATCCACGAGCGGAAGCGGGACCGACGCCACCATCGACCCCAATGCCCAGCCGGCCTCGTCGTGGAAGCCGCGTGACGCCACGCTGGCGCCCGCCCCAGGTGGCACCGTCCACGACGTCACCTTCCACGCCACCGAGAAGGTCATGGAGGTTGCTCCGGGCGTCTCCCAGCAGATGTGGACCTTCAACGACCAGGTCCCCGGCCCGGTGCTGCGCGGCAAGGTCGGCGACGTGTTCAACGTGACGCTCGTGAACGATGGCAAGGTCTCGCACAGCATCGACTTCCACGCCTCACAGACGGCGATGGATCGCAACATGCGCACGCTCGCCCCCGGCCAGCGGCTCACGTACACGTTCCGCGCCGGGCATTCCGGGATCTGGATGTACCACTGCGGAACCGCACCGGTCCTTCACCACATCGGCAACGGCATGTACGGCGCAGTGATCATCGACCCGCCCGACCTGCCCCGAGTCGACAAGGAGCTGCTGATGGTGCAATCGGAGCTGTACCTCGGCCCCGAGGGCCAGCCGGGCGACTACACCAAGATGCTCGACGGCAAGCCCGACGCCGTGGTGTTCAACGGCTACTACAACCAGTACAAGTTCGCTCCGATCCACGTCACCGCCGGCGAGCGGATCCGAGTCTGGGTGCTGAACGTGGGACCGAACGAGACCTCGTCGTTCCACATCGTCGGCACCATCTTCGACGGCGTGTACAAGGAAGGTGCGTGGCTCTTGCGGCCCGGCGTCTCGACGGGTGGGTCCCAAGCCCTCGACCTCACCCCGGCGCAGGGTGGGTTCGTGGAGCTGACGATCCCTGAGGACGGGTCGTACGCCGCCGTGAGCCACAAGTTCAACGACGCCGCCCGCGGCGCCACCGGCGTGCTCCTCGCCGGGAACGGGACCCCCATGGCGCACTGATCGCCCGCGGGGGTCGGTTGGCGCCGACTACCAGAAGCGGCGGGTGACCGGCGTAGGATGCGCTCATGGTCTTGGCAGGAGTGATCTGGACGTTTTGGATCGCCGCGGCGGTGGCGATCCTCGTGATCCTCACGCTCGTCGCTCTGGCCGCGGGTTACGCGGTCAAGGCCGTGTCGCTGAAGTACCCCCCAGGCGAAATCCAGCGCCGGGTGCAAGACGCACTCCGCCGTCGCTGAACAGAGCCCTCGGTGCCCGACGTCGTCGACTGGAAGTGGGCAGAGCGGGTCGCCGTCCGCACCGCTGGTCGTGACCCGTTCTCGGAGTCGTACCACTACGCCTCGCTGGGTCCTGACTTCGTCGAGCTGACCGCAGAGGCCGAGGGGAGGGTCGCCGACACCACGGGGCTGCACAGCCTTGCCGGCCCGGCGCGCGCGAGGGTGACCGACCGCCCTGGTTGGGTGCGCGCCAACCTGGCGTCGTTCCAGCGGATGCTGCGCCCGCTGACCGAACGGCTCGGATCGAAGATGACCGGACCGACCGCGCCGATCGCCCGTCGCGTCGCCGCGACGGAAGTCGGCCTGATGCTCGGCTGGATGTCGTCCCGGGTGCTCGGCCAGTACGACCTGTTGATCGTCGAGGACGAGCGCGTCGACGAACAAGACATCGTGTACTTCGTCGGCCCCAACGTGCTGGGGCTCGAGAAGCGATTCGGCTTCCCGCCTCGCGAGTTCCGCCTCTGGCTGGCTTTGCACGAGACCACGCACCGGGCGCAGTTCACCGGCATTCCCTGGATGCGCGAGCACTTCCTCGGCTTGGTCAGCACGGTCCTGGGTGCGGTCGAGCCCGACCCGAAGCGGTTCTTCGACGCCGTCGGCCGGGTGGCGTCGGAGCTGCGACAGGGCCGCAACCCGCTCGACGACGGCGGCCTCGCAGCGGTGTTCGCCAGTGACGAACAGCGCGTGGCGCTCGACCAGATGAGCGGTCTGATGAGCCTGCTCGAAGGACACGGCGACGTGACCATGGACCGAGCGGGCGCCGACCAGATCCCGAGCGCCGAGCGCTTCAACCGTGTGCTGCGTCAGCGGCGGCGCCAGTCGAACCCGGTCCTGCACCTGTTGCAGCGCCTGATCGGGCTGGAGGCCAAGCTCAAGCAGTACGAGCAAGGTGAGCGCTTCATCGAGCGCGTCGAGGGTGTCGGTGGCTCCGAGTTGCTGAATCGGGCCTGGGAGTCGCCGGCCATGCTGCCGGGCATCAGCGAGATCCGTGACCCTGACCGGTGGATCGGCAGGGTGCGGGGAACGTCTGCCCTCACGGCGTAAGGCTCGGGTCGTCCGCCGGTGGGCTTGCGCTCGGACCCCCTGCTCGACGCGCTGGTGGCCCGCTGCCGGTTTCCGGAGCCGGGCACCGCGGTCTCGTGCGCGGTGTCGGGTGGTCCCGATTCGCTGGCGCTGCTGGCGCTGGCGGTCCACCACGGTCTCGCCGTCACCGCCATCCACGTCGACCATGGCCTGCGCCCGGGATCGGCTGGCGAAGCCGAGGTGGTGGCCGCCGCCGCGAGCGAGGTCGGCGTCGCGTTCCGGTCCGAGGCGGTCCAGGTCGCGCCAGGTCCGAACTTGGAGGCGCGTGCGCGCGCTGCCCGCTACGCAGTGCTGCCCGCCGACGTCCTCACCGGTCACACCCTCGACGACCAGGCCGAGACGATGCTGTTGAACTTGCTGCGCGGGGCCGGGCCGGCCGGCATGGCCGGGATGGCTCCCGAGCGCCGCCCGCTGCTCGCAGTGCGACGTTCGGAGACGGCGAAGCTGTGCCACGTGCTCGGGTGGACGCCGGTCGACGACCCCTCGAACCGGGACCCGTCGATCTTGCGCAACCGGGTGCGCCACGAACTGCTGCCGCTGCTGGCCGACCTCGCGGGGCGCGACCCAGCGCCGGTCCTGGCCGGACAGGCAGGCGTGTTCCGTCAACTCGAGGACCTCGCCACGGCGCTCGCCGGCGAGCTGGACCCGACCGACGCCCGTGCGCTCGCCGCTGCCCCCACCCCGGTGGCCGCAGCGGCCCTGCGGTCGTGGCTCCGCGGGGCGGGGGGCGGGTATCCGCCGGACCGTGCGGCGCTCGAGCGCGTCCTGGCGGTGGCCCGGGGGTCCGTGCGGGCCACCGAACTGGCCGGCGGCTGGCGGGTGGCTCGCACCGGCCAGCGCTTGCGGATCGTTCCACCCCCTACGGCCGCCGACCGCGCCGGCAGGTCTCGCAGTGCTCGCTGAACGGGTGGTGTGCCAAGCTGCAGCCGCCCCGTTCGCCACGCTGGAGCGCGCCCCCATGTCCACACCTCTCGTCGTCGGCGCCCACGGCGGGGTGACGTCGTGATCGGGCGGGAGGACCCCCTGGTCGGGCAAGTGGTGGTCGACGCCGACCGGTTGCAGGAGCGCATCGCGGAGCTGGGCGTGCAGATCACCCGCGACTACGCCGAGCGCGAGCCGCTCCCGGTGCTCCTCGTGGGCGTGCTGAAAGGCGCGTTCATGTTCATGGCCGACCTCGTTCGCCACATCGACCTGCCGGTCGAGGTCGACTTCATGGCGGTCTCGTCGTATGGCTCGTCGACGCGGTCGAGCGGTGTCGTGCGGATCGTCAAGGACCTCGACGTCGACTTGTCGGACCGCCACGTGGTCCTGGTCGAGGACATCATCGACTCCGGCCTCACGTTGCAGTACCTGCGCAAGAACCTCGCGCATCGCAACCCGGCGAGCCTCGAGGTCTGCGCGTTGCTCGTGCGAGAAGGCCAGCAGAAGGGCGACCCCGACCTGGCGTACGTCGGCTTCGAGATCCCGCCCGCGTTCGTGGTCGGCTACGGGCTCGACGTCTCCCAGCAATACCGGAACCTGCCGTACATCGCCGAGTACGTCGGCGAGTGAGGCCGGGGCGGCCAGCGGCCGCGCGACCGGCTCGGCAGCAGGCGGTGCAAACCGTCGTCGTCGAGGTGTGGCGGCGTGTGGCGCGCAAGTAGCCTGGGCGACCTTGTGAGGAAGTTCATCCGCCCGGTCGTCGCGTCGGCCGCCGTCGCCATCATCGTCCTCGTCGCCATCAGCATGTTCGTGGGCGGGGGCTCCAAGCCGAAGAAGTACCGGCTCGACCAGTTCCTGACCAAGGTCGACCACGGCCAGGTGGCCGAAGCCACGTTGAAAGACGGCGACCGCTCGGTGTCCGGCAAGCTCCACGACGGCACCAAGTTCAAGACCTCGTACCCCGAGCGGTACACCTCACAGATCGTCGACCGGCTTCAACAGCACGACGTCGAGATCAAGGTCGACCATCAGCACACCCCGCTGTGGGAGTCGCTGCTGTTCAACCTCGGCCCCTTCGTGTTGATCCTCGGGGCGTTCTTCTACTTCGTGTCCGCGATGCAGGGCGGTGGGTCGAAGGTCATCTCGTTCGGCAAAGCCCGGGCCAAGCAGGTGTCCAAGGACGAACCGAAGGTCACGTTCGCGGATGTGGCCGGGGTCGAGGAAGCGGTCGAGGAGCTCCAGGAGATCAAGGACTTCCTCCAGCATCCCGCCAAGTTCCAGGCCATGGGGGCGAAGATCCCCAAGGGCGTGCTGCTGTACGGGCCGCCCGGCACCGGCAAGACCCTGCTCGCCCGGGCGGTCGCCGGCGAGGCTGGCGTGCCGTTCTTCTCCATCTCGGGGTCCGACTTCGTCGAGATGTTCGTCGGCGTGGGCGCGAGCCGGGTCCGCGACTTGTTCGAACAAGCCAAGGCGGCCGCGCCCGCCATCGTGTTCGTCGACGAGATCGATGCCGTCGGCCGTCACCGCGGGGCAGGTCTCGGTGGCGGGCACGACGAGCGTGAGCAGACCCTCAACCAGCTGCTCGTGGAGATGGACGGCTTCGATGTAAAGACCGGTGTGATCCTCATCGCCGCCACCAACCGGCCCGACATCTTGGACCCGGCGCTGTTGCGGCCGGGTCGCTTCGATCGCCAGATCGTGGTCGACCAGCCCGACTTGGAGGGTCGCCGGGCGATCCTCAACGTCCACGCCAAGGGCAAGCCGCTCGCGCCCGATGTCCACGTCGACGTCGTGGCGCGCCGCACCCCGGGATTCACCGGTGCCGACCTGGCCAACCTCATGAACGAGGCGGCGCTGCTGGCAGCGCGCCGCGACAAGTCCCTCGTCTCGATGGAGGAGATGGAGGACGCCATCGACCGCGTGATCGCGGGTCCGGAGCGCAAGACCAAGGTGCTCTCCGAACGCGAGCGCCGGGTGATCGCGTATCACGAGGGCGGCCACGCGCTGGTCGGTCACGTGCTGCCGGGCACCGACCCGATCCACAAGATCTCGATCGTGGCCCGCGGCCGCGCCCTGGGGTGGACGCTGGCGCTGCCCACCGAGGACAAGGTGCTGCGCACCCGCTCTGAGCTGCGCGATCAGCTCGCCATGATCCTCGGTGGTCGCACGGCGGAAGAGATGATCTTCGGCGACCCGACCACCGGCGCGTCCGATGACATCGAGCGGGCCACCAACTTGGCGCGGGCCATGGTCACCGAGTGGGGGATGAGCGATCACCTCGGACCGCAGCGGCTCGGCGACAAGAACGGTGAGGTGTTCCTCGGCCGCGACATGGGCCACCAGCCGAACTACTCCGATTCGGTGGCGGCGGACATCGACGCGGAGATCCGCCGGCTGATCGACGAGGGCCACGCCGAAGCTCGCGAGATCCTCGAGCTGCACCGTCCCACGCTCGACCGTCTCGCCGACGCGCTCGTCGAGCACGAGACGCTCGACCCGCCGGCGATCATGGAGCTGTTCGGCGGGCTCGACACGTGGAAGGGCAAGCCCACGCCGAACCGTCGGATCCGCAAGGCCACGGCGGGCGGCGGCACCGGGGCGAAGAGCGCGGCGGGATCGACGGGAGCGGGCAAAGGTGACACTGGAACCAATGGGTCGTCGGGGCGCGCGACTGGCAAGTCGTCGGGTCGCGGCCGCCGGCGCTCCACCGCCACGGACGACAGCTGACGCGCCATGACCGACCACACCACTTCCGATATCTCGACCAACGATCGGGCGGCTCGCCCCTCGGTCAAGCTCAACGGCCACCCAGCGCCAGATCAGGCGCGGATCGCCGCCGCGGTGCGTGAGATCCTCCTGGCGATCGGCGAGAACCCCGACCGCGACGGACTGGTGGACACGCCGGCCCGGGTGGCCCGCATGTACGCCGAGATCTTCAGCGGTCTGCGGGAGGCGCCCGAGCACCACCTCCAGGTCACGTTCGAGGCCGACCACGACGAGATGGTGATGGTGCGCGACATCGCCCTGTACTCGTGTTGCGAGCATCACCTGTTGCCCTGGATCGGCAAGGCGCACGTGGCGTACATCCCCAACGACGACGGCCGGGTCACGGGCCTGTCGAAGCTGGCCCGCCTCGTTGACGCCTACGCCCGCCGGCCGCAGGTGCAAGAGCGGCTGACCAGCCAGATCGCCGACGAGATCGACCGCACGCTGAGCCCCAAGGGCGTGATGGTGGTGGTCGAGGCCGAGCACCTGTGCATGTCGATGCGGGGTGTCCGCAAGCCGGGTGCCACCACTGTCACCTCGGCCGTACGGGGCCTGTTCCGCACCAACGTGTCGACCCGGCAAGAAGCGATGCGCTTCCTCCAGGCCTGACCCCCGAGCACCCCCCGACCCCCCCAGCACCCCCGAAACCCCATTGCGGGCACCTGGCCGTGCCCCCCAGGGCGCTTTCCGTGCCCAGAACGACGATTTGCATGCCCCTTGTAGCCTTGACCGCCGTGTCCCCCCTCGTCATGGGCGTGCTCAACGTCACGCCGGACTCGTTCTCCGACGGCGGCCAGTGGTTCGACGGCCCTGCCGCGATCGAGCACGGCCTGGCGATGGTCGCGGCCGGGGCTTCAGTGGTCGACGTCGGCGGCGAATCGACTCGTCCCGGCGCCGACCCGGTGGCCACGGTGGAGGAGCTGCGCCGGGTGCTGCCGGTCGTGGAGGCCCTTGCGCCGCACACGCGGGTGTCGATCGACACGATGAAGGTCGAGGTCGCCGAAGCGGCGGTCGAGGCGGGTGCCACGCTGGTCAACGACGTGTCCGGTTCGCTCGACTTGGCGCGGGTGGCCGCCCGCACGGGCGCGGGTTGGGTGTGCATGCACATGCAGGGCACCCCGCGGACCATGCAGCGTCAGCCGGAGTACACCGACGTGGTGGCCGAGGTCCGCGACTGGCTGACTGATCGGGCCGCGTCGGGCCGCGCCCTCGGCGTCGGCGAGGTGTGGATCGACCCGGGCATCGGGTTCGGCAAGACCCTCGATCACAATCTGGCGCTACTTGCCCACCTCGACCAGCTCATCGCCACCGGGTGGCCGGTGCTGGTGGGCACCAGCCGCAAGTCGTTCCTCGGCACGCTCGAGTCGCGGGCCGACGGCCACGATCGCCCGGCTCCGGTCGACGATCGGCTCGAAGGGTCGCTCGCATCGGCGGCTTGGGCTGCGATGCAAGGAGTGCACGCTGTCCGGGTCCACGACGTCGAACCCACGGCCGCCGCGCTTGCTGCGGTCGAGCGCGGCCGACGAGCATCGACCGCCGAAGTCGCCGGCGTCCCAACCGCAGGAGCCGCGACGTGAGCATGACGCACGTACGACCATCTGCCGCACCGCCGGCCCGAGACAGGGAGAACCTCGCATGGTGAAGGGGAAGTGGGCACAAGGCATCCCGCCCCGCAACTTCGCCTGGATCATGGCGGACAAACTCGCGGTCTGCGAACGTCCGGGCGGCTACGGCGAGAACCACCGCAAGGTGCGGCGACAGGAAGAGATCATCTGGTTGCGAGAGCAGGGCTTCACGTGCGTGATCTCGATCATCCCGGCGCCGCACAACCTGCACAACTACACCGAGATGGGCGTGGTCTGGCGCCACCGGCCGTTCGCGCCGCACGACGACGCCGAGGCGTACGAGCAGCGCCTGTTCCCGGAGCTGCGCGAGCTGATCGCGGCGGGCGGCAAGCTCGCGGTTCACGGCGAGGAGCTCGGCGACCGGCTGTGCGGCCTGATGGCGGGCTACCTGGTGTGGACCGACATGGTGCCGGAGACGCCGCGGGCGACGATGATCATCGAGCAGATCACCAAGCGGCAGCTCGGGTCGGTGGGCCGCGAGCTGGTCTCGGTCGCCAGCGCGCTGGCGCCGGCCCCTCCGAGCGGCCAATGAGCGACGGGTCGCACCCAGACCGGGTCGAGCTGCGCGGCTTGCGCCTCAACGCGTTCTGTGGCGTGCTGCCCGAGGAGCAGGCGCGACGGCAGCCGATCGAGATCGATCTCGATGTGGAAGTCGACCTGCGGCCCGCCAGCGCCTCCGACGACCTGACGGACACGGTCGACTACGGCGGACTGTGCGATGAGGTCGCGCAGCTCGTCGACGAGGAGCGGTTTGCGCTGCTCGAACGGCTCGCCGCGCGCGTGGCCGACGTCGTCCTCGCTGCCGACGGGGTCGAGGCATGCGACGTTCGCGTCCGCAAGCTGCGGCCGCCGGTGCCGCACCAGCTCGTCTCGTCAGGGGTTCGCATCCGTCGTACCAGGCCCGGTGGGGTGACGGGTTGAGTCGTGCGTTGTTGAGCCTGGGCTCCAACCTCGGCGATCGCCTGGCCCACTTGCGGGCAGCGGTCGACACGCTCGGTCCGCAAGTGCGCGCCGTGTCGCCGTTGTACGAGACCGAACCGGTCGGCGGCCCGCCGGGTCAGGGCGCGTATCTCAACATCGTGGTGGAGATCGAGACCGACCTCGGTCCCCGAGAGCTGCTGGCGGTGTGCCACCGCTTGGAGGCGGCAGCGGACCGCACCCGTGATGTCCGGTGGGGACCCCGCACGCTCGACGTCGACATCTTGTTGTACGACGACCTCCGGCTCGACACGCCCGACCTCGAGATCCCGCACCCCCGCATGTACGAGCGCCGGTTCGTGATGGCGCCGCTTGCCGACGTCGCCCCTGACCTGGTGCCGCCTGATTGGGAGGAGCACGTCACCGGTGAGGTGGCCCGTGTGGGGGAGCTCGACCTCTCCCGATGAGCCACACGGTGCGCATCGTGGGCGGCGGCCGGGCCGGCACGGCGTTCGCCGCGGCGCTCGCCGACGCCGGGTGGTCCGTCGCCGGGGTGATGGGGCGCGACGACCCGATCGAGCGGGCGGCCGAACGCGTCGAGCTCGTGCTGGTGGCTGTCGCCGACCGGTCGGTGGGCGAGGTGGCCCGTCGGATCACACCGCGGTCCGACGCCGTGATCGCGCACGTGGCGGGGTCGCTCGGCCTCGGCGTGTTGGCCCCGCACGGCCAGCGCGCGGCCGTCCACCCGTTGGTGGCCATCCCGCCGCCGCCCTTCGGTGCCCGCCGCTTGCGAGGCGCCTGGTTTGCGGTCGCCGGCTCGACCGATCCCGCTCGGTCGCTCGCGGCGGAGGTGGTCGCCGCCCTCGGAGGAAGCAAGGTCGATGTGGCAGACGAGCGTCGCACCGAGTACCACGCGGCCGCGTGCATCGCGTCGAACCATCTGGTGGCGCTGCTCGGTCAAGTCGAACGGATCGCCGCGAGCGCCGGAGTCCCGTTTGCGGCGTACCTCGACCTGGTGCGCTCCACCGTCGACAGCGTGGTCGAGCTCGGCCCCGCCG
Organism: Acidimicrobiales bacterium; assembly: GCA_035547835.1. Lineage (NCBI taxonomy): Bacteria > Bacillati > Actinomycetota > Acidimicrobiia > Acidimicrobiales > Acidimicrobiales bacterium. The sequence continues at coordinate 68,765 of DASZTW010000002.1, forward strand.
ACGCACTCACCGGCCCGGTCGCGCGGGGCGACTGGCCCACGGTGGCCGCACATCTCGCCGCGCTCGACCCGACCGAACGCTCCGCTTACGACGCCCTGGCGCGCCAGGCCCGGCGCCTCGTCGACCCGGCGTTCGACCCCATCGGAGTGCCGCCGTGGAGTTGATCACGACTGTCGCCGAGTTGCGCGGCCGGCTGGACCAGGCCCGAGCCGAGGGTCGCACGGTGGGCGCGGTGCCCACGATGGGGTTCCTGCACGAGGGTCACCAGTCGCTGATGCGGGCCGCGGCGGCCGACAACGACCTCGTGGCCACCTCGGTCTTCGTGAACCCCCTGCAGTTCGCGCCGACCGAGGACCTCGCCGCGTATCCCCGCGATCTCGACCGCGATCGTCGCCTCGCCGACGCGGCCGGCGCCCATCTGCTGTTCGCGCCGACCGTCGAGGAGATGTATCCAGAGCCGGTGTGCACCACGGTGCGCGTCGCGGACGTGTCCGCACGGTTCGAAGGGGCGACCCGCCCCACGCACTTTGCCGGGGTCGCCACGGTCGTGGCCAAGCTGTGCAACATCTTCGGTCCGTGCCGCATGTACTTCGGCGAGAAGGACTACCAACAGGTGGCGGTCGTGCGCCGCATGGTGGCCGACCTCTCGTTCCCGGTCGAGGTGGTGGCGTGCCCGACCGTCCGCGAGCCCGACGGCGTGGCGATGTCGAGCCGCAACGTGTACCTCACCCCCGAGGAACGTGCCGCAGCACCGGTCCTCCAACGGGCGTTGCAGGCAGGCGTCGCGCTGGTGCACGGCGGCGAGCGCGACCCGGCAGTGGTGGAGGCGGCGGTGGAGGCCACGATCCGCGCAGAACCGCTCGCCGAGCTCGACTACGCAGCAGTGGTCGACGCGGCCACGCTCGCGCCGCTCGACGTGGTCGCCGGCGAGGTCCGCCTGCTCGCCGCCGCGCGCTTCGGCAAGGCCCGCCTGCTCGACAACGCCGGCGCCGCCGCCCCACCACCCGACCCCTGAGCCCGACCCGAACCCTTCCCGAACGGGTGGGGATCTGGTCCCAACGGCAGCCACTTCTCCACCCACTTCGGGGGAGGATCGGCAAGGGGCGGCAAGGAGCGGGCATGGTCGGGGTGGATTTGCCGGGATCCGACGGCGAGATGGCAGACTGAAGCGTCCCTGACGGGGGCGACCCATGGGCGCCCACCCTGGTCCGGTAGGGCCACAGGAGGAACGATGCGCAGGCGCATGATGAAGTCGAAGATCCACCGGGCCACGGTCACCGGTGCCGATCTCCACTATGTGGGTTCGATCACGCTCGACCCCGAGCTCCTCGAACGAGCCGACATCGCCGAGTACGAGCAGGTGCACGTGCTCGACATCGACAACGGCAACCGCTTCGAGACGTACGCCATCAGCGGCGTGCGGGGCTCGGGCGACTGCTGCCTCAACGGTGCTGCCGCCCGCCTCGTGTCGCCCGGCGACCGGCTGATCGTCATCACGTACGCCGACTACGAAGCGGCCGAGCTCGAGGGTTTCGAACCACAGGTCGTCCACGTCGACTCCGGCAACCAGCCGGTCGACGAAGACACGGCTCGGGCGTTGGCCGGCCTCGATCGTCCTGCGCCGCGGCGCTACGTCGAGATCGAGTCGGCGGCCGACCTGGCGCCCGAGCTCGCCAGCGCCTTCGGCAACCAGTAGCGGCACCCCCGCGCGAGTTCGAGGAGCCGCGCCAGTGGACCGACCCGACCCTGCCATCTCGCAGGGCGACGTGGCGCCTGCACCGCGAGCCCCCCTGGATCTGCTCGTCATCGGTTCGGGGGTGGCCGGGCTGTCGGCGGCCGTGCGAGCGGCCGAAGTGCACGGGCTGTCGGTTGGTGTGCTCACCAAAGGTGAGCTGGAGCAAGCCACCACGAGGTGGGCCCAAGGTGGCGTCGCCGCGGTGCTCGACGCCGACCCCGACTCGACCGACCTGCACCTGGCTGACACGGTGAAGGCCGGCGCAGGGCTGTGCGACCTCGACGCTGTGCGGGTGTTGGTCGACGAAGGGCCCGATCGCGTGCACGAGCTGATCAGTCTTGGTGCGATCTTCGACCGCGACGCGGACGGCCAGCTCGAGTTGGCTCGCGAAGGCGGCCATTCCATGGCGCGGGTGGTACACGCAGGCGGGGCGGCCACCGGCGCCGAGGTCGAACGGGCGCTGGTCGCTGCGGTGCGACGAACGGCGACGGCCGTCTACGAGCATCATTTCGCCACCGAACTCGTCGCCGGCGGCGGGCGCTGCCGGGGAGTGACCGCCCTCGATCCTGCGGGCCGCCTCATCGAGATCCCAGCCGCGCACGTGCTGCTCGCCACCGGCGGCGCCGGGCAGCTCTATGCCGTCACCACCAACCCGGTGGCCTCCACGGGCGATGGCATCGCGATGGCGCTGCGGGCCGGAGTCGCGGTGGCCGACGTCGAGTTCATGCAGTTCCATCCCACCGCCTTGCACACCCCGAAGATGCCCCGGCCGCTGCTCACCGAAGCGCTGCGGGGGCATGGGGCGCTGCTGCGCGACCACCGCGGCGAACGCTTCGTCGACGAGCTCCAGCCTCGCGACGTGGTGTCGCGAGCCATGACGGCTCGCATGTCGGAAGGTGGGGTCGACCACCTCTGGCTCGACGCCACCGGCCTCGACCGGTTCGACGCCCGCTTCCCGACCATCGCTGCGTCGCTCGCCGAGGTCGGGCTCGACCCGGCCACGGACTGGCTGCCGATCGCCCCTGCTGCGCACCACCTGAGCGGGGGAGTGGTGACCGATTTGCGCGGTGCCACCAACCTGCCGGGCCTGTGGGCCGCCGGCGAAGTGGCCTGCAGCGGGGTCCACGGCGCCAACCGGCTGGCGTCGAACTCCCTGCTCGAAGGCATGGTGTTCGGGCCGCGGGTGGTGGAGGCCGTGGCGGCGGGCGTCGATGGACCGGAGCCGACCGGCGCGATGCGCTGCGTCGTGCGGGCGCCGGCCGACGTGCCCGGACGGGCCCTCGGCCCGGTCGCGTTGCCGTCTGCCGGTGGGACCGAGAGGGTCGCCGCTGGTTCGTCAGGGGCCGACGGTTCGTCCCCAGGTGTCCGATCCGCGATCGTGGCCGACGTCGCCGTCGCCCGCGACGAGTTGCAGCGGGTGCTCACCCGGACGGCCGGTGTCTTGCGCTCGGCCGGATCGCTCGCCGAGGCGTCGACGCAGCTCACCCGCGCCGCCGCGCACGTGCAGGCAGCGGACCCGGCCTCGCAGGAGCTGCGCAACCTGTGCGACATCGGTGCGGCGCTCGTGACCGCGGCGACCGCGCGAACCGAGAGCCGCGGCGCGCACACCCGCGAGGACTATCCCGACCCGCTCGAGTCCTTCCACTGCCGCCTGGTGCTCGGTCCGTGACCTGAGAATCACCCGCCCGAGGGGTTGAGATCCGTGCCGTTGGTTACGTTGCCGTCATGGCAGACACCACCAACACGAACCCCGGCTGGTACCCCGACCCCGCCGGACGCCACGAGTACCGCTGGTGGGACGGCACCCAGTGGACAGACGATGTCTCCTCCAAGGGCAAGCAGTCCACGGATCGGCTCGACCAAGCGGCGCCCGTGATTCCGCAGATGAACGAGAACCGCGAGAAGATCCAACAAGCGGTCGCCAAGAAGACAGGCGCAGCACCTGGCACGGTCCAGGGTGGCGGCACGCTGTTCACCGAGCCGATCCTGGTCGTGAACCAAAAGGCCAAGCTGTTCGAGTTGACCAACGAGTACGGGATCTTCGACCAGCACGGCACCCAGATCGGCGCGGTCCGCGAGGTGGGTCAGAGCGCGGCCCGCAAGGTCCTGCGGGCGGTCTCCAGCGTCGACATGTTCCTCAGCCACACGCTCCAGATCGTCGATGCACAGGGCGCGTTGGTGCTGCAGATCGTGCGGCCGAAGGCCTTCATGAAGAACAAGTTCCTCGTGCAGGACGCGCAAGGCAACGAGATCGGCCAGATCCTGCAGGAGAACCGCATCGGCAAGATCCGGTTCGGTTACGTGGTCAACGGCCAAAAGATCGGCTCGCTCAACGGTGAGAACTGGCGGGCGTGGAAGTTCAACATCCGCGACGAGACCGACGCCGAGATCGCCCGGGTCGACAAGACCTGGCAGGGCTTTGCCAAGGCGGCCTTCACCAGCGCCGACAACTACGTGGTGCAGATCAGCCGGCCGCTCGAGGATCCGCTGCGCAGCCTCGTGCTCGCTTCTGCGCTCAGCATCGACACCGCGCTGAGCCAGGCGTCTCGTTGACCCGGCCCCGGCCGGGGCGGCCCTGACGCCGTCCCGGCCGGGAGCATTTCCTCTCTTGTGGCCGAGTCGGGCAGGCTTTCGGCCATGGCTGGCCCGTCGAGCGACCCGATCGCGCCCGGTGGCGTGCACCCGCCGGGTGTCGCCGTGCGCGAAGCGGTGGCTCGGGCACTGGCCGAGGACCTCACCCCACTCGGCGACGTGACCGCGGCGCTGCTGCCCGCCGACGCCGACGCCGACGCCGCGTTCGTGGTGCGCACGCCTGGCGTGCTGGCAGGCCGTACCTGCGCCGAAGAAGCATTCCGACAAGTCGACCCCCACGTGAAGGTCGAGTGGTTGGCCGACGACGGCGATCGAGTTGGTGCCAACGAGCAGATCGGTCGGGTGCGCGGGTCGCTCGCGTCGGTGCTCACCGCGGAGCGGACGGCCCTCAACTTCCTGGGTCACCTGTCGGGCATCGCGACCCTGACCCGGCAGTTCGTCGACGCGCTCGACGGCACGCCGCTCGCCATCTGGGACACGCGCAAGACCACACCCGGCTTGCGGTCGCTGGAGAAGGCAGCGGTTCGAGCCGGTGGCGGCGCCAACCACCGCGGGAACCTTTCTGACTGGATCCTGCTGAAGGACAACCACCTCACCGTGTTGCCCATCGACGAAGCGGTACAGCTCGCCCGCCGGCAGTGGCCGGCCCGCACGGTGCACGTGGAGTGCGACACGATCGGCCAGTTCCGTCAAGCGCTCGACGCCGGAGCCGACGCAGTCCTGCTCGACAACATGCCGCCCGACCTCGTGCGTGAGTGCGTCGGGCTGGCCAGGCAGGCGGACCCGGGTGGGCGGCGCTGTTTGATCGAGGTGTCGGGCGGCATCACCCTCGACACGGTGGGGGCGTACGCCGACACGGGTGCCGACCGTGTCTCCACCGGCCAGCTGACGAACTCGGCGCCGGTGCTCGACATCGGCCTCGACATCGACCCGTCTCTCCGCGCGTGAGGAACTGAAGTGCTGCTTGCCATCGATGTTGGCAACACCCAGACCGTCATCGGCCTGTACGGCGACGACGGCGAGCCGACCGCAGGCTCATCGGCGGGTGATCGGCCGGTCGCGTCGGCGGCTGGGAACGGCGGAGCAGCTTCGGCGCCGGTCGAGTCGACGGGCCTCGAGCGGTCACCGAGCCCGTGCGAGGAAGGCCTCCTCGACCACTGGCGGATCGCCACCAACCCCGAGCGAACCGCCGACGAGCAGGCGCTCACCGTCCAGGAGTTCCTGGGCTTCCACGGCGGCAGCTTCGACCAGGAGATCGACGGCATCGTGGTGTCGTCGGTGGTCCCCCGCTGCACTGCCGCGTTCCGGGAGATGACCGAGCGCTACTTCGGGTTCGATGCGCTGGTGCTCGAACCGGGCGTGCGGACGGGGCTGCCCGTGCTCACCGACAACCCCCGCGAGGTCGGCGCGGACCGCATCGCCAACGCGGTGGCCGCGGTCGACGTCTACGGCGGGCCCTGCGTGGTCCTCGACTTCGGCACCGCCACCACGTACGACGCGGTGTCGGCCAAAGGCGAGCTGCTCGGGTGCGCGATCGCGCCGGGCATCGACATCAGCCTCGACGCCCTGTACCAGCGCGCCGACGCCCTGCGCCGCGTCGAGTTGCGCGAGCCCCGCAACGTGATCGGCCGCAACACCATCGAGGCGTTGCAGGCGGGCGCCATCTTCGGGTTCGCGGGGATGGTCGACGGCATCTGCGCGCGGATGGTCGACGAGCTCGAGAAGGACCCGGTGGTGATCGCCACGGGCGGACTGGCATCGCTGATCGCCCCCTACACCCGTTCGGTCGACCACATAGAGCCGTGGCTGACCCTCCACGGCCTCCGCCTGATCCACCAGCGCAACAGCTGACCGGGTGGCCGGCCCACCTCTTCGCGGTCCGGGCGCCTGAGCGTCCCCCGGGAGGCGGGTGACTGGATGGTGGTCGTCAGGCGACGGCCGGGGAGAGGCCGACGAGCTCTGCGGTTCGGTCCCACACCGTGCGCCGGTGGTCGGCATCGCGGCGGCTGCGAGCGGTGAGCAGCAGCTTGGCGCCCGGCGTCGGACCAACTGGTTCGCCGCGGCGCGCTCGCGGCTGCAAGCATGACGGGACCGTGACTGCCGCCGATCCCCGCCGCATCCCGTACCGCTTCGAGCCGACGGCCACGGCCGCTGGGCTGCGCGACCGGTTCGGCGGTCTCGAGCCCGGGATCGAGTCCGGCGAGACCGTCACGGTGGCCGGCCGCCTGATGCTGCGGCGCACCCAGGGCAAGTTGGCGTTCGGCACGCTCGCCGATCAGACCGGCCGCATCCAGCTGTTCGCGAGGGTCGACGCCACCCCCGACTTCGCGGCCTTCACCGAGTTGTCGCTCGGCGACTGGATCGGCGTCACCGGTGAGGTGATGACCACTCGCAAGGGCGAGCTGTCGGTGCGGGTCGACGGTTGGCAGTTGCTGGCCGAGACCAGCCGCCAGTTTCCCGACAAGTGGCACGGCATCACGGACCCCGACACCCGTTACCGCCAGCGCTACGTCGACCTGTGGGTCAGCGACGGCACCCGCGCCACCCTCGCAACCCGCTCTCGGGTCGTGTCGCTCACCCGACGCTTCCTCGAGGATCGCGGTTTCATCGAGGTCGAGACCCCGGTGTTCCATCCGATCCCGGGCGGTGCACTGGCCAAGCCGTTCACCACGCAACACAACGCGCTCGACATGGAGCTGTACCTGCGCATCGCGCCCGAGCTGTACCTCAAGCGGCTCGTCGCCGGCGGCTTCGAGCGGGTCTTCGAAGTGGCCCGGGTGTTTCGCAACGAAGGCCTGTCGAACCGCCACAACCCCGAGTTCACGATGCTCGAGCTGTACCAGGCATATGCCGACTACGGCGACATGATGGCGATCACCGAGGAGCTGGTGGCTCACCTCGCCGAACAGATCCTGGGCACGACCACGATCAGCTACGGCGGGCGCGACCTCGACCTGTCGGTTCCCTGGCGGCGCGCCACGCTCGCGGAGCTCACCAGCGAGCAGGTCGGCACCCACGTGTCGCTCGAGCTCGGCGTCGACGGGCTGCGCAAGCTCTGCGACGAGTTCGACGTGCCGTGGAAGCCCGACTACGGGCCCGGCAAGTTGCTGCTCGAGCTGTACGAGAAGACCACCGAGGCCACGCTGTGGGGTCCGGTGTTCGTGTGCGATTACCCCAAGGAGGTGTCGCCGCTCGCCCGCGACCACCGCGAGCTGGCCGGCATGGTCGAGCGGTTCGAGGCCATCGTGGCGGGCCGCGAGCTGTGCAACGCCTTCAGCGAGCTGACCGACGCGTCGGAGCAGCGGGCGCGCTTCGAGGACCAGGCCCGAGCCAAGGCGGCCGGCGACGACGAAGCGATGGTGGTCGACGACGACTACCTCCGTGCGCTCGAGTACGGCTTGCCGCCCACCGGCGGACTCGGCATCGGCATCGACCGGTTGGTCATGTTGCTCACCGACTCGCCGACCATTCGCGATGTGATCGCGTTTCCCACGTTGCGGCCCGAGGTGGGCACCGGCTCGCCCGGAGCCGTTCGCTCGACCGCTGAGCCGGGTGGCGACCGATGAGGGTGTTCGTGACCGGCATGGGCGGCGAGCTCGGCACCCGGGTTGCCCACTTGCTCGAAGACCGCGTGGACGTCAGCGACATCCTCGGGATCGACGACGACCCTCCGCGCCGGAGGTTGGCCCGGGCAGCGTTCACGCGCGTCGACTTCCGTGACCGACGGCGTCTGGTGTCGGTCGTCGAGGACTTCGATCCGCAGGTGATGGTGCATCTCGGGGTGATGGAACCGCACGCCCGCTTCACGCCGGGCGTCGCGCTCCGGGGCACCAACCAGGTCGCGCTCGCGGTGCTGGGTGCCGCGGCGCGTTGTCCGTCGCTCACGAAGCTCGTGGTGCGGTCCGGCCTCGAGGTGTACGGCCGGCCGCGCGGCGCGCCGTTCCGACCTGACGAGTCGATCCCACCGCAACCCACGTCGCCGTTCGGCCAGGCCCTGCTCAACGTCGAGCGAACCGCCACCCATGCCGGGCTCGCCGCCGGGGTGCCCGTCACCATCTTGCGGTTCGCGTCGCTGGTCGGGCCGCACTTCCCGAGCCCGCTCGGCCGCCTGCTGCGACTGCCGCTCGTGCCGGTCAGCCTCACCGGCGACTTGCCGTTCTCCGTCCTGCACCAAGAGGACGCCGCCACGGCCGTCATGGCGGCGCTCGACGCCGGCTTCGATGGGCCCGTCAACGTCGTGAATCCGGGCGTCATCACGGCGTCGCAGGCTGCCCGCCTCGGCGGCCGGGTCGGAGTGCCGTTGTGGGGTCCCGGTTGGCGCGGCGCGCAACTGGTGGCGGAGCTGTTGTCGGCGCCGCTGCCTGCGCACATCCGTGAGCTGCTGGTGCGTGGCCGCACCGCCGACGGCACGCTGGCTGCCCGTGCGCTCGGGTTCGCGCCGACGCGCGCCACCCGCCAAGTGGTCGAGATGCTGTACGAGTGGGCGGAGGTCACGTACCTCCCCGTGCGAGAGGAAGCCGCGTGACGGCCGGGCGGCGCGCAACTGGTTCGGTCGCCGATCTCCGCGGTCGTGCGTCTGGAGCCCGCGCCCCGCGCACGGTGGTGTCGAGCCCGGCAGGCCGTGGCGGGCGGCGGGAAGCCGAGCCGACGGTGCGGATCCTGCGCCACCGTTGGGACGGCACGAACCCGATCGACGAATGGGGGCTCGACCCCGAGCTGGTCGACCTCGTCAGCCCGCTGCTGGCCGTGCGGTGGCGCATCGACGTCGACGGCGGCGAGCACCTGCCGGCCGAGGGGCCCGCGATGGTGGTCTTCAACCGCCGGTTCGGGGTGTCGGAGATGTTCGTGCTCAGCCGCGGGCTCCGGAAGGCGACAGGACGGTTCATCCGCCCGGTCGGTGCCCCCGACGTCGGGGTCCTGGGACCCGCGTTGCGACGTTTCGGTGTGGTGCAGTCGCACCCCGACGAGGTGAGCGGCCTGCTGCGGGCGGGCGAGCTGGTCGCGGTGCCCCTCGACCGAGAGGTCGTCCATCGGCACCACGCCGGCGCGGTGCCGCTCCGCCACCTGGCTGCCGCGGTCGTCGCCGGTGTGCCGGTGGTGCCGGTCGGGGTCGTGGGACGTGAGGTCGGTCGCCGCTGGCGGATGCTCGTCGGCGAGCCCATCGCCGCGAGCCCGCGCCGTGGGCCCCTCACGGTCGCCGAGGTGGCCGACGCCGCCCGCCGCGAGGTGCAGGCCCTGTTGGACCAGGCCATGCCCCCGTCGCTCCTGATCCGCTGACGCCGCGGGCCCGCGAACCTCCAACCCCCCTCCAACCCCCCGAACGGGGGTGTCGGGTGCGAGAACGCGTTCTTGTTCCACTACCGTGATCGCCATGCCGTGGGCACTGACGGACGACGATGTCCGGATCCACTACCAGGCGTTCGGGCGGGCCGCTGGCGAGCCGGTGCTGATGGTGCAAGGGCTCGGGACCGACAGCCGCGGCTGGCTGGCGCAGCGGCGGGCCTTCGGGCGGCGCTACCGCTGCTTGGCCCCGGACCACCGAGGGCTGGGCCGTAGCGACCGTCCCGACACTCCCGTCGACCTTCCTCGCCTGGTCGACGACCTGGTCACCGTGCTCGATCACGCCGAAGTCGAGCGTGCCCACGTGATGGGCGCGTCGATGGGAGGCATCCTCGCCCAGCTCTTGGCGATCACGCATCCGGACCGGGTGAGCTCGTTGGTGCTGGCGTGCACGGCGTGCCACCACACCGCCTGGCGCCGTGAGCTGCTCGACGAATGGGCCGACATCGCTCGCACCCAGGGCATGCGGGCGTTCGCCAACCGCAACATGCGGTGGATCGTCGGGCCGCGGTCACTCCGGCGGTTCTGGCCGCTCATGGGGGTGCTCGGCCCCGTCATGATGGGCGCTCCGGTGGCCACCTTCGCCGGCCAGATCGAAGCGATCCTGTCGATGGACGACAGCATCCGCGCCGAGCTGTCGACCATCGACGTTCCCACGCTCGTCATCGTCGGCAGTCAGGACATCTTGACCCCGCTGGCGGATTCCGAGGAGCTGGCCGAGCGCATCCCTGGCGCGGAGCTCGCGGTGGTGCGCGGTGGTGCGCACGGCTTCATGGTCGAGCACGCCGCCGCCTACAACCGCGTGGTCACCGGGTTTGTCGACCGCGTCATCGCGGCGCAACGGGATGTGGCCGGGACGCTGCCGGCCCCCGCCTCCGCCGCCTGAGGCCACGCCACGGCGTCACCTGCCTGGCTGGCACGCCAGCCGAGGGTCCGACCGCTCGCTTGCCGAGCGCAGCACCGGCCGGCGTCACCTCGCCGCCTGCGGTGAGGTCGTCGACCCGACCAGCCCGATGGGGCGGTGTTGATCAGCCCGTGCGAACGCTGCGGACGAGGTGGTCGGCGGCGGCCACCAGAGCTTCCCCACCCGGCGTGGCGGCCAGCGGGCCGAGCTGGTCGACGGCCTGGTCGCACTCCGACGCCGCTTCTCGCACCGCTGCGGTGATGGCGTCGCCGGCCGTCACCAGCGATCGCGCCTGCTCGAGCACCTCGCCCCCGATCGGGGTCCCCAGCAGCGCCGCCAGCTCGTCGCCGTCGGGGCCGGCGAGGGCGTGGAGCACCGGCAAGTTGTAGATCCCTTCGACGAGGTCGTGGGCCACGGGCTTGCCCAGCTGTTCCTCGGTGGCGGTGAGGTCGAGGACGTCGTCGACGATCTGGAACGCCCGCCCGTACGCCTGCCCGAAGCGGGTGAGTCGCTCGATGTCGCCGGGCTGGTGGCCGGCGACGATCGCGCCGATGCGGGTGGCGGCTGCAAAGAGGGCGGCCGTCTTGCCGTCGATGGCGGTGTAGTACGCGTCGCGCGACCGAGTGGGCTGGTAAGCGGTCTGGAGCTCGGCCAGCTCTCCGGCGCACAGCTGGGCGATGGTGTTGGCCAGCAGGGCGGCGATCTCGGCGCCCAGCGCCGCGGCGATCTCCGAGGCCCGGGCCAGCAGGAAGTCACCCGCGAGGATCGCCCGCAAGTTGCCCCATCGGGCGTTCACGCTCTCGGTGGTGCGCCGGGTGAGGGCTTCGTCGATCACGTCGTCGTGGTACAGCGATCCGAGGTGGACCAGCTCGACCGCCACCCCGCCGGATACGACGTCGGCGCTGGCCGGACCGGTGTAGCCGTCGACGCAGGCACCCGCCGCCAACGTGAAGCCGGGTCGCTGGCGTTTGCCGCCCGCGTGGATGAGATGGCTGGCGATCTCGGTGAGGTACGTGTCGTCGGCCACGTGGACGGCGGCGAGCAGCGCCGTTTCGACCCGCGCGCGCTCATCGGGTGCTCCGGCGAGAGTGAACAGATCGTTGGCGGCCACGGTCGTCCCGGTTCGGCAGGCGCACGGGAGGCGAGGGCCTCGGGCGCGAACAATTCCGGCCGACGATAGGCGAGAGAGGTTTCAGTGCCGAAAACCTCTCCGACGGCGGGGCTCGGAGGCCTCGGGGATACACTTGCAGCACGAATCCCCACTGGGGTGGGAGGAAAGACCTTGTTTGAACGGTTCACAGACCGAGCTCGGCGAGTGGTGGTGCTCGCGCAGGAAGAAGCCCGGCTGCTCAACCACAACTACATCGGTACCGAGCACATCCTCCTCGGGCTGATCCACGAGGGCGAAGGGGTGGCCGCCAAGGCGCTCGAGTCGCTCGGGATCTCCTTGGAGGCGGTGCGGGCGCAGGTCGAGGAGATCATCGGCCAAGGCGGGTCGTCGCCCTCGGGGCACATCCCGTTCACCCCGCGCGCCAAGAAGGTGCTGGAACTGTCGTTGCGCGAGGCGTTGCAGCTCGGCCACAACTACATCGGTACGGAGCACATCCTCCTCGGTTTGATCCGTGAGGGCGAAGGCGTGGCCGCGCAGGTGCTCGTCAAGCTGGGTGCCGATCTGTCCCGTGTGCGCCAACAGGTCATCCAGCTGTTGTCCGGCACGCTTGGCAACCAGGGCGCCGGTGCCGAGAAGGCCGGTGCCAGCACGGGTGGCTCCGCGTCGGGGGAGAGCCAGTCGGGTGGCTCGCTGGTGCTCGACCAGTTCGGTCGCAACCTCACCCAGCTCGCCCGCGACAAGAAGCTCGACCCGGTGATCGGCCGTCAGCGCGAGACCGAACGGGTCATGCAAGTGCTGAGCCGGCGCACCAAGAACAACCCCGTCCTCATCGGCGAGCCGGGTGTCGGCAAGACCGCCATCATCGAGGGCCTGGCCCAGGCCATAGCCGCCGAGACCGTCCCCGAGACGCTCGACGGCAAGCAGCTCTACACCCTCGACCTCGGTGCGCTGGTGGCCGGTTCCCGTTACCGCGGCGACTTCGAGGAGCGCCTCAAGAAGGTGCTCAAGGAGATCCGCACCCGCGGCGACATCATCTTGTTCATCGACGAGATCCACACGCTCGTCGGCGCGGGCGCGGCCGAGGGGGCCATCGACGCCGCGTCGATCCTCAAGCCGATGCTCGCCCGCGGTGAGCTGCAGACCATCGGCGCCACCACACTCGACGAGTACCGCAAGTACCTCGAGAAGGACTCCGCGCTCGAGCGGCGCTTCCAGCCGATCAAGGTCGACGAGCCCACCGTGGCCCAGACCGTCGAGATCCTGAAGGGTCTGCGCGACCGTTACGAGGCCCACCACCGGGTGACGATCACCGACCAGGCTGTCGTGGCCGCGGCCAACTTGGCCGACCGCTACATCTCCGACCGCCACCTCCCCGACAAGGCCATCGACCTCATCGACGAGGCCGGCAGCCGCCTGCGGATCAAGCGGATGCAGGCACCGCCGGACCTCAAGGAGCTCGAGGACGAGCTCACCAAGGTGCAGTCCGACAAGAAGGCCGCGGTCGAGGCCCAGCGTTACGAGGAAGCCGGCCAGCTGCGCGACAAGGAGAAGGAGCTCCTGTCGCGCAAGGAGGCCAAGGAACAGGAGATCAAGGACTCGGGCGTCGACCTGTTCGACGTGGTCGACGAGGAGAGCATCGCCGAGGTGCTGTCGGTGTGGACCGGCATCCCCGTCTACAAGCTCACCGAGGAAGAGACCGCCAAGCTCCTGCGCATGGAGGACGAGCTCCACAAGCGGGTCATCGGCCAAGAAGACGCCATCAAGGCCGTCTCGCAGGCCATCCGCCGCACCCGCGCCGGCCTGAAGGACCCCAAGCGGCCCAGCGGGTCGTTCATCTTCCTGGGCCCGTCGGGTGTCGGCAAGACCGAGCTCGCCAAGACCCTGTCTGAGTTCCTGTTCGGCGACGAGGATTCCGTGATCCAGCTCGACATGAGCGAGTACATGGAGAAGCACACGGTCAGCCGCCTCGTCGGGTCGCCCCCGGGCTACGTCGGCTACGAGGAAGGTGGCCAGCTCACCGAAGCCGTCCGCCGCAAGCCGTTCTCGGTCGTGTTGTTCGACGAAATCGAAAAGGCCCACCCCGATGTCTTCAACACGTTGTTGCAGATCCTCGAGGAAGGCCGCCTGACCGACTCGCAGGGTCGATCGGTCGACTTCCGCAACACCGTGCTGATCATGACCTCGAACCTCGGCGCCCGCGACCTGCGCAAGGCATCGGTCGGGTTCGGCAAGAGCGACGAGGCCATGACCTATGAGCGCATGAAGGACAAGGTCAACGACGCGCTCAAGGAGCACTTCCGTCCGGAGTTCCTCAACCGCATCGACGAGACCGTGGTCTTCCACGAGCTGTCGAAGGACGAGGTCTGCCAGATCGTCGACCTCATGATCCGTCGGGTGCAAGAGCAGCTCCGCAGCCAGGGCATCGGCCTGGAGCTCACCGACGCCGCCAAGGTCGAACTGGCCGAGCGCGGCTGGGACCCGGGTCTCGGCGCCCGCCCGCTGCGCCGTGCGATCCAACGGCTGGTGGAGGACCCGCTGTCGGAGCGGCTGCTGTGGAAGCAGTTCCGTGCCGGCGAGACGGTCATCGTCGACGCGGAGGACGACCCCGAGTCGGCCCGCGGCGAGAAGGCGGTCGTGTTCCGGTCGATCGAGGGTTTCGATCCTCCGCAGCCCGAGCTGGCCGAGGCGGGTACCGGCGAGATCCCGTCGTCTGCCGAGTCCTGAGCGAACCGCCGCGGGCCGGACAGTAGGGTCTGGCCGATGTACCGCAAGATCCTCGTGGGTACCGACGGGTCGAAGACCGCATCGAAGGCGGTCGAGCGCGCCGTGTCGGTCGCCTCGGCCACGGGCGCCGCGCTCACCATCTTGTCCGCTGGTTCACCCCGCCGGGGCGGCCCGATCGTGGAGGCGGAAGCCGCGCGGCACGCCGACTCGGGCGTGGCGATCGACACGCTCGTGGTCGACGGTGATCCTGCGACGGTGCTGTCTGAGCAGGCCGTCGCGGGTGGCTACGACCTGGTGGTCGTCGGCAACAAGGGAATGACTGGCGCGCGGCGGTTCTTCACCATCGGCTCGGTGCCGAACAAGGTGACCCACCACCTCCCGGCATCGCTGCTGATCGTGCGCACCACCTGAGCGCGCCGACGGCTGGCGGATGCTGGGCCGCGTGAGCCACGACGTGCAGGTCGCCCTCCACGGCGGCGTTCCCGGTGCCGACGCGGGCGGTCCGGTCCGGCGGGCGCGCCCGGTGCTGCTGGCGCTGCTGGCCGTGGCGCTCATCCTGCTGGCGGGGTGCCAGGCCACCGCCGACGTCACGGTGAAGGTGAAGAACGACGGCAGCGGCGAGATCGAGGTCGTGGTGCGGGTCGACGCGGCGGCCGCCAAGCGTCTCCCACCGCCCGCAGGGCTCCTCTCGGTCGCGGACCTGCGCCGCGCCGGATGGACGGTCGCGGGCCCCACGGTGGGGCCGGACGGATCGTTCTCTGCCACGGTCTCGCACCACTTCGCGAGCCTGATCGACGGCAACCGTCTGCTGGCCGAACTGTCGGGTCCGGAGGGTCCGCTGCGCGACCTCCACATGAGTCGCCACGTGTCGCTCACCTCGACCCGGTGGCGCCTCGACGGCACCGTCGACCTGTCCAAAGGCGTCGACGCGCTCGGCGACCCGACGTTGACCGCCGCGCTCGGCAACCGCACACTCTCGTCGTTGCTGCCCTCGTTGCAGCGGCCAGGCGACGGGCCGCTCTCGTCTGCCGTGCGGGTGTCGGTGCAGGCCGACCTACCGGGGCATCCCTCCGACTCGTCGACGCCGGTCGGCGCCGGGCTCGGTCAACGCGCCCAGACCTTCCAGTTCACGTCGAAGCGCAGCAATGGCATTGCGCCGTGGCTGCTGCTCGCCGCCGCGGTGGCGTTGGTCGGCCTGCTCCTCGCGACCTGGTGGGCAGTGCGGGGGTTCCGGCGCGATCGCCGGGCGCGCCGTGGCGCGTCGGGATCGAGCCGCGCCACCAATGGGCGCGGCAAACGAGGGCGCCATGCCCGCGGTCGACGCAAGGCCCGCAACCGCTGACCGCGTGGCAGCGCCCCGGGGCTTGAAGCCCGCCTGTCAATGAGAAGGTTCGACGGCCGGCACGAGCTCTCCACGAGCGGCGAGCTCGGCGACGACCCCGGCCGCGGTGGTGAGCCGTGCCGGCTGCGCGCCCCACGCGACCAGAAGGTCGCGGACCAAGTTGTTGGCGAGCTCGCTGCCATCGAACAACGTCGCGCTGAATCTGTGGAGACCCGACGTCATGCGAACCCCATTGGTCGCGGCGATGATCGTCAACGCTCGCTGCAGGTCAGCGCCGGGGGCCAGCGCCTCCAGCTCGACGGCTGCGGCAAGGAGCTGGCGGGCAGTCTCGAGCACGGCCAACGCGGCGGGAAGTACCTGTGCGACGTCGGAGTCGGACATGACCACGGACGGGTAGGTGAACATTCGCCGACAGAGCTCGACCTCGAGCGGGAAGGTGAGCTCCGCGTCGACCCAGAAGCAGGCTGCCCCGAGCACGCGTGAGAGCGCGAGTTCGGCAGGGTCCGACACCCCTCGCTCGTTGCAGACAGAGTCGAGGGAGGTCTGGGAGCCCGCCAGCGACCGGTGCAGCACCTCGAGCGCGCCGCGTTGCAGCTCCGCGAGCAGCGCGCTCTTGGACGTGAACTGCCGGTAGATCGATCCGATGCCACAGGCGAGCTCGTCGGCGAGTCGCTGCATCGTGAGCGCGTCGACGCCGTCGGCGGCGATGATGCCCAGCGCCGTGTCGAGCGCGTGGCGCCGTTGCTCGAGACGCTGACGGGCTCGGAGATCAGCCATCGTCAGCCGTTCGCCGTCCCCAGACGCCCGCTTGGCCCCCATCGAGGGGGAAGGCTATTCGCCGCGGGTTGCCCGAGGGTTCGCGAGTCAGCCACCTCTGACGATCTCGAGCAGCGCCTGGCTGGCGTGGGGTTCGAGTGCGCGGAGCACGGCGTCGGCGTAGGGGGCCGGGGCGCCGCAGTGGTCAAGTGAGAGATAGGTCTCGGCGAGCAGGATCATGCCGGTTCGGTACTGCGGCAGGGCCGCGGGACCCTTCGGTATCCGCACGACGATGCCGTTTGCGGTGGCGGTCGCTGCGTTGCGGTCGGCTGCCCCTCCCACCGTGGCGGTGCAGGTCGCGCTCAGCACACGGTCGTAGGCGCTGCGCGGCACCGAGCCGTGCAGGGGAGGGATGAGTTTCTCCACATAGCCGATCGCCTTCGACGCCGTGGCGGGGTCGACCTCCGCCTTGGTGGCGTCGTCGTGACCGACGCCGGCCCCGGTGCCGTTGGTGGTCGGCGACCCGTCGGTTGGGTGGCCTTGACCCACCGGCGTGGTCGGCGCCGTGGCCGTGGCCGCGGCGCGCACGCCAGGCTTCTGGTTGCTGCTGCACCCGGTCATGGCCACTGCGGCGACGATCACGGCCCCGGCCACGAGGTGTTTCAGATGGCGCACTGCGCGCTCCTTGCCCGATCAGGACAGCGAGCGGGACGGGGCGATTCGGTCCCGCCCCGCGCGCTGTCTGTGATGTGGTCGCTGCGGGCATCGTCGCCCGCGAGCTGGGCCCCTATGGAGCCGGGGGCGAGCTGATCCCGTCCGAACCTGTCGCCGTCAGGCCGAAGTAACCCTGCAGCGACAGCAGGTTGGTGCCCGGCGCTGCGGGGAGTCCGACCGCGTTGTCGAGCAGCTGGTCGAACAAGTTGAGCTGCTGGAGGTTCATGCTGTCGAGCGCCTTGCCGAGGCCCAAGAGACCGCAATCGCCGGCAGCCGGGACGGCGAATGACCCATCAGTGGCGTCCGCCTTCGGAACGATGTACAGGAAGTGGCCCGTGTCGTTCGTGCCGGACCAGTACTGCGGCTCCGACAGGTTGATCGGCAGGTTGAACGTGATCGGGTCGGTGGCGCTTCCGATGTAGCAGGTGTCGCCGAGCAGCAGGTTGTTCACCTTCACGCGCAACGGGATACTCGCGGTCGCCAGCGTGAACGGCTCCGTCTGCGTGCCCAGGATCAGTCCGAGCACCCCGGTGCTGTTCACGTCGCTGAGCGTCAGCGCACCGAGTGGCTGGATCTCTGCGCTCACGCCGGTGACGGGCTTCAACAGGGAGTTGAGGCTCTCGTTGCCGACGATGCCGCCCGGCACGTCGATGGGCGGGAAGCCCAGGCCACCGCCGCCGCTGCCGCTACCGCCCTCATCGACGTTGGTGATCTCGAGCCCGTCAGATCCGAACGTGACCGCCACGACCTGGCGCACCTTGATCGGGCCGCTGACCGTGGAGCTGACACTTCCGAACTTCGCGTGCCCGCCCTCGAACGTCATCTCGATGCAGAAGGCCAGCAGCGCCCCCGCCGGTTTGAGGCTGGCCGGACAGGAGATCGGGGCGATGGGCAGATTGTCGATCGAGGTGAATGGATCGCCGCTGCTCCCGCTACCGCCCGGTCCGTCGTCCGCGAAGGCCGGTGCAACCACGAGCAGGCTGGCGGCGAGGAGGGCGAGTACGGCAAGTGCGCCGAGTCGCCCGCGTCGCCTCAGTGTCGTCGTCAATGGATTGCTCCTTGGTTTGATGGATGGTCGCGTGGCCCCCAGCCACGATCCCCGTTCCAGGAGCCCAGTCCCCCGTGTCGAGTCGCGTCGAGGAAACCGCGTCGCGCTCAGTTCGAGCTGCGTGGTGTGCCCGCGTTGCCCGCATCGCCTGTTTCCCTTCCCCCGGTTGTGGCGGAGCCACGTTCCGGAGTGTGCACGGCGTTCCGGAAACTGTCAACCGGTTCGCACCAAATGCGTCGCAGCGCCACCTGCTGCCTGGCCGGCCGGGAGCGTCCGCGTCGGACGCAGCCCGATCGATCCCCCCGCTTCGATCGCCTGGCGCTCGACCTCCTGGCGCGAGGTCTGCACCCACACCTCGTCGCCGTCCGCGATTGCGTCGACGCGCACGACGGATCCGAGCATCCGCACTCTCGTCACGCGACCCGCCACCGCCCCCGCGGTCCCAGGTGGCACCAGATCGATGTCGTGTGGACGGACCAGGTGCCCGTCGAGTCGTGTCACCGGGCCGAGGAACGCCATGACGAACTCGTTGGTAGGCCGGTCGTACAAGTCTTCGGGCGTGCCGGTCTGCTCGACCCGGCCCTCGTTGACCACCACGATCTCGTCGGCCACCTCGAGCGCCTCCTCCTGATCGTGGGTGACGAACACCGTCGTGACGTGCACTTCGTCGTGGAGGCGGCGCAGCCAGTCACGCAACTCCTTGCGAACCTTGGCGTCCAGCGCGCCGAACGGTTCATCGAGCAGCAGCACCTTCGGTTCGACGGCCAGCGCCCGCGCCAGCGCCATCCGCTGGCGCTGCCCGCCGGACAGCTGCGCGGGCTTGCGGTCCGCGAACTGTTCGAGGTGGACCAGCGCGAGCAGCTCCGCGACGCGGGCACGGATCTCGGCCTTCGGTCGCTTGCGGATCTCCAGGCCGAACGCCACGTTCCGGGACACGGACAGGTGCGTGAACGGCGCGTAGTGCTGGAACACGAACCCGACGTCACGCTGCTGCGGAGCGAGGGTGGTGGCGTCGGCGCCGTCGATCTCGACTGCGCCCTCGTCAGGCTGCTCGAGCCCGGCGATGATGCGCAACAGAGTGGACTTGCCACCGCCGCTCGGCCCGAGCAGCGCCGTGAGGTTCCCGCTCGGCACGTCGAGCGACACGCCGTGGAGCGCCACGAAGTCGCCGAACCGCTTGTGAACGCCGCGGACCCGGATGCCCATCACCTCTCCTCCGCGCCTGGCCGCAGCACGGTCACCGACAACAAGCACGCCACCGCGACGGCGGCGAGCACGAACGAGGCGGCGTACGCGGTCTGGTAGTCGAAACCCAGGTACGCCTGCTCGACCACGAGGGTGGAGGTCTGGGTCTGCCCGACGAGGTTGCCTGACACCACTTTGACGGCACCGAACTCGCCGAGCGATCGGGCGAGGCTCAGCATGACCCCGTAGGCCAGCGCCCAACGGATGGACGGCAACGTGATCCGCCAGAACCGCTGCCACGCGCTGGCACCCAACGTCGACGCGGCCTGCTCCTGCTCCTCGCCGATGTGCTCGAGCACGGGTGTCAGCTCCCGCACGACGAGCGGGAGCGAGACGAACACGGTGGCCAGGACCATCCCGGGCACGGCGTAGATGATCGTGAAGCCCGACCGTGCGATGCCGCCGAACCAGCCGTCGCTGCCGTACACGAGGATCAGCGCCAAGCCGACCACCACGGGCGACACCGACAACGGCAGGTCGACGAGGGCATCGAGCACGCGCCGGCCCGGGAAGCGGTACCGCACGAGCAACAGCGCAAGGCCCGTTCCGAGCACCGCGTCGATCGCGACGGCCACGGCGGCCACGATCGACGTCAGCTGGAAAGCGTGGACCATGTCGGGCTGGGTGAGCGCGTGCCACGCCGGGCTCACCCCGTGCCCGAACGTGTGCCAGCAGATCGCCACCAGGGGCACCACCACCAGGAAGCCGAGGTAGACGAGCGCCGTGGCGCGGAACGCCAGCCGCGCCAGCCGGGAGACCGGCCCGGTCCCGTCCGCCCGCAGGTCAGCCACCTCGGGCCATCCGGCGCTGGAACTGGTAGAGGCCCACCACCACCACCAGCGCGACCACGAGCAGGACGGTGGCCACTGCGGCGGCACCGGCATCGTTGTCGTTCTCGAGCTGGCCGAGGATCTGCACCGATGCGAGCTGGGTCTTCAAGGGGATGTTTCCCGAGATCAAGATCGTGGTGCCGTAGTCGCTGATCGCCCGCGCGAACGACAGCGCGGCGCCGGCCGAGATGGCGGGCCACAAGCTGGGCAGGATCAGGCGGCGAAAGATCGTGGCCCTCGACGCGCCGAGCGACGCGGCCGCTTCCTCGACTTCGCTGTCGAGCTCCATGAGCACCGGCTGGACCGTGCGGACCACGAAGGGCAGTGTGATGAACAGCAGCGCCACGAACACCCCGGAGCGCGCCTGCGCCAGGTTGACGCCGACCGGGCTGTGCGGTCCGTACAGCGACAGCAGCACGAGGCTCGCGACGATCGTCGGCAAGGCGAACGGCAGATCGATGATCACCTCGAGCGCGCGCTTGCCGAAGAAGTCGTCGCGCACCAGCACCCACGCGACCAACGTGCCCATCACCGCGTTGACGGCCGTGACCAGCAGCGATCCGACCACCGTGAGGCGAAGGGCCGCGGCGGCGCCGGGGGACGACACCGCGGCCCAGAAGCCGCTCCAGCCGCCGCTGGTGGCCTTGGTCAGCACGGCCGCCAGCGGGATGAGCACCAGCAGGCTCATCACCAGCGTGGCCAACCCGAGCCCGCACGTCGACGCGGCAGACAGCACGCGGCCATCCGGTCGTCGCGGGAGGGCGCGGGTCGACGGAGGGTCGGCCGCGGGGCCTGGTGGCGCGGCAACCGTGGCGGCGGTCATCCGGCTTGTTGGATCTTGGTGACGATGCCGTCGTGCTCGTCGAAGAACTTGGTCGCCACCTGCGTCCACCCGCCAAGGTCGGCGATCGTGAAGAGCTTGGCCGGCTGGGGGAACGGGTCGGTCGGGTTGTTGGCGCCGTCGACTCGCACGTGGATCCCGTCGATGACGGGTCGGTAGCCGTTGGCTGCGAAGACGCGCTGGCCCGCCGCCGACTGCGCGAATGCCAAGAAGGCCTTGGCGGCCGGCGCCGCGTGGACGGTCACCGCCGCGGGGTTCTCGATCAGCAGCGTGGAACTCGGGACGATGTAGTCGACGGCCTGATCGTGCTGGCGGGCGAAGATGGCCTCGTTCTCATACGAGATGAGCACGTCGCCGGTGCCCGACGTGAACGTGCTCGTGGCCTCGCGCCCGCTCGAAGGCGACGCGACGACGTTCTTGAAGAACGCCCGCAAGTAGGCCTCGCCTTCCTGCGGGCTGCCGCCGCCTTCGACGACCTGGCCGTACGCGGCCATGGTGTTCCACCGCGCGGAGCCGGATGACCCGGGGTCGGGCGTGACGATCTTGATGCCGGGCTTGACGAGGTCGGACCACCCCTCGATGTGCTTCGGGTTGCCCTTGCGCACGACGATCACCACGACCGAGTCGCTGATCATGCCCTTGGTGGGCCCTTGGTTCCAGCTGGTCGCGACCTTGCCGTCCTTCACGAGACGGTCCATATCGGTCTGGAGCGAGAACGCCACATAGTCCGCGGACAGGTTCGACTCGACGGCCCGGCTCTGGTCGCCGCTCGCGCCGTACGACGTTCGCCACGTCACGCCCTTGCCCTTGCTCGTCTTGGCGAAGTCCTTGGTCAGCTGGTCGTAGACAGGCTTGGGGGTCGAGTACGCGACCAGGGACTGCCTCGAGTCGCTGGTGCCAGCCGAGCTGCACGCGGCCACCGCAAGCAACGCGACCATGCCGAGGGCGAGCCCGGCGAGTCGGGGATGGGTGTGGGGTCTCTGTCGCACGGTGCGACCTCCCTTCTACGAGCGGCTAAAGGTACAAAGGCCGACCTTATTAGTCAAGATTCCCGACATTGGATCTGAGACTGTCGCAGGTCGTGCCTAGGTTGGGCGGCATGTCGAAGGTGAAGGTCGTCTTCCGATGCGCCGACTGCGGAGCGGCCGAGCCCAAGTGGGCGGGGCGTTGCGCAGCCTGCGGAGCGTGGAACTCATTGACCGAGGAAGTCGAACAGCCGCGCTCGAGCCCGGCCGCGATCCCGGCCCGCGATCAGGTCGAGCCCATCGCCGAGGTCGACCTGTCGCAGTGGGAGCCGGTCGGTACCGGCGTGGCGGAGCTCGATCGTGTCCTCGGTGGCGGGCTCGTGCCCGGCTCGGTCACGGTGTGCGGCGGCGAGCCCGGTATCGGCAAGTCCACGTTGTTGTTGCAGGCGGCGGCCGGCGTCGCCGGGCAGGGCGACACCGCGCTGTACGTGACGGGCGAGGAGTCGAAAGCGCAAGTTCGGATGCGCGCCGAACGGCTCGGCGCGCTCCGGCCCCGTCTGCTGCTGGTGTCGGAGTACTCGATCGGCAACGTGCTGGCTCACGTGGCGTCCGTCGAGCCCGACCTGTTGATCGTCGACTCGATCCAGACGCTGCACGACCCCGAGATCCCCTCTGCGCCGGGCAGTGTGGTGCAGGTGCGCGAGTGCGCCTCCCGCCTCGTCCAAGAAGCCAAGGCCCGGGGCATGTCGGTGGTGCTGGTCGGCCACGTCACCAAAGACGGCGGCCTGGCGGGTCCCCGCACGCTCGAGCACCTGGTCGACACGGTGCTGTCGTTCGAAGGCGACCGGCATCACGCCCTACGGGTGCTGCGAGCGGTCAAGCACCGCTTCGGGTCCACGCTCGAGGTCGGCCTCTTCGAGATGAGCGAGCAGGGCCTCGACGGCGTTCCCGATCCGAGCGAGCTGTTTCTGGCCGACCGCCGCCGTGGGGTCGCAGGCTCGGTGGTGGTCCCGACGATCGACGGGCAACGTCCCCTGCTGGTCGAGGTGCAGGCGCTGGTGGCGCCCAGCCCGTTGCCGACCCCGCGGCGTTCGGTCCAAGGCGTCGACAGCCGGCGCCTGGCGCTGTTGCTCGCGGTGCTCGGCCGCCGCGCCGGCATCTGGTGCAACCAGCACGACGTCTATGGGCTGGCCGTGGGCGGTGCCCAGGTCGTCGAGCCGGGGGGCGACTTGGCGTTGGCGTTGGCGCTCGCCTCCGCGGTGCTGGACCGGCCGGTCCCAGAAGACCTCGTGGCGGTCGGCGAAGTGGGCCTCGCGGGGGAGTTGCGCCAAGTCGGCAACATGCCTCGCCGGCTCGCCGAGGCCGCACGCATGGGCTTCCGCAGGGCGATCGTGCCGTTCACGTCGCCAGCCGCGACCGACGGTCTCGAGGTGATCCGCGCCGGCACGCTCAGCGAGGCACTGCTCGCGGTCGGGTGCCGACCGTGAACGTCGGTGGCGCCCACGGCGGGTTCCCACCGCCTCCGGCCGCGCCGTCCTCGTAGAATCCTGGCGTGGTCTCCCGTTCCCCACTCGACCGCGCGATCGCCCAGGTGGCGCCCGGGCAGGCGTTGCGCGACGGGCTCGACCGCGTCGTGCGGGGCGGGATGGGCGCGTTGATCGTCATCGGTGACGGGCCACAGGTGCTCAACGTCTGCTCTGGTGGCTTCCTGCTCGACGCGGCGTTCAGCCCCCAGCGGCTGTTCGAGCTGGCGAAGATGGACGGCGCCGTGATCTTGGCGGCGGATGCAAGCCGCATCGCACGCGCCAACGTCCATCTGGTGCCCGACCCGTCCGTGCCCACCACCGAGACCGGCACCCGTCACCGCACGGCCGAACGCGTGGCCCGCTCGTTGGGCGTGCCCGTGCTGTCCGTCTCGGAGCGGATGGCCAGCATCGCCGTGTACGTCGGCGACCAGAAGCACCCGCTCAGCTCCATCCCTCGGCTGGTCAACCGTGCCGACCAGGCCATCGAGGCGCTGGAGCGCTACAAGGCGCGGTTGGAGACGGTGTCGGCGTCGCTGGCCGCGCTCGAGATCGAAGATCTCGTCACCGTTCGCGATGTGGCGGGCGTGTTGCAGCGCGGCGAGATGGTGGTGCGGATCGCCGTCGAAGTCGAGCGGTACCTCCTCGAGCTCGGCACCGAAGGCCGCATGATCCGGTTGCAGCTCGAGGAGCTCATGCGCGGCGTCGAGGACGAGCGCCGCCTGGTCCTGCGCGACTACCAGCGCCGCACCGACCGTGGTCCCGAAGCCGCGCTGGAGCGGATGGGGGCG
Source organism: Acidimicrobiales bacterium (assembly GCA_035547835.1). NCBI lineage: Bacteria > Bacillati > Actinomycetota > Acidimicrobiia > Acidimicrobiales > Acidimicrobiales bacterium. The sequence goes on from DASZTW010000002.1 coordinate 93,226, forward strand.
TGCAGCACCGACGACTTGCTCCACCTCGACCTCGTGGCCGAAGCCGCGGTCGGCGACGCGCCCATCGACCTCGAGAGCCCCCTGGCTCCCCGCGGGTATCGGATGCTCGCCCGCATCCCCCGGCTGCCGGAACAAGTCGTGGAGCACATCGTGGAGCGCTTCGGCAGCCTCGACAAGATCCTGCGCGCCACGCTCGACGACCTCGACGACGTCGAAGGCGTCGGCGCCACCCGCGCCCAGGCCATCAAGGACGGACTGTCCCGACTCGCCGCATCGAGCATCCTCGACCGCTACACCTGACCAACCCTCCACGGGGGCGTGGGCCAGACTCGTCGGCATGCGGATCGAGTTGCCTGACGCCACCCCGGCCGAGTTGGCCCTGCCCGGCGGGACGCCCACCCGTGGGCTCGTGCTGTTCCCCGACATCGGCGGGCTGCGGCCGCTGTTCGACGAGCTGTGCGCGCGGCTGGCCGGCGAGCACGGCTGGGCGGTGTGCGCGGTCGAGCCGTTCCCCGGCCGGACCGATCTACCGGTCGGTGAGCGGCTCGAGGCCATGTCGTCGTACGACACCGACGCGTACCTGCGATCCGCAGGGCTCGCCGCGGAGCACTTGCAGTCGCTCGGCGCCGATCCTGTGGCCGCGCTCGGCTTTTGCATGGGCGGCATGGCGGCCTACCTGGCGGCAGGCGTCGGTCGTTACGACCGGGTGGTGTCCTTCTACGGGATGATCCACGTGCCGGAGTCGTGGGCGGGGACCGTGCCCGACCCGTTGGCCGCGACCACCGCGCCTGGCGCCAGCCAGGTGTTGGCCATCGTGGGCACCGCCGACGGCTTCACGCCCCCCGCCGATGTGGCCGATCTGGAAGCCACGGGCGCGCGGGTCGTGAAGTACGAGGGCGCCGAGCACGGCTTCGTGCACGACCCCAGCCGTCCGGTGCATCGTGGCGACGATGCGGCCGACGCCTGGGCGCGGGTCGCGGCGTTCCTCGGGGCCTGAGCGAACCCGACTTCAGCGAGCCCGGCGCTCGAGTTCGTCGCGCTTCAACAAGCGGTAGTGCCGATCGGCCTGGTCGAGCCAGCCCAGCCGAACGAAGCTGGCAATGGCCTTGTTGACGCGCTCTCGTGACGCGCCGACCATGCCGGCGAGCTCCTCTTGGGTGATCGGGAGCATGAACTCGTCGGCCTCGCCAGCGAGCTCGAGCAGCCGTTTCGCGGTGCGGCCGGTCACGTCGAGGAACACGACGTCGGCCAGCGCGATGTCGGTCGAGCGGAGCCGCCCGACCAACAGCCGGACCACGCCCCACAGCAGGGCGGGGCGCTGCTCGTAGACGGCGCGCAGCGGGGCATACGGTACGACCATGGCTTCGGACGGCTCGAGCGCGCGGGCGTCGGCGGAGCGCCCGCGGTCGTCGAAGAGCCCCATCTCACCGATGAGGTCGCCTCGTTCCATGAGGGCGAACATCGACTCGCGGCCGTCGATCGACTTGCTCGAGATCGCGATGCGGCCGTTGCGGACCACGAACAGCTCGGTGGGCGGCTCGCCTTCCGCGAACAGCAGGTCGTTGCGGACGTAGTGCCGTGTCTGGATCGAGCCGGCAAGACCGCCGAGCTCGTCGTCGGTCAGATCCGCGAAGAGCTCGACATTGCGAAGGAGGGCGAGGTCGGGCATGCGGCGGTCATGCTAACGAAACGGCGTGACCGGTGGCTCATCGTGGTCACGGCCCGCGGGCTGGACGTGCCGACGTCGGGGCTTCGTGCTAACGAGGCGCGGTGCCGTCCGATGCGTCAGCTCTCGTCGACCGCCGCGGGGTGTGGGTGATCGTGGTCGCTGCCGGTTCGGGTAGCCGCTTCGGGGGCGCCAAGCAGTACGAAGACCTCGGCGGCATGCGGGTGCTCGACCACTCCTTGCGCACCGCGCGCTCGGTCGCCGATGGGGTGGTGCTGGTAGCGGCGCCGGATCGAGCTGCCGACCAGGAGCCGGATGCCGACGTGGTGGTGCCGGGCGGTGCAACTCGCTCGGACTCGGTGCGAGCCGGCCTCGACGCGGTTCCCTCCGACGCCGAAGTGGTGCTGGTCCATGATGCGGCCCGACCGCTCGCGACCGCCGCGCTGTTCCGGCGGGTGGTCGACGCGGTGCGGTCGGGTGCCGATGCGGCGATCCCGGCCGTGCCAGTGGTCGACACCTTGTGGACGGTGGATGGCGAGGCGGTCGATCGGACCGGGTTCGTGGCCGTGCAGACGCCGCAGGGTTTCCGGGCGGAAGCCCTTCGAGCCGCCCACCACGGCGGTGGGACGGCCACCGATGACGCCACCCTCGTGGCAGCGACCGGCGGGCACGTGCGCTTCGTCGACGGGGAGAGCTCCAACGGCAAGATCACCACCGCATCCGACCTGGTGGTGGCTGCCGCGCGGTTGCATCACCGGGCGGTGGGCGCGGGGGAGGACCCCGCTTCTGCTGGACTGACGCCATGAGCGTGGGTGGCAGCGTGGCGTTCCGGGTGGGTCAGGGCTTCGACGCCCACCGCCTCGGCGACGACCCGTCCCGGCCGTTGATGCTGGGCGGCATCCGCTTCGACGGCCCTGGCCTGGTCGGCCACAGCGACGGCGATGTCGTGGCGCATGCGTGCGCCGACGCCCTGCTCGGCGCGGCGGGACTTGGCGACATCGGTTCGCTGTTCCCCGACGACGATCCCGCGCTGCGCGGCGCTGACAGCGTCGAGCTGTTGCGCGGGGCGGTCGAGCAGCTTCGTGCGGCCGGGTTCGCCCCGGTCAACGTCGATTGCTCGGTGGTCCTCGACGAACCGCGCTTGGCCCCCCACCGGGCCGACATGGAAGCTCGCTTGAGCGCAGCGGTCGGTGCGCCGGTGACGGTGAAGGGGCGCCGAACCGAAGGGCTGGGTGCGCTCGGTCGGGGCGAAGGCATCGTCTGCTTCGCGAACGCCTTGGTGGCCGTCGGCGCGGGCCCCCCGGCGACCGGGGCGCGGTGATGGCCGGGTCGCAAGGGCGCGGGCGTCGTCCGAAGCCGGGGAGTGCCCGTCCATCGGCCGGTCGGGGAGCCGCAGGCCCGGGAGGGTCGGGTGGCCGCGGTGGGTCGGGTGGCCGTGGGGGGTCGGGTGGCCGTGGGGGGTCGGGTGGCCGTGGAGGGTCGGGTGGCCGTGGAGGGTCGGGTGGCGGCCGTGGTGCGGCTGGGTCCGGACCGGCGCCCGGCTCGGGACGCGGGTCGGCTGCCGGTGGCTCAGGTGGCCGACGGTCGGGCGGGCGTGGCTCGCCTGGACGATCCCGCGCGTCGGCTGCGTCCGGGCTCGGGGGCGAACAGGTCGAAGGGCGCCATGCCGTGCGCGAGCTGCTGTTGGCGGGACGGCGACGCACGCAAGAAGTGCTACTGGCGGCCGACTTGGACGCCGCTCCCATCGTCGACGACATCCGCGGCCTCGCCGCCGAGCTGAACGTCCCAGTCCGTGAGATCAGCCGCGCGAAGCTCGACGCCGAGGCGCGGACCGACGCGCCACAAGGCGTCATCGCGTTGGCAGCCCCGCTGCCCGAAGCCGACCTCGCGGACCTTGCCGAGGCCAGCGGTGCGACGGCGCCCTTCCTCGTGGCGCTCGACGGCGTGACCGACCCGGGCAACGTGGGAGCGATCCTGCGCTCCGCCGATGGCGCCGGCGCGACGGGGATCGTGCTTCCTCGGCATCGCAGCGCGCACGTGACCCCCACCGTCGCAAAGGCCGCCGCCGGCGCGGTCGAGCACTTGCCGATCGCGCTGGTCGGCGGGCTGCCCGCGGCCATCAGCCAGCTTCGCGAGCAAGGGGTGTGGGTCGTCGGGCTCGACGCTGGTGGCGACCAGGCACTGTGGGATCTCACCGTCGCGACCGAGCCGCTCTGCCTCGTGTTGGGCTCGGAAGGAGCGGGCCTGTCCCGGCTGGTGCGCGAGCGGTGCGATCAGGTGGTCGCGATACCGCTTCGAGGAAGGCTGGGTTCGCTCAACGTGTCCGTCGCGGGCGCGCTCGCGCTGTTCGAGGTGGCCCGACGCCGTTGGGCCCCCGGCTCCGGCCCCACCCGAAACCACCTGCTGTGAGCACTTGGCCACCGTACGGGTGGCCAAGTGCTCACAGCGTGGCCTGATCGGACTAGTCAGGTCGGCCAGGCGCGGTGGGTCGCGGTCGACAGTTCGCGGTGGACGTGTCCCGATCGGTGTGCGATTTTTCGCGGTGTTTGTCCGCGGGAAGGCCGAGATGGCGCATTTTTGCGGCCTCACCTGGGACAAGTGACACTTGACACGCGCCCCGGTTCATGGCCCAACCTAACTAGTCACCGCACGAACCTGACGTCGTCGTCATCGAAGCTGGGAGCCCTCAGTGGCCATTCGCACTACCACCCGAACGACCCTCACCGACCAGGAGCTCGCTGCACGGTTCCAAGCAGGTGACCAACGTGCGCTCGACACGCTGATCGATCGCTACCGCCGTTTCGCCCGCGCCAAAGGCCGCGGCTACTTCCTCGTGGGCGGCGACGCCGACGATGTCGAACAAGAAGCGCTGATCGGTCTGTACAAGGCGGCGCGCGACTTCCGGCCCGAGCACAACGCCTCGTTCCGCGCGTTTGCCGAACTGTGCATCACCCGGCACATCATCACGGCGATCAAGACGGCCACGCGCCAAAAGCACCAGCCGCTGAACCAGTACCTGTCGATCTCGGCCACCCACGGCAGCGATGACAGCGGTGAGCGCTCCGTCGAGGAGACCTTGCCGGGGCCGGTCGACGCGGATCCGGTCAACCGGGTGATGGCGGGCGAGCGGCTCGACGCCATGCGCGAGTCGATGGCCGCGCGCCTGTCGACCCTCGAGGTCCGTGTCTTGTCGCTGTACATCGAGGGCCACAGCTACCAGGAGATCGGTGAGCGGCTCGGCCGCCACGTGAAGTCGATCGACAACGCGCTGCAGCGCATCAAGCGCAAGCTCGACCAGCACCTCGCCGATGAGCGCGAGGCCGAGCTGGCGTTCGCCTGAGCGACCGGGCAGCCGGGCTGGTCGCCGGGCTCGGGGCCTCGGCCGCCCCGGCCGCGAGCCCGAGGTGGGAATCGAACCCACGACCTACCGCTTACAAGGCGGTTGCTCTGCCAGCTGAGCTACTCGGGCACGGCGGCGCGACAGGCGAGAGCGTAGAGGGTCGCGGATCCACCCCTGCCCGCCGCTGACGCACGCCGTCCCACCGACCGCTTCCAATCCGTCCTTCTGGGCGCCGGAGCGTGCCCTGGGGCGACACGGTGAGGTACCCAGAAGACAAGGGGTCGGGGCTTGGGGGTTGGGGGCCTGGTTCAGGTGTGCGTCGGTGGTGGGTCACCCGCGCGGACCTGCGCGGTGACCATGTCGATCATCCAGGTGAGGCACGCGACCGCGCGGGTGTGGTCGAAGCCCCAATCGACCACCAGCCGTTCGTACGCGGCCACGCTCCACAGCACGTCGAGCGCGGCGGCAACCTGTCCCCGCTGCTGGTCGTTCCAGGCGGACGTGTGCTCGGCGACCGCGTCGAGCAGCGCGCGTCGCTGGCGCTGGTTGGCGTCGGACAAGGTCGGGTCGAGCGGGGGTCGGGTGGGGATCGGGAACTCGGCCACCTGTCGCAGGATGCTCGCGGTCACCGACGCGAGGTCGTCGAGGCGCATGGTGGTGAGCTCGATGCCGGCATCTTCTTCGAGGCGGTGCATGACGGCGTCGCGCAGCCCGCGCTCATGCTCGAAGTGTCGGTAGACCGTGCGCTCGTTGACGCCCGCGTGCTCGGCGACCGCCCGCACGGTCAACCCGCGCCAGTCGCGCACGGGTGAACTGCGCACGAGTGCGGCGCCGGATGCCACGATCCGTTCACGGGTCTCGGCGGCTTGCTGCCGGCGGCGGCTGTTGTCGTACGGTCGGCGGGCGTCCGAGGTGCGGTTGGTGGAGGCGCCAGGCATGGTTTCGAGTGAGGCGATCGGCTCGGCTGGCGCGAAGCTCGGGGCTCAGGTCGTCGACGTGACGGTCACCGGCAAGCGCTCCCACCCGCGCACCGTGGACGTGGGTGCGAGCCGGATGCTGCTGGCGTCGACCTCCCACTCGGGGAACCGGTTGAGCACTTCGTCGAGGGCCACGCGGCCCTCCAGCCGGGCGAGCGCGGCGCCCATGCAGAAGTGGATGCCGTGGCCGAACGTGAGGTGGGCGCCGACGTCGCGGCGGATGTCGAAGCGGTCACCGTCGGGGAACCGCCGATCGTCGCGGTTGGCGGACCCGAGCAGCAACAGGACGGCACTGCCTTCGGGGATCTTGGTGCCGTGGATCTCGACGTCGCCCGACGTGCACCGGCCCACGTGGGGAGCGGGCCCCTCGAAGCGCAGGATCTCCTCGATCGCGTTCGGGATGAGGGAACGGTCGTCGACCAGCTCCCGGCGTTGGTCCGGGTGGTCCGCGAGCACCTTGCCGGTCCAGCCGATGAGACGGGTGGTCGTCTCGTTGCCAGCGCCAGCCACCACGGTGACGTACGTCAGGATCTCCGACCGGGTCAGGCGGCGATCCACGCCCTCCGCGTCGGTGAACTCGGCCTGCAGCAGGTCGGTCATGAGATCGTCCGATGGGTGCTCGGCGCGCCAGTCGATGTAGTCGGCGAACATGTCGCCGCTGACGAAGTCCTCGGTGACCTTCATCGGCTCACCCTCCCGGGTGCGGAGGTTCTTGTCGACGTGGTCGCGCACCGCTTCCTGATCGGATTCGGGGATGCCGAGCAGCATGCCGATCGTGCGCATCGGCATCTGGGCGCCGAGGTCAGCGATGAAGTCGAACCCGTCGCTGCCGACGTAGGGGTCGAGCGCGTGGGCGCAGAACTCGCGGATCTTCGGTTCGAGCTCGGCCACCCGCTTGGGGGTGAACACCCGTGACAGCAGGCGGCGGTGGATGGTGTGGGTGGGCGGGTCCTCGAAGATCAAGATGCCCGGCGGCATCTGGATGCCGGCCTTGATGAGCTCGAGGATCCCGCCGCGACCCGAGATGAACACCCCGGGGTCGCGGAAGCACTGCTCGACGTCGGCGAAGCGACTCACCGCGTAGAAGTCGTGCTGGTCGTTGTAGTACAGCGGGGCTTCCTCACGGAGGCGCCGGTACACCGGATAGGGGTCGGCGTCGATCCCGGCGTCGTAGGGGTCGTAGTAGACCCCCGTGGTGTTGCTCGCAGCCATGCGGCGCCCTCCGCTCCGTTCATGCCGGACAGTTCATGTCGGACTCTGACATGAAATCTACAACGGCTGTCAACGCCCCGTAGGGTCTCGGCGATGAGCGAGTCGAACAACGACGGGAAGACCCAGCTCCTTGCCGGGAAGGTGGCCATCGTGACCGGTGGCGCCGGGGGCATCGGTGAGGCGACGGTGGCGATGTTGGCCGACGAGGGCGCGCACGTGGTCGTGGCGGACGTCGACGCGGAACACGGCGCGGCCGTAGCCGCGCGGATCGGTGAGGCGGCGGCGTTCTGCCAGACCGACGTCAGCGACGAGGACCAGGTGCAGGCGCTCGTCGACTTCGCCGTCGAACGCTTCGGCGGCCTCGACATCATGTTCAACAACGCGGGGATCGGCAGCGAGCTGAAGCGGTTCCTGCCCGATGACTTGAGCGACTTCTCGCGGATCATGGGCGTGAACCTCTTCGGCGTCATCGCGGGCGCGCAGCGAGCGGCGCGCCACATGAAGGACCACGGCGGCGGCTCGATCATCAACAACGCGTCGATCGCGGCCGTCAACGCCGGTGCCGGGATGATCTCCTATCGCGCTTCCAAGGCGGCGGTGGCCCACATCACGAAGTGCATGGCGATCGACCTGGCCCCGTACGGCATCCGGGTCAACTGCCTCACCCCGGCACACATCCGCACTGCGATCACCACGTATGACATGGCGCCCGTGCTCAAGTACATGCAGCCGCTCGAGCGCGAGGCGCAACCCGAAGACGTGGCGAACGCGGTGGTGTTCCTCGCCAGCGATCGGGCTGCTCAGATCACCGGCATCGTGATGCCGATCGACGGCGGCACCACGGCCGGCCCGCCGTACGCACAGACCAAGCTCATCATGTCGACGGCTGCCCGGCCGGCGAACAACCCAAACGCGTGAGGCCGACCGAACCGTGCGCTATGGCGCGGTGAGGTCGAGGTGGAGGTGCTGCAACCCCCGCAGGAAGAACGTGGGCAGGTACTCGTAGCGCCGCGCGCCGGCGGGTCCGTGGTGCTGTTCGGCGATGGCGATGTTCGCGGTGCGGTCGAGGAACCGGTTGATCGTCACGCGACCCTCTGCCCGCGCCAGCGGCGCACCCGCGCAGGTGTGGATCCCGTGGCCGAAGCCGATGTGCTGGCGCGCGTTGGGGCGGTCGAGATCGAACTCGTGGGGGTGGTCGAACACCCGCGGGTCGCGGTTGCATGCGCCGGGCGCGAGCATCAACGAGCTGCCAGCCGGCACGTCGACGCCACCGAGCGTGGTGTCGACGCGGGCCATTCGGAACTGCGTGCGCAGCGGGCTCTCCATCCGGAGCGTCTCCTCGATGAAGTTCGGGATGCGATCGCGATCGGCCCGCACGGCAGCTTGGAGGTCGGGTCGTTCGGCGAGCATCCGCAAGGCGAACGACAGGAGCCGCACGGTGGTCTCCTGCCCCCCGGCGAAGAGGTTCGCGGCGATCAGCGCGGCGTCGCCGACCTCGGGGGTGGTGCCATCGGGGAACGTGGCGGTGGCGAGCCCGCTCAGGACGTCGTTGACCGGGTTGGCGCGGCGCTCCTCGATGTAAGCGCGGAAATGCTCGTAGAGGAACTCGAGCGGCTTGTGGTCGAGCTGCTGGTGGGCGGTGGAGAGCTGCTCGCGGAAGAGCGAGTGATCGGCCTCGGGCACGCCTTCGAGGTCAGCAATCACGGTGAGCGTGAACGGCTCGGCGTACGCGCTGACGATCTCGCAGGCGGTGCTGGTGTCGAACCCGTCGATCAGCCGGTCGGCGTACTCCCACATGAAGCCCTCGTTCTCCTTCAGGCGCTTCGGGGTGATGAGCCGCATCAACAAGTGGCGGTGGTCGGTGTGCCGCGGCGGGTCGAACGCGGGGAGCTGGTCGCTGAACGGCAGCTCGTGGCGGCAGCGGACGATCACGTCGCTGACGTCGTGGCCCTCCAGCGGCTCGGAGAACGGGACGAACGAGCCGCTCACCGCGTTGCACGACGAGTACGTACCCGACGGCTCGTCGTTGGCCGGGAACGTCGCAGGGTCGCCGTACACCACCATCGCTTCGGGGTGGCCGGTGATGACGAACATGCCGTGTTTCGGTTCCTGCCACACCGGGCCTTGCTCGCGGACCCAGTCGAAGTAGGGGTAGGGGTCGTCCTGCACCGTCCGGTCGGCGAAGAAGTTGACGTGCTCGAAGTCGGTCATGATCGCCCTCGGTCGGTCGGGGAGGAGCTATAGGGTCGCGGCGTGGCCCTCGAAGTCGAAATCGACCGCGACGTCTGCATGGGGTCAGGGAACTGCGTGTACGAGGCTGTCGGCGTGTTCGACCTCGACGACGACTCGATCTCGGTGGTGGTCGACATCGCGGCGGCACCGGAGGAGCGCGTGCTCGCAGCCGCGCGCAAGTGTCCGACCAAGGCGATCACGGTCCGGCGCGACGGCGCAGTGATCAACTGACGTCGCCTCCGGGCCCTTCGGGCTCACCCGAGCCGAGCGCGTGGAGCGCGGCTACGTAGCCGAACACCATGCTGTTGGCGATGCTCGCGCCGGGGCCCAGGTAGTGGCGGCCCATGACGGTCGCGGTGCTGTTCCCGGCGGCGTACAACCCAGGGATCGGTCGCTCGTCACCGTCGACCACCTGCGCGTGCTCGTTGGTGACCAGCCCACCGCAGGTGCCGATGTCGCCCGGGAGCACCTCGCACGCGTAGAACGGCGGCTCGTCGATCGGCCCCAGGCACGGGTGCACCTTGCGGTTCGGGTCGCCGAGCGCTCGGTTGTACGCAGACTCACCGCGCCCGTAGTCCGGGTCGACCCCGCGCTCGGCGTTGGCGTTGAAGCGCTCGACGGTCTCGGCGAGGCCCGCCGGGTCGATGCCGCACAGCCGGGCCAGGTCGGCGAGGGTCCAGGCCTGCTTCAGCCGCCCGCTCTCGAAGAGCTTGCGCGGGAAGCGGCCGGGGCTGGATCGAAGGTGCGCGTAGCGCTTGCGGTAGCGGTCGTCGAAGATCAGCCAGCAGGGCACGGCCCTGCTGGTCTTGTTGCGTGCGTACATCGCTTTGCCGACCTCCATGTAGGAGTTCGACTCGTTCACGAAGCGCTGTCCAGCGGCGTCGACGTAGATCGTGCGCGGGCGTTGCCGTGCTTGGTCGAGCGTCGACTGCCCGAACCGGCCGGTGCGCGGCGAGGGCATCCACCACGCTTCGTCCATCAGATCGGTGCGCGCCCCGAGACGCATAGCGGTCGCGATGGCTTCGCCTGTGTCACCCGGGTTGGCGATCGACCACTTCCCTTCGTTCGGTTGGTCGGCGCCGAAGGTGGCGCGCATCTCGGGGTTGTGTGCGAAGCCACCCGCCGCGATCAACACGCCCCGGCGCGCCCGGATCTGGTGCTGCCGGCCGCCGTGCACGGTGCGGACACCGACGACGCTGCCGTCTTCGACGATCAGCTCGTCGAGCGGCGCCTCGGTCCAGATCTCCACGTTGCGGTCGATGGCGACCCGCAGCATCTGCGCGATCAACGACGCGCCGTTGGTGAGCAGATCCTGGCGCCGCAGCCGCGCCAGCACGGTGCGGATCACGACCCGGGCCGAGGTGACAAACGCGCCGACGCTGCGGTTGTAGTTCGACAGCGACCGCGCCTCATTGGTCATCACGCACATGCCGAGGCTCTTTGCCAGGCCCGGCTGGAGCTTGTGCTGCCACTCGCCGAGGGCCCGGCCGTCGTACGGCACGGGCTCGATGCCACGGCCGAGGTCGTGGCCGCCTTCGGCATTCGAGTAGTAGTCGCTGTAGCCACGGCAGTAGCTGAACTGCACGCCGAGACCTTGCAGGAACGAGACCATCTCCGGCCCCGCGGTCAAGAAGGCGGCACGGTTGGCCGGCGAGGACGAGGGCCCGACGTCGCCCACCACGGATTCGAAGTGCGCCATGGCCGCGTCATAGGAGTCAGGGACGCCCGCGGCCTGCATCACGGGGTTGTTCGGCACCCACACGATGCCACCCGACATGGCGGTGGAGCCGCCGACCAGTTCCTGCTTCTCGAGCACCAACGCGCTCGCACCGCGTTCGGCGGCGGCCAGTGCAGCCACCATCGCGCCACCGCCGGATCCGATGATCACGAAGTCGACGGTCGAGTCCCACGTCGTCATGTCGCGCCCCTTCCGGCCCCCGAACGTCCTCCCGCAGCGCCGTGAACTTAGCAGCGTCCGTTGACGATTGCTACGAAGTCGAAGTAATGTCCGCGAGGTCCGCGGAACCGGTCCGCGGCGGGGAGGTGGGGGAATGTCCGTCGCGTCGAGGACGATCACGTACCCGCCCGAGGGGCTGGGAGCGCCGAAGGCCCGCAGGCCTGGTCCGCTCGCCGATGTCGGGCTGCCGGCCGGCATCGACGTGTTCTCCGCCGACAACCACATCTCGCTGGCCGTCGACATCTTCTACGAGCGCTTCCCCGCGAGCATGAAGGACCGTGCACCGCGCGTGATGAACGAGCGCGGCGGGTGGGTGATCGGAATGGACGGCAAGTCGATCCTGGTTCCCGAGTTCGTCGACGTGCTCACCCAGTACGACCCCGTGTCGGGCTCGCACACCGGCGACGTCGAGGCCCGGATCGCCGCACTCGAATCCGAAGGCGTGTCGAAGGAGCTGGCGTTCCCCAACTCGGTACTGGCGCTGTTCGGCTGGCCCGACCGCGAGGTTCGTGAGTTGTGCTTCCGGATCTACAACGAGCACATCGCCGAGGTGCAGGAGCGTTCGAAAGGCCGCATCTACGGCGTTGGCCTGATCAACTGGTGGGACGCCGACGGCGCCCGTCGCACGGTGAACGAGCTCAAGGAGTTGGGCCTGAAGACGTTCCTGCTACCGCTGCAACCGGGCAAGGACCTCGACAAGCGACCCATCGACTTCGCCAGCACCGCGATGGATCCCGTATGGGACGCCATCGAGGAAGCGCAAGTCCCCGTCGCTCATCACATCGGTGAGAACCCACCGGCCACACCGAACGAGTTCAACGCGGTGGGCATCGGGATGTTGCAGTCGGTGGCGCCGTTTCGTGACGCGTTCGGCAAGTACGTGCTCGGCGGCATCCTCGATCGCCACCCCGGCCTGCAGATCGGGTGGTTCGAGGGCGGCATCAACTGGGTCCCGTCGACGATCCAGGACGCACAGCACATCGCCGCGTCGTTCCACCACCTCAACAACCTCGAAGTGCAGCACGACCCGAGGTACTACTGGGACCACCACATGCACGCGTCGTTCATGGTCGACCCGTTGGGCCTCGATCTCGTTGATCGCATCGGCGTCGACAAGATCATGTGGTCGACCGACTTCCCGCACAACGAGAGCACGTACGGCTACAGCAACACGTCGCTGGCGTCGGTGGTCGACACGCTGGGCGCGCAAGCCTCGGTCGGTGTCGTCGGCGGCAACGTGAAGCGGTTCCTCGGGCTGGACGACTGATGCCGGCCGGGCTGATGGCGTCGGCCGGCACGAGGACCATCCCCGAAGTGCCCGACCGTTCTCGCATGCAGCGGGAGCGGACGCACCGCGTGCGCGAGGGGATGCGGGCTGCCGGTCTCGACGCGTTGGTGCTGCTCGGCAACACCAACGTGGTCTACGTGACCGGTGCGGTGTGGCCGCTCGCCGATTCGGGCCGTGCCAACTTCGAGCAGCCTGTGGCCGTGGTGCTCGCTGACGACGAGTGGCCCCACTTGTTCTCGTCGGTCGCGGACGATGCCGGACTGCCGGCGGAGCTGCCGGCCGACCATCGGCACGGCCCCGTGTACGTCGACTTCGACGAGGGCGTGAAGCTGTTCGCGTCGCAGCTCGCCGACCTCGCCGGCGGCGGCGTGGTGGCATTTGACGAATGGACCAACTCGCTGCGCCGCGAACCGTCGTTGCAGGCGGCCTCGGCCAAGCCGGTCGATGGCGGGCGTGTGATCAGCGGCGCCAAGTTGATCAAGACGCCCGACGAGCTCTCGTACCTGCGCGAAGGCCTGCGGATCACCGAGCTCGCGGCGGCCGAGGTGCAGGCGCGTCTGGCGCCGGGTGTGCGCCAGACGGAGCTCACCGCCACGTTCCTGCGCACGATCTTCGACGCGGGAGCCGACGCGAACATCCTCGACCCGATCTGGCAGGTGATGCCTCGCCGCATGGCCGACGGCCCGTGGACCACCACCGGCGACCTCGCCTGCCCATTGCTGTCGACCGAGCGCGAGCTGGCCGCCGGCGACGTCTTGTGGGTCGACACCGGGGTGAGCTTCGGCGGCTTTCACTCCGACTTCGGTCGCACTTGGCTCGTGGGTCAGGAGCCGGATGCTCGCCAGCGCGCCCAGTTCGAGCAATGGCGCCACATCCTCGGCGCGGTGCTCGACGTGACCCGTGCCGGTGCCACCGCCGCCGACCTCACTGCTGCGGCCATCGAGGCGGCCGGCGGGACCAAGCCGTGGATGCCCCACTTCTACCTGGGCCACGGCCTCGGCATCGACAGCGCCGAGATGCCGTACGTGGGCAGCGACATCGGCGAGGCGTTCGACGCGTCGCTCGTGCTCGAGGCCGGCATGGTCCTCGTGCTCGAACCGATCGTCTGGGACGACGGCGCCGCTGGTTACCGGTCCGAGGAGGTGCTGCTCATCACCTCCGACGGTTGGGAACCGATGACCGACTACCCCTACGACCCCTTCTGAGGTAGCTCGTGCCAACGACCGAAGTCCTGCCCGACGAAGCCACGCTGCGCCGCGCACGGCGAGCACGCGTGCTCGAAGCCATGGAGGCGGCCGACATCGACGTGCTCGTCGTCGGTCGCGAGGGCAACGCCCGCTACGTGTCCGGCGCGCCGCGGTTGTGGACGGCGGGATCCCGTGCGTTCGGGCCGGGCTGCGTGCTCGTGCGCGCCACCGAGGCCGTGCACTTGTTGAGCACGTGGGATGAGGGCATCCCCGACGACATCCCCCACGAGAACTTGTACGGCATCTCGTTCAACTCCGGAACCTTCGTGAAGGTGCTACGAGGCATCGACGGCGCGGACACGTTTCGTACGGTCGCGACCGACGCGATGTCGCCGTCGTCGGCGCGCTTGTTGCCGGCAGCGTTCCCCGCTGCCGAGCTGGTCGACGCAGAGCCGTTCATGCGCCGCTGTCGCAGCGTGAAGCTCCCGCAGGAGATCGACGCGATCCGAGCGTCGCTGGGTGTCGCGGAGCGCGCGCTCGACGCGGCGACCGCGGCGCTGGAGCCGGGGGTCACCGAGCGCCACCTCACGGGGGTGTTCATGGAGGCGATGGCGGAAGCCGGCGTGACGACGCCCGCGACCCAAGACATCGCCTGGATCACCTCGCGCCGCCAGGCTTGGGGTCGAACTGGGCGCGACACGCCGGCGGCGCCCGGCGATCTCGTGGCCTTCGACGCGGGGATCATCCTCGGCGGCTACGTGGGCGAGGTCGGCCACACCCGCCAGGTCGATCCCGCCGACGACCCGGCAGCGGCGCTGCGCCAGCGCACCGGCGAGCTCTGGGACCGCCTGCTGGACGCGTGCCGCGCCGGGCTGCCGATGACCGGCCTGCTCGATGCCTACGAGGCGTCGGGTGTCGCGGCGCCGCCGGTGCCGGTGGCCAGAGGGCTCGGGCTTGGCTACGACGTGCCGCTGGTGACCGCTGCCCTGCCCGCCACCGCGGCCCAAGCGGCCTTCGAGTCGGGCATGGTGCTGGCGCTCACCGCGTACACGTGGGCCGAGGGCGTCGGGGCAATCTACGAACAGGCCGCAGTGCACGTCACGCCCGACGGGCCCGAGCTCCTCTCTGGCCCTGCCAACCCAAGGAACCCCACGCCATGACCAGCGCGGACATCCCTCCCGCCGAAGAGATCATCTTGTACGACAAGGACCCGGCCACCCGGATCGCCACGATCACGCTCAACCGACCCGACGCGCTCAACGTGCCGACGATCGCCGCGAGGCGCCGTTACGCCGACCTGCTGTTCAAGGCGAGCATCGACGACGACGTGAAAGTGCTCGTCGTGCGGGGCGTCGGCGACCACCTCGGCACCGGCGCCGACCTCGACGAGCTCATGGCGAAGCGAGCCCAGGGCACCGCGTTGCACGAGGAGTTCGGCCTCGAGCCGGAGGACGACGTGACCTTGCCCGGCCCGCGGTCGTACCGCGCCGGCGCACAGCTCCTGCACTGGTACGCCGACACCAGGTCGGGCTGTCGCACCCTGCAGGACTTCAAGAAGATCAGCATCCTCGAGGTCAAGGGCTACTGCTACGGCTGGCACTTCTACCAAGCGGCCGATGCCGACCTCGTGATCTCCTCTGACGACGCGCTGTTCGGTCACCCCGCGTTCCGCTATGTGGGTTATGCGCCGCGGATGTGGCAGTGGGCCACGATGATGGGCCTGCGGAAGTTCCAGGAGATGGTCTTCACCGGGCGGCCGTTCACGGCGCAACAGATGTACGAGTGCAACTTCGTGAACAGCGTGGTGCCACGCGCCGAGCTCGAGGCCGAAGTCGAGAAGTACGCGCTGTCGTGTGCCCGCACCCGACCCACCGACACCGTCTACATGCAGAAGGTGTTCTTCGAGGTGATGAAGCAACACCAAGGGGAGTCGGTGGGCACCTTGTTGAGCGCGTGGCTCGAGTCGATGGGTGGCGCGCTCCGCGAGGACGACGACGGTCGGCTGGCGACCTTGTCCGGCGAGACGATGGACGCTGGCCTCAACAACTCGGTGAAGGACAACGATGACCGGTTCCCGCCCGACTGGCGCCTGAGCAGGTCGGGTCGTCGGCGCACCGAAGCCGATTGGCGGTGACCGCCGCCCGACCGACGCTCGTCGGCGGTACGGAGACGGGTGTCGGGGCAGCCGATGTCTGACGTCGGCGGACTCGCGCTCGATGGGTTGCGGGTGGTCGACCTGTCGACGTGGATCGGTGGCGCGTACTGCACGAAGCTGCTCGCCGACGGTGGCGCGGAGGTGGTCAAGGTCGAGCCGCCGGGCGGCGACCCGCTGCGCCGCTGGTCGGCGTCGGGCGCGGCGATCGGGGCCGACGACGACGGTGCACTGTTCAACTTCCTGGGCGCGTCGAAGCAGGGTGTCGTGGTCGACCCGCAGCAACCGGCCGCCCTGTCGTCGCTCGAGGCGTTGCTGGCGACGGCGGCTGCCGTCGTGTGGTCGCCGGGTTCGCCGCTGGCCGAGGAACCCACGTTGGCGCCGGGTGAGATCCTGCGCCGCCACCCGCATCTCACCGTCACGTCGATCACGCCGTTCGGCCTCGACGGCCCGTGGACCGGCCGTGCCGCCACCGAGTTCACGCTGCAGGCGTGGTCCGGCGGGGTGATCGGGCTCGGGCGCGGCCCGTCGGATCGGGCGCCGGTGTACGTCGGCGGCCAGGTCGGTGAGTGGCTCGCCGGGCTGCTGGCCGCCATCGGCACCCTTGCGTCGGGCCGGCGTGTGCCCGCTGGTGGCGAACTGGTCGACGTGTCGATGCTCGAGGCGCTGGCGATGTGCCTCACGTACTACCCCGTCACGTTCCACGATCAGCTCGGCCGGCCGATGCGACGCCGCCGGGTGGTTCCCACGCCCGGCGTCGGCGCAGCCAGCGACGGGCTGGTGGGCCTCGGCTGCGGCACGGGGCAGCAGTGGCTCGACTTCTGCGTGATGGTCGGCCATCCGGAGTGGATGGAGGATCAGTCGCTGTTCCTCCAGCGCACCGGGCTCGCGCCCACCATCGATGCCTGGATCGCCGAGCACACCGTCGCGGAAGTGCTCGACCTCGCGTCCGCGTTCCGGATCCCGAACGCCCCATTGGCGGACGGTTCGAACATTGCCACGTTCGAGCATTTCCGTGAGCGCGGGGCGTTCGTGGCCAACCCCACCGACGGCGCCACCAACCCGCGCGCGCCGTTCCGCCTGGGTGCCGGGGGGTTGCGCCCCCCGGGGCCTGCACCGCGCCTGGGGGAGCAGGCGATCGACGCCTTGCTCGAGGCGTCCTCTGCTCACGCTCGAGATGACATGGCGCCCGCCGGTGCCCCCTCGTCGCCGACCCTGCCGTTCGCCGGCCTGCGCGTGCTCGACATGACCGGCTACTGGGCTGGCCCGCTCGCAGGGCAGGTGCTCGCGCTGCTCGGCGCCGAGGTCATCCACCTCGAATCGGCTGCCCGCCCCGACGGCGCCCGTCTCGTCGGTGGGGTGCCGCAGTCCGAGGAACAGTTCTGGGAGCGCGGGCCGATCTTCGCGGCGCTCAACACCAACAAGCAGGGCCTCACCATCGACTTTGCCGACCCGCGCGGCGCGGAGCTCGTCCGGCGCCTCGCGGGAACGTGCGACGTGGTGATCGAGAACTACACACCTCGCGTGCTCGACCAGGTCGGTCTCGGTCACGACGCGCTCCGGGCCGGCCACCCCGAGCTGCTCGTCTTGCGGATGCCGGGGTTCGGGCTCGATGGTCCGTGGCGCGACCTGGCGGCGTTCGCCTTTGTGATCGAGGACGCGGCGGGGCTCACGTGGCTCACCGGGTATCCCGACCTCTTGCCCCTGGAGCCGTATTGCATCGGCGACCCCAACGCGGGCCTGCACGCGGTGTACGGCCTGCTGCTCGCCCTCGCACATCGTGACCGCACCGGTGCCGGCGGTGTGGTGGAAGTCGCGATGGTCGACGCGGCAGCCAACATCGCGGCCGAGCAGCCGATCGAGTTCTCGGCGTACGGAGCGCTCCTCGGCCGCGACGGGAACCGCGGGCCGGGCGCCGCGCCGCAGAACCTGTACCAGGTGGCAGGACCCGACGAGTGGGGCCGCGACGACTGCTGGGTCGCGATCGCGGTCGCGACCGACGAGCAGTGGCGCTCGCTGTGCCACGTATTGGGCGGACCGGATTGGGCGACCGATGCCGCCTTCGCGACGGCCGCCGGACGGCGTCGGGGCCACGACCAGATCGACGCGGGTCTCCGAGCCTGGTGCCGGGACCGCACGGCCGAGGAGGTCACCGCCACGCTGTGGGATGCCGGCGTTCCCGTTGGAACGGTCACACTGCCGCACCGCCAGACTGACCTGGCGCCGCTCGCCGCTCGGGGGTTCTTCGAGGAGGTCGACCATCCAGTCGCCGGTCGGGCCCGTTACAGCACACTGCCGATGCGCTTCTCCCATGGCCCGACTCGCTTCCATACGCGGCATGCGCCACTGCTGGGGGAGCACAACGAGACGATCCTCGAGGGGCTCGGGCTCACGCCCGAGGAGATCCGCGCGCTGGAAGCCGATGGCATCATCGGACGTTCGCTCGTGCAAGGAAGCTGACGGCCCCCACGGGCGTCATATCCTGCGGCCATGGGCTTCGACGTCGCGCCGTTCGATGTGGTCGAAGCCTCACGGCGGGTGTGGCTCGAGCTGTGGAGTCCCGAGGCGGCGTCGGGGATGGCGGTGTACACGGCCGTGCTCCGTTCGTACCAGATGCTCCACGACCAGGTCAGCCGCGTGATGCGCCGCCACGACCTCAGCTTCCCGCGCTACGAGGTGCTCACATGGCTGGCGACCGACCCGGAGTCGTCGCTCACGCTCAGCTGGATCAGCAAGACGCTGCGGATCCCTCCGGCGACGGTGACCAACATCATCGACCGGCTCGAGGCCGACGAGCTCGTCCGACGCGTGCCGCATCCTTCCGATGCGCGCACCACGTTGGCGGTCATCACCCCGCGCGGCCGGCGCGTGGCCACTGCGGCGACCCGCGACCTCAACGGGGCCGTGTACGAGGAGCTCGCGCTCACGCAAGCGCAGCGCCGCGACCTCGTCGGTGTGCTCGCGCACCTGCGCGCGAGCGGCGGGGAGTTCGACGTCGAACGATCCAACGAGGTGATCGAAGAGCTGGCCGGGCGCCGTTCTCAGGCGCCCCGACGGAAGCCGCCCCGCGGGGTCGCGTAAGGCGCGATCGATCTGGTCCAACAGGCTGTTTCGAGGTATGTCACGCCCGGTGTCCTCCCATGGGGAATGCTTGTATTGCCCAGCGGGGCGCGCCAAGCTGCCTCGAACGTCACCCGACCGGACGGACGCTTTTCGTCATGACTGCTGCGAATCGACCACCCGCCGACCAGAACGCCGCCAAGGGGATCGCCTTACTGGTCGTGGCGGTGTTGGTGGGGGTCGTGCTTCTGGCACGCTTCAACGGCGGGGGTGGCAGTGGCGGTCACGCCTCGGCGCCGAAGAACACGACGTCCACGACGGTGAACGCCCCGACGACCACGGCCGTGCTGCCAACCGGGACCACGTCGAAGCCGATCACCGCGCTGAAGGTGGCCGTGTTCAACGGCACCGGTGGCCGGGTGGCCAAAGCGGCGGGCAACACCCAAAAGGCGCTCTCGACGGCGGGCTACACCAACGTGACCGTCGGCCACGACACCGACCAGCGTTCCACGTCGGTCGTGTACTACGGGCCAACGGCCCAGCGCGGCGATGCCGCAGCCATCGCCCGGGTGATGGGCTTCAAGAACACGGCGGTGCAGGCACAAGGCACTGCGCAGCTCCCCGCTGGTTCGACCGGTGCCGACGTCGTCGTGATCCTCGGGCTCGACGCCACCTCGAACACGGCGGTCGCGGGTGGTTCCACCGGAACGAGCACGACCAGCGCCAGCAGCTCGTCCACCACGTCGACGCCGTAGCGAGCCCGTCGTCGCCACTTCCGACCTCGCCGGGTGGGCTGACCGGGCCCGCGCAGATCCGTCGCACACCGCGATCTTGAGCGACTTCGACGGCACGCTCGCGGAGATCGTCACCGACCCGACCGCCGCCCGTCCCGTCGGTGGCGTGGTAGCCACCTTGGCCGACCTCGCCGGACGGTATGCGATGGTCGCCGTCGTCTCGGGTCGTCCCGTCGGCTTCCTGCAGGACCTGCTGCCCGATTCGGTGCACTTGTCGGGCTTGTACGGGCTGGAGTCCGCGCACGGCGGTCTGCGGGTGGAGGACCCCCGGGCGACGGAGTGGCGGGGCGTGGTCGAAGAGGTCGGCGCCGACGCAGCGGAGCTGCTGCCGGCCGACGCCGATGTGGAGCTGAAAGGCTTGTCGGTGACCGTGCACTACCGGCGGGTGCCGGCGGCCGAGCGCACGATCGTCGAGTGGGCGGAGCAGGCCGGTGCTCGCAGTGGCCTGGTCGTGCGAGCGGCAAAGCGATCCGTGGAGCTGCACCCGCCCGTCGACGTCGACAAGGGCAGCGTGACCCGGCGCTTGGTCGGCGATCTGCCGCGGGTCTGCTTCCTCGGCGACGACGTGGGCGATGTGCCCGCGTTCTCGGCGCTGGCAGGGTTGGCCGCCGAGGGCCGCGACGTGCTGCGCGTGGCGGTGGCGTCGGGCGAACTGGACCCGGAGGTGGCGGGGGCGGCTGACTCGCTCGTCGACGGCCCGCGCGGCGCGTTGGCCTTCTTGCAGACGTTGACGGACGCTCAGCCCGCGGCGTCGAGCTGACCGCGCAGCCAGTCCGCCGGCGACCGGCTCAACGCGATGTCGCGTGCCGCCGTCGCGCGGCGGGCCCGTTCGGCGGCCGGCATCGTGAGCGCGAGGTGCAGTGCATCGGCCGTGCCGCTGACGTCGAACGGCTCGACGGGTATCACCGCAGATCGGAGGTACTCGAAGGCGCCGGCCTCGGTCGACAACGCGATCGCCCCGTCGCGCTCGTTCAACAGGACGCCTTCGCTGGCCACCAAGTTGAGGCCGTCACGGATCGGGTTCACGAGCAACACGTCGAAGCGGCGCAGCGCGGCGACCGATCGTGGGAAGTGGTCGGTCGGGTCGAACAGGATCGGCGTCCAGTCCGGCGTGGCCCACTTGGAGTTGAGGTCCTGGACCAGTCGGTCGACTTCTTGGCGATACGCGAGGTACTCGGGGAGCCCTTCGCGCGAGGGGTAGACAAAGGCGCCGAACGTCACTGCGCCTCGCCACTCGGGGTGCCGGGTGAGGAGGTCGTCGAACGCCCAGAAGCCGCGCAGCAAGTTCTTCGACAACTCGATCCGGTCCACTCGCAAGACGAACCGGCGGTTGCCGACGGCCGCGTCGAGCTCGTCGGCCGCGGTGGCGCACTCGGGACCTGCGGCCACCGACCGCAAGTCGTCGAGATCTGAGGCGAGCGGCGAGACGAACGTCGTCGGCACCCACCCCAGCGTGTCGTCGCAGCACGCCTCGAAGCCGCGGGCCCATCGGGCGGTGTGGAACCCGCACGCGGCGTGCGCGGCCATGCCGGCGAGCAGTTCGTGGCGGACGTCGCTCGGCAGCACTCGCAGCCCGTCGGGGGTGGCGAACGGGGTGTGGCTGAAGTGGACGAGGCGGAGGTCCGGTCGCTGCTCTGCGAGCATCGGGGCGAGCAGGCACAGGTGGTAGTCCTGCACCAGCACGGCTGCGCCGACGGGCGCGTCGTGGGCGACGGCCGTGGCGAACTGCTCGTTGACGTAGCGGTACGAGTCCCACGCTTGTCGCCATCGAGTGTCGATGCGAGGGCGGCGCGCCAGCTCGAACAACCCGTGGTGCGCGAACCACAACGTGGCGTTGCAGACCACGTCGTAGGCCTGTCGGTAGCGCACCGGGTCGAGCGCGAGCAGGCGGGCGCGGAACCCGTCGGCGTCCACGGGCGCGCCGCTCGCCGCGGCGCGGTCGTCGTCGGACATTGCCGCCGCGATCCAAACCGTGTCGGTCCCGGCGACGAGCGGGCCGAGACCCGAGACGAGGCCGCCGCCGCCCCGCTTGGCTCGCAGCTGGTCACCGTCGCGGCGGAACGACACCGGACCCCGGTTCGAGACCACCACGATGGGTCGGCGACCTGCGTCCATGAGCGCCCCACCCTACGGGAGCGAGGCTGGCCGTCCCGACGCCCTCGGGCCTCCGTCCCTCCCGACCGGTGCTGGAATGTGGCGGTGCGAGTCGTGGCCGCTCCCGACAAGTTCCGTGGCACTGCCACCGCCCGCGAGGTCGCGAGCGCGGTGGCCGCGGCTGCCGACCGCGCCCGATGGTCGTGCACGCAGGTACCCATGGCTGACGGCGGCGAGGGCACCCTCGACGCGCTGGGTGGCCCGAATCGCACGTCCACGGTCAGCGGCCCCTTGGGTGATCCGGTCGAGGTCGAGTGGCGCCTCGCGCGGGGGACGGCCGTGATCGAGATGGCCCGGGTGGCCGGCCTCGAGTTGGTGGGCGGGCCGGCGGGCAACGACCCGGTTGCCGCGGCCACCCAGGGCGTCGGCGAGCTCGTCAGCTTGGCGGTCGACGCCGGCGCCCGGCGGGTGATCGTCGGGATGGGCGGGTCGGCCACCACCGACGGGGGGCTGGGTGCGCTACGGGCGATGTATCCGTTGCAGCGCTACCGGGCGGTCGAGCTCGTCGCGGCGTGCGATGTCCGGACTTGTTTCATCGACGCCGCCGAGCGCTTCTCGCCACAGAAGGGCGCCAGCCCGAACCAGGTCGAGTTGCTGCGCCGCCGGCTCGAGCGGTTGGCGCAGGTGTACCGCGAGGACTACGGGGTCGATGTGAGCACGCTCGAGGGCGGGGGTGCGGCCGGGGGGTTGGCCGGCGGCCTGGCCGCGGCGGGTGCGCGCCTGGAGCCCGGCTTCGAGTTGGTTGCCGACGAAGTGGAGCTCTTCGAGTCGCTGGAAGGGGCCGACCTCGTCATCACCGGCGAGGGGTTCCTCGACGAGCAGTCGTTCGAGGGGAAGGTCGTCGGCGGCGTGGTCGACCTCGCGGCGGAGGTCGGCGTGCCGGTGCTCGCGGTCGTGGGCCAGGTGTTCGATGGGGCCGACGACCGGGTGCGCGCGATCTCACTGGTCGAGGAGTTCGGCGAGGAGCGGGCCCGCGGCGACACGCTCACGTGTGTCACCGAAGCGGTCAGTCGTCGCCTCGCGGAGGGCCTTCGCTGAGCCCGTCCCGACGGCGGGCGATCGCGCGTGCGACGCCTTCCAACGGGTCGTCGCCTTCCCCGATCGGCGGCATCGCCGCGCGAGCGCCCGGCCCGGCCAGCCCGTCGACGAACTCGGCCAGGCGGCCGTCGCTGGCGCCCGCGGCGCCGCGGCTGGCGGTGGTCGAAGCCGGCGCAGGGCCGATCTCGCTCGCCGGGCGGTAACCGGCGACGTGCACCAGCGGCGGCCGGTCGCGCACGTCGACCGGCGCCACGAGACCGTCCGGTCGCCGGTACACCGGCGTGTCGGTGACGTCGAGCCCCGCACGCCGCAGCGCAGTCGTCATGACGGCCAGGGCCTGGGGCCCGAGCTCGTGCAGCGGGCGGTTGCGGTGCTTGCGGACACCGAGGTCGATCTGCGCGACCGCTTCGACGCCCCACCCGCCCGTGATGTCGATCAACAGGCCGATGTCGACCCCGTATCCGCCGGCAAACCGCACGCGCTCGACCACCTCGCGCCGGCTCGCGTACTCGCCGCCGATCGGTTGGATGATGTCGACCAGCTCAGGGAACCAGGTGGTGAGCACCGGCCGGGCGACCAGCTCGGTCACTCGTCCGCCCCCCACCTCCCCTTCGCCGCCGGGGCGCTCGTAGTAGCCCTTCACGAGCGCGACGTCGGGGTCGCCGAGCAAGGGGGCGACCAGACCCGTCACGAACGAGGTGTCGAACTGTTCCAAGTCGGCGTCGAGCCACACGATGAGGTCGCCGTCGGCTGCGGCCACCGACTTCCACAGTGCCTCGCCCTTGCCCCTGCGGGTGCCTTCCTCGGGGAGCACGTCAGCGGCGCTGACGACCCGTGCGCCCGTGGCCTTCGCCACTTCCGCCGTGTCATCGGTCGACGCATCATCGACCACCAGCACCTCGTCGACCAACGGCACGGTGTCCATGAGATCGGCGCGAATGCGCCCGACGATGCCGGCGATGGTGGGGCTCTCGTTGTGCGCGGGGAGGCACACCGAGACGCGCAGATCCCCCTTCCGTTCGACCAGCTGGGAGGGGGAGAGGTAGGGGAACGACATCACGAAAGGGGCGACCAGGGCGCAATGGCCAGGGTAGGCCGCAGTTGGCGGTGCGCGGGCAGGTCGCTGCGATCGTGGGACACCGTGTTGGTGCGCCAGACTCCGCCTGGCGTACCCACCCCATGGCGATGAGCCGGCTCGCCCGTCGGCCCGCCTCCTGATCGCGTCGCGCCCCACCTTGCCGGTCATGGGGACTCGGCCGGTACGATCAAGCCGCGCCACCGGCGCCGACCCCGACCGAAGCCACTCCCGAGGCGAGCCCATGACCGTCACCGTCCGAATCCCCACCACCTTGCGCACCTTGACGGCCGGTGCGTCGGAGGTGCAGGTCGAGGGCTCCACGGTCGGCGAGGTGCTCGAGAACCTCGACGCCACCCACCCAGGCTTCACCAGCCGCCTGCTCGATGACGACGGTGGCCTGCGCCGGTTCGTGAACGTCTTCGTCGCCGACGACGACGTGCGGTTCCTGAACGGCCTCGAGACCGCGGTGCCCGCCGGCGACGTGGTGGCCATCATCCCTGCCGTCGCGGGCGGCTGATCGCAGGGGTGCCCGGCGCGGTGGCCACCGGGCCGCCGGGCTGCGCCGAATTCGGTGGCGCGGTGTTGCGACGGGCGTCGTCGCGTGGTTTCCTGTTAGCAGTCTCAACCTGAGAGTGCTAACGAACGTCATCTGGAGGCTCGCGCCGAATGCCCAAGATCATTTCCTTCGATGAGCAGGCCCGCCGGTCGCTCGAGGCCGGCATGAACCAGCTCGCCGACGCGGTGCGCGTCACGCTCGGGCCCAAGGGCCGCAATGTCGTGTTGGAGAAGAAGTGGGGCGCACCCACGATCACCAAGGACGGCGTGTCGGTCGCCAAGGAGATCGAGCTCGAGGACCCGTACGAGAAGATCGGCGCCGAGCTGGTCAAGGAAGTCGCCAAGAAGACCGACGACGTCGCGGGTGACGGCACCACCACCGCCACGGTGCTCGCCTGGTCGATGGTGCGTGAGGGGCTGCGCAACGTCGCGGCCGGCGCCAACCCGATGGCGCTCAAGCGCGGCATCGAGGCCGGCGTCGAGGCGGCCGTCGCCAACCTGGCGTCGCTGTCGAAGGACGTCGAGTCCACCGACCAGATCTCGCAGGTGGCTTCGATCTCGGCCAACAACGACGCCGAGATCGGCGCGCTGATCGCCGAAGCGATCGACAAGGTCGGCAAGGACGGCGTGGTCACCGTCGAGGACTCCAACACCTTCGGGCTGGAGCTCGACTTCACCGAGGGCATGCGGTTCGACAAGGGCTACATCTCGCCCTACTTCTCGACCGACCCCGAGCGCATGGAAGCGGTGCTCGAAGACGCGTACGTCCTGTTCGTGAGCACCAAGATCTCGGCGATCCGCGACCTCGTCCCGGTGCTCGAGAAGGTCATGCAGTCGGGCAAGCCGTTGCTGATCGTGGCCGAGGACGTCGAGGGCGAGGCGCTCGCCACGCTGGTCGTCAACAAGATCCGCGGGACGTTCAAGTCGGTGGCCGTGAAGGCGCCCGGGTTCGGTGAGCGCCGCAAGGCGATGCTCAGCGACATGGCCATCCTCACCGGCGGTCAGGTCATCGCCGAGGAAGTCGGCCTCAAGCTCGAGAACGTCACCCTCGACTTGCTCGGCCAGGCCCGCAAGATCACGGTCAGCAAGGACGAGACCACGATCGTCGACGGCGCCGGCACCGAGGACGACATCAAGGGTCGCATCGCCCAGATCAAGCGGGAGATCGAGGACACCGACTCCGACTACGACCGCGAGAAGCTGCAGGAGCGGCTCGCCAAGCTGTCGGGTGGCGTGGCCGTCCTCAAGGTCGGCGCCGCCACCGAGGTGGAGCTCAAGGAGAAGAAGCACCGCATCGAGGACGCGGTCAGCACCGCCAAGGCAGCGGTCGAGGAAGGCATCGTTCCCGGCGGTGGGGTCGCGCTGCTGCGCTCCCAGGCCGCCGTGCTCGACGCCGCGGACAAGCTCGAGGGCGACGACGCCACGGGCGCTCGGATCGTGGCCAAGGCCATCGAGGAGCCGCTCAAGCAGATCGCGGTCAACGCCGGCCTCGAAGGCGGCGTGGCGGTCGAGAACGTGCGCAACCTGAAGGGCGCCAAGGGCCTGAACGCCGGCACCGGCGAATACGAGGACCTCATCAAAGCGGGCGTGGTCGACCCCACCAAGGTCACCCGCTCGGCCCTTCAGAACGCCGCGTCGATCGCGGCGCTGTTCCTCACCACCGAAGCGGTGATCGCCGACGCCCCCGAGGACGCGGCGCCCGCCATGCCCGGTGGCATGGACGACTTCTGATCCGTCCGTCCGACCAACGCACCACGCGACGGGAGGCCCTCCGGGGCCTCCCGTTCACGTTCCGGCTCGCCGCGCCCGGGCCGCGAGGGCGACGTCACCGCCCTGCGGCGCGGCATGCGAGCGCTGCCACTGCTGGTCGCGCGCGGTGTCGGCGGCATGGGCGATCCAGGTCTCGAGCCAGGTGAGGCCCTCGACCAGCGAGTTGGTGTCCCGGCGCTGGTGGTCGTAGGCCGCGCGGAACCGCTCGTGGAACGGACCCGACCAGTCGCGTTCGGCCGTAGCGGCGCGGACGGCTGCCACGGCGGCGCTGGACTCGAGCGTGGCGATCAACCGATCGCAGGCCGCCGTCGCCTCCGCGGCAGCTGCGTGGTCGAACGCCCCTTGGTCAGTTGCCACCCGCGGACAAGATGTCGCCCTGGACGCGCAAGGCGGCGGCCAGGACCTCCTGCAGGGAGCCGTGGAAGTTGCGCAAGTCGGCCTCTGCCCGTTCCCATGCCGAGCGGAACTCGATGGCGTGGCGGCCGTCCCAGTGGACGGGGTCGCCGAGGATCGCGCCTTGGGCACGGAACTGGGCCAGGACTTCTTCGAACGGCCCGCCGATCACGGCATGGAGCTGTTGGCTGGCTGCGACGGCGTCGCCGTCGCATGCGACTCGGCCCATGGTCGACCTCCCGGTCAGGTGAGATGTGGTGCGGGAGGAAGGGTGGGGGAGTCGGGCGGGCCGTGGCCTCGGTCGACTCGGGCGCTGACCCTAACTTTCGATCTGTTCCATGTCAATCAATGATCGCTACCTGCAGGAACTCGATCCGGCCGTGGTCCACCAGCCAGCCGCGGCCGGGTCCCGGCTCGGCCGGGTGGCGGCGAGGAAGGGTGGCGCCGAGCAGATCGCCGTCCAAGTCGAGGGAGGGGCGCAACAAGATGCCGACTCCCGCGGCGCGCAGCGGCCGCGACCAGTGCTGGTAGGCACCGCGCAGCGCCTCGGCCCTGCCGGCCCCGATCACGTGGATGCGGTGGGCGTGTGGTGGGTGCTCGGCAAGCAGCGTGGCGAGGTGCCGGTCGGCGTCGTCGATCGTCTCGATGTCGTCGGCCACCACCAGCACGGGCGACGCTGCGGTCGCCTCGCGCACCAGGTCGGCGAGCGCGGCGAGGCGGTCAGGCGTGAGCGACTCGTCGACGACGGCAGCTCTGCACAGCGGTGAGCGGTCGGCGGCGATCGCGACGACGGCGAGGTCGCGGCCGGCCGCGGCGCGAGCGACGGTGGCCAACGTGGTCAACGCGGAGGTGCGGCCCGAGCGTGCCGGACCAGCCACGAGCGC
The DNA here is from genome assembly GCA_035547835.1 of Acidimicrobiales bacterium. NCBI lineage: Bacteria > Bacillati > Actinomycetota > Acidimicrobiia > Acidimicrobiales > Acidimicrobiales bacterium. The sequence continues at coordinate 120,963 of DASZTW010000002.1, forward strand.
GTGCTCGCCAGGGTGAAGCACGACGGCGACGGTGCCGAGGTCATGGTCGCCGATGCCCACCGGGAGCCGCCAAGGGTCGGGTCCGGTGCGATCCGTCGGCGACACATCGCCCGGTGTGAGCGAGCTCGTGGGCACTCGCGCGGGGAGCGTGGCGATGCGCGGGGGCGCCAAGCACGGGGTGGGGGCGTGCGCCCGGGTCGTCGCGACCGCGGCTGCGAGGTCGTGGCCGGGCCAGCCGATCTGGCCGAGGAGGCCATGTTCGACCCAGGTCGCCCGTCCCGGACGCGTGGTGGTGGTCGCCGGTCGGCGCACGCCGAGGTGTGCTTCGTCGGCGGGATCGGCGAGCGACAGCACCACCCGTTGTCGGGTCCCGGCGATCCACCGACGAGGCACGCCTCCCGTGGCCGCGATCGTGAACGCCACGTGGATGCCCACGCGAGGGCCGTCGGCCAGCACCCGCCCGAACCGCTCCAACACGAGCTCTTGCGGGTCGCCCCAGGCAGCGGCGAATGCCTCGGCTCCGTCGACCAACACCACGATGCGCGGGCCGGTTGCCGTCGCCGGCAGCTCGCGGGAGGCGCGGCCGGCGGACTGGCGGCGCGCGAGCTCTCGCGCCAGGTGATCCACGAGGCGGCGTTGACGCTCGCGCTCGCCCGGCCCGATGACGTTGCCCACGACGGGGAGGTCCGCGAGCGCGCTCAGCTCGCCGCTCCCGAAGTCGAGGACGTGCAGGTGGCAGGCGGACCCGACGATCCCGCGCGAGGCGCGCAGCGCGATCGCGGCGAGCGCGGTGGTCGTTCCGCTTGCCACGGCGCCGGCGACGAGGAGGTTGCCGCGCTCGGGGTCCCAGCCGATCGGGATCTGATGTTGGCGACTCGGCTCGTCGGCGCGGGCGAACACGATGCCGGTGCTGGCCGGGCCGTACGGCGCCGCGCGGTCTTCGTCCCGGGCGCCTGGCGGCTCGACCTGGTCGAGCGGCAAGAGGTGGGGCAGTGGATCGGGCCAAGGGCGGTGCGGTGGGGGCCCTCCCCGCTGAGCGTGCGCCGCCACGATGGCGTCGACGAGCTGGTCGAGCTCCCGGACGTCCGGACCTGCCTCGTGTGGGCGAGGGCGTGTGACCGCCCGAGCCAGCAGCGGCGTCGGGCCGGGTCCGTCGCGGGCGGGCTCGAACGGCTCCAGCACCACGGACGGGCGGTCGCCGGGCGGCGCACCGCTGGTGCGGGCGACCTGGGCCTGAATGACCTCACCCGGACCCAGTCGGACGAGCGCCCGACCGGGTCGCTTGCGGCTGAGCGTGGAGGCGTCGGGCACACCGATCACGTCGGTCGAGTCCGCGGCGTCCTGCACTCGCAAGGCGATCCGCAGATTCGTGTTCGCCCTGATGTGGTCGCTGACCGAACCGGTCGGCCGTTGGGTGGCGAGCACCAGGTGCACGCCCATCGAGCGACCCCGTTGCGCGATGCCCACCAGCGCCTCGAGGGCTCCGGGGTGCTCGGTGGCCAAGGTGGCGAACTCGTCGATCACGACCACCAGTCGAGCCAAGTGGTCCCGGTGGGGTGCACCCCGGTAGGCGGGGAGATCGTCCGCGCCGGCCGCGCGCAGCAACTCCTCGCGGCGCACCAACTCTGCTTCGAGCCCCTCGATCGCGCGTTGCACCTGGTGGCCGTCGAGGTCGGTGATGGTGCCGACCACGTGGGGGAGCGCGCCACACCGATCGAAGGTGGAGCCGCCCTTGAAGTCGATGAGGACGAACGAGAGCTGCTCGGGCGGGCAGGCGAGCGCGAGACCGACGACCAGGGTGCGCAACAGCTCGCTCTTGCCTGACCCCGTGGTCCCCGCGAGCAGCACATGGGGTCCGTCGAGCGCGAGGTCGACGACGAGCGGGCCATCGAGCGAGACACCGACGACGGCCGCGGGCGGGTGGTCAGCCGAAGCATCCCAGCCCCGACCGATGGCCTCAGGGCTGCCCGCGGCAGCACCGGTGGCCTGGCTCAGGGTGAGGTCGGCGGGGAGGTGGACGCCGGCCTGGGGCGAGTCAGGGTCTTCGAACCGGGCCAACGCCCTCGCCGCTGCCCGCGCAATGGCGACCGGCAGCCGCTCGCAGGACACCTTGCTCGGCGCGGTCTCGGGTGTCCGCAGCTCCCCACGGCCACTCGCGTCGATCTGCACGACCGCGGTGCAACACGACGGCAGGTCGCGCTCGGTCTCGGCAACGACGATGGCGGCGACACCGGCTCCTCTCGCGCGCAGCGACGTCCTGGCCCGGGCACGGTCCATCGGCTCGTGACCTTGGTCGTCGAGCACGACCAACATGCCGTGCGTCGTTCGCTGGTCGCGGCAGGCGCGGCGGAGCGCCTCGATCCCCGCGGGTCCGCCCGTGACGCGTCGAGGGCCCGCGTCGGGATCGACGACGTGAGGAAGCCACCGCGACCACGCCCAATCGCTGCTGGCCCTCTCGTCGGTCACGACGGCCAGCGCCAGATCCCCGGGGCCGTGGAGGACGCCTGCTTGGACGACGAGGGAGCGGGCCACGCCGAGCACTTCCGGGCGCGGCCCGGCGAGGCCGATCACGCCGCGCGCGGACAAGTCGACCGTCACCGGCGTGTCACTCAGGACGCTCGCGGCGCCGAGCATGGCATCGAGCTCGGGAACGTCACCGGGCCCCGCCGCGGTCCCGGCGCCGGTGCCGGCTGCGGTGGGGACCTGCCAGCCGACGTCGCCGGTTCCGAGCCGCAGGCGCAACCAATCGGGATCGCCGGCGCGCCGCTCCCACATGCGGGGGTGCTCATCCGCTGGCCAGCTCGCGACCTCTGCGGCCGCTGGCGACTCCCGGCGACGCCGCCGCCGTTCCGTGGCCGCCATGCCGTGCAGGTCGTGTGCGAGGGCCACCAGGTCGCCGCGGAAGCGCTGTTCGTCCCGCCGCAGTCGCCGGCTTCCGCGGCGATGCTGCTCGATGCCCGTCGCGACGGCGACCACCGGCCCGAGGAGCGAGAACAGCCCCCACACGACGTTGTGCAGCGCCACGACCAACACCGCAGCCATGACGGCGGGCACCACGACGCCGGCGACGCTGATGGCACTCGATCCGCTTGCGGGGCGGGGCGCGTCGGGGAGCCGGATCGGAGGCGGCAGCGTGCATGCCGGCGGGCGCGGCGGCCGCCGTGCCGGCACGGGTCCGCTGGGCCTGGGCTCGCGCCGCGGCGCCGCTCCTGGCCCGGCGCGGCGCAACGTGAGGACCTCGCCTGGCCGAATGCCTGCTTGGCCCACTGGCGTGGCCCCGTCGAGCGGGTGCCCGCCGATCGTCACCTGCAAGGGCGGCGGCGAGAGGGCAGCGACCTCGGTGAGCCGGTCGGTGATCTCGGCGACGACGTCGGCAACGGTCACCCGGTCGTCGCTCCACCGCAGCAGGACCTCGACGTCGCCATCGGGGCAGCGGACGACGCAGGGAAGGGCGCCTGGGCCGGTTGCATCTTTCATGTTGTTTCATGTTATGACACCCTTGGCCGGGGATGGCCGTCGCTCGGCCGGTCGGCTGGGGAGCAGGCGGCGGGCGCGTCCTACACTGGCCGCATGCCAGCTGCGTTGGAGCCTTCGGTCGGCCTGGCGGTCGTACACCTCTTCTTCCGGGCCGGTCGCGCCGATCGGGCCGCAGTCGTCGCCGCGGTCGAAAAGGCCGAGGCCGACGGTGTGCAGGTGGTGCCGGTCGCCATTTTGGGGCACAAGGCCGACTTGGCCGTGATGGCCCTGGCGCCCGACGTGTGGCGTCTCCGGGCGCTGCAGCGTGACCTCGTCGCCGCCGGGTTGGAGCTCGCCGATTCCTACGTGTCGCTCACCGAGCTCAGCGAGTACGCGGCCGGTGTGCCCGACGAGATGAAGCAGGCCCGTCTCTACCCGCAGCTGCCGCCCGAGGGGAAGCCGGCGTGGTGCTTCTATCCGATGTCGAAGCGCCGCAACGTCGACCAGAACTGGTACGAGCTGCCGTTCGACGACCGCCGCGACCTGATGTACGAGCACGGTTCGAGCGGACGGAAGTTTCGCGGACGGGTCCTGCAACTCATCACCGGCTCCACCGGCCTCGACGAGTACGAGTGGGGCGTCACGCTGTTCGCACAGCGGCCCGACGACCTCAAGGAAGTCGTGTACACGCTGCGGTACGACGTCGCATCCGCGCGCTACGCCGAGTTCGGCCCGTTCTTCACCGGCATGGTCGCGCCGCTCGACGAAGTGCTCGACGCGACAGTCGGCACGTCGTGACCCTGGCACCATCGCCGAGCGGTGCCGGGGTCGACCCTCGGCTCGGCGCGTTGCGCGACGTCCTCAGGGAGCTCGATCGGGTGGTGGTGGCGTTCAGCGGCGGTGCCGACTCGGCGCTGCTCGCGTACGTCGCCCACCAGACGTTGGGTCCCGAGCGGGCGCTGGCGGTCACCGCAGTGTCGGCTTCGCTCGCGGGCACCGAGGAAGCCGACTGCCGAGCACTGGCGGCCGAGTGGGGTCTGTCGTGGACCCCGATCGCCACCGACGAGATGGCGAATGCCGCGTATCGGCGCAACGACGCCGACCGCTGTTACTGGTGCAAGGACGCCTTGCTCGACGCGTTGTCGCCGCTCGCGGCCGAGCGGGAAGCGGTCGTGGTGTTGGGGGTCAACGTCGACGACTTGGGCGACCACCGGCCCGGCCAGCGAGCGGCCAGCGAGCGCGGGGCGCGCTTCCCGTTCGTTCAGGCCGGCCTCACCAAGGCCGACGTGCGCGCGTTGTCGGCGAGTCTCGGCCTGCGCACCTGGGACAAGCCCGCCGCGGCATGCCTGGCGTCGCGCCTGCCGTACGGCACCGCGGTCACCGTGGGTCGCTTGAGCCAGGTCGAGCGCGCCGAAGCGGCCTTGCAGGCGTTGGGTTTCCGTTCACTGCGGGTCCGCCATTACGGCACGACCGCTCGCATCGAAGTGCCCGAGGACGAGTTGGCCGCGATGGTCGAACAGCGCGCGGCGGTGGTGGCTGCGGTCCACGGTGCCGGCTTCGACTACGTCACGGTCGATCTCGAGGGCCTCCGGTCGGGGAACTTGAACCTCGCGCTCGACGACCGCGCGAGCTGACCCGAACCCTCGCCCATCTCGCCACCCGACCGCCTTCCGCTCCGTCGTTCTGGTGCCCAGAACGCGAAGGGAAAGGGGGAGATGGCCCGGTCGGGGGCAGGTCAGGCGGGGTCCGACGGGCGCGGTCCGGTGACGTCGACGGGTTCCCAGAACGGAAACGTCACATGCGCCACGCCGAGGTGATCCGCGACGCGACCCCGCCGCCGCAGGTCGGGGAGGCAGCGGTCGGCAGCCTCGCTGCCAGCCATGGCGAGGTACTCCGCCACCGACAACAACAACGGGCCGTCGGCGTCGCCAGGTCGGAGCACCGCGTCGACTTCGAGCGTCGGTGTGCATGGGTTCGCGGGGTCGACGACGACCGCGTGGTAGACGACTCGCTCGAACACGGCCATGGCGCGGATGCGCATCAGCGCGCGCCACGATGGATGCCGTGCCCGACCAGCCTGCGTCCGACGAGCCTGCGCCTGACCAGTCTGGGTTCGACGATTCTGGGTCCGGCCCACCGGTGGCCGCCGAGCCCGTCGAAGGGCGTGACGCGGCCGAGCAGCTGCGGACGTACGCCGACGCGTTGGCTGGTGCGCTCGACGCGGCCATCCCGCAATGGGTCGAGCGCTGTGTGGTCGAGCTGCTCGGCGACGCCTACGGAAGGGCGACGCCGGAACAACAAGCCGAGGCCCGCGCCGCGGGAGTGGCGGCGCGCGACGAGGTGATGCCGCAGCTGCGCACGCTGCTCGCCACCGACGTCGACCGCCAGCGGGCCAACCCGCTCGCAATCGTGCGTGCCGCGGTGCGCCACCCCACCGAGGTGCTGCAGCGGGCGGGGGTGCCGCCCGTGGTGCGCGACGAGGTGGCGGCCCGCTTGTTTCCCGACGACGTGTACGACCTGTCGCCCGCGTCGTTCGGGGAGGTCGGTTCCGCGGTGCACGAGCCGGGCCTCGTGTGGGGCGCGGCGAAGGCCCATGTGGTGCTGAGCCGGCGCCGGGCGGAAGGGCGTCGCTGATCGCCACCGTGGCGACGAAGCACGCCTCAATGCGGCAGCCAGTTCTCGGCGGGGTCGGCCAAGGCATCGACGGCGCCGGGGAGTTTGCCGTCTCGCAAGTCGGCGATGGTGGTGTGCTCCAGCACGTCGCGGAGATTGGCGCGCACCGCGATCCACATCCGTTGCAGCGCCGCGTCGCTCGGCGGGTAGTCGAGCTGGTCGGGCCGGAGTCCCTGTATCGCCGCCAGTGGCCCTTCGATCGCGCGGATCACCCGCGCGATGTCGATGTCCTCCGCGGGCAGCTGCAGCCGCCAGCCGCCGTCGGCACCTCGCTGGCTGCGGACGATCGAGCTGCGTCGCAGCCCGGCGAGCACGTCCTCGAGAGAGGTCGTCGGCACGCCGATCGCCTCGGCGACGAGCTGCGCCTTGACCGGGAGCTTCGCGGCCGGGTCGGCTTCTCGGCGGGCCAGCTCGACGAGGGCGCGGACCGCGTAATCGACTTGCGCGGTGATCCTCATGTGCTCGGCGAACCGTCGGTCATCGGCGCAGTCTCGCACGGGGCAGGCGCGGGCCGGTCCGACGACGAAATGGTGAGATTCCGGCCGACGGCAGGATTGGCGCCAGGGGCGTCGAACCACCGTACGTTGGCGGGCACGAGGATGTAGCCGGCCGACCGCACTCGGGGGAGGCGATGGGGAACCTGGGGAACCACTTGCATCATGGCCAATGGCGTCGTTTGACGCGCCTTGGCCTGGCTTGCGTCGGCGCGCTGTCGCTGGCCGGCGCCGGCAGCGTCGCCTTGTACGGACAACCCGCCCGCAGCGCGCCCGCCACCGTCTCGAACGGCACCTCCACGGCCGACGCCACCACCATGCAGATCGACCCTCGTCAAGCCGAGCTCTCGGTCGGGCTCACCATCGGCACGGCCGACACCCACTACACGAACGACACCGCCACGGCGTCGAGCCAGGGCGTCAACCTCGGTGTGATCGGCACCACCCTCGGAGCCGAGGGCTGCACCGGCGGCGCACCCACGCTGCCGCTCGACAAGCAGCCCCAGCCGTTGCAGGTCGACTCCCGTAGCGCCAGCTCCGCCAAGGGCCAGACGGCCAACACGTACGGCCTCGTCGATCAGTACGCACAGGCCGACCCGACCCCCTCGTCGAACGCCGTCACCACCACGAAGCCCATCGCGATCCCCGGCGTGGTGTCGATCGGACCCGGAACGGCCACTGCGACGAGCAAGTTCGTCAACGGCGTGCGCACCTCGATCGCAACGGTCGACCTGTCGTCGATCGCCTTGCCGGGGGGCTACACGCTGACCGGGCTCCACTGGGAGGCCACGTACCCCACGGGCAACACGTCGGCGAAGCCGACGGGCACGTTCACGATGGGGACGGCGACCGGCCCGCTTGCTTCGCTCGGTGGCCTGGTCGGCAAGCTCGACCCGGCGAAGATCCTCAGCGCCATCTCTGCGCAGACCGACAAGTTGCTGGGGCTCGAGATCTCCGAGCCGACGATCCACGTCGACAACGGCACGCTGTTCGTCGATCCGCTGAAGATCTCGGTCGTGCCGAACAAGCTGCGCGACTCGATCACCAATGGGGTGTTGATCGGCCTCCAGCCGTTGCGCGACCAGCTGAGCGCCGCGGTGCTGAAGGCCACCTGTCAGGCGGCCACCGCCTTCACGTTGGCCGACATCGGCTTGGGCGCCATCGCCGGTGGCGGCTCGCTCAACCTCGAGCTGGGCGGCGTGCAGGCCACGTCGGGCGATGTCAGCTACAGCGACTTCCTCGGTGGCGCAGGTGATCTCTTGGGCGGCGGTGGCGCGGTCGGTACGGGCGACGGTGGCAGCGTGTCGCTCTCCGACGACGGTGGGTCCGACCTCGGCGACGGAACCACCGGCGACCTCGGCGCTGACGCCGGCACCGCGCCGAGCGACACCGAGAGTCCTGCGTCGGCACCGGCCGAGAGCAGCACCGCGCGGCCGGCCGCCTCGCACCACAAGCTGTCCAAGGGTGCGCGTGGTGGCGCGCTGCTGGGCATCGGCTTGTTGGCGTTCGCCGCGTTGCTCGGCATGGCGGAGGCCGATCGCCGCCGGATGCTCAAGTCGGCGCATCAGATCCCCGGAGGTACCTGAACATGCAGCCCACCGTGTGGTCCCGGATTCTTCGGGGCTACGGGCCGATGGCCGTGCTGGCTCTACTGATCGTGCTCGTCGCCATCATCGTGCCGTCGAAGGCGAAAGAGACGCAGGCGAAGACCAGCGACAACTACAACGCGTACGGCGACAACAGCGCCAGCGGATCCGGGTCGGGCTCCGCCGGCGACACGGGGTCGGCATCGGGCGACACGACCCCGAGCGGCGCCGCGGCGACGGGGGGTGGCAGCGGCGGCGGTAGCGGCGGTGGCTCGGGTGGCGGCGGTGGTTCGGCGCCGACGAGCCGCGGCAGCGGGGTGTTGCCTGCGGGCACCACGGCGTGCCCTGGGCGGGCGAAGCAGGTCACCAATGACCCGTACTCGCCGCCGTGCATCGCCTTCAGCTCAGCTGGCGGCAACGGCGGGGCGACGTATCAGGGTGTCACGTCGACCGAGATCAAGGTCGCGTACCGGCAACTCAACGAGCAGGGCTTCCAGCAGACGCTCGCCTCGATCGCCGGCGGCAAGCTGCTCGATTCGGCGGCCGACGTCAAGCGCACGATCAACACGCTCGTCACTTACTTCAACAAGAACTTCCAGTTCTACGGCCGCAAGATCGTCATCGACTACTACAACGGCGTCGGTTCGAACACCACCGAGCTGCTCGGCGGCGGTGTCGACAAGGCGCAGGCGGACGCCACCACGGTGGCCTCCCAGATCAAGGCGTTCGCCGACGTGTCGGCCACCAGTGAGCCTTACTCGGATGCCTTGGCGCGCAAGAAGGTGTTGGCGCTCGGCGATCCGTACATGTCGGCGAAATGGCACACCGATCATGCGCCGTACACCTGGTCGGTGGCGGTCGACGGCACCACCGTCACCGAGGAGGCCGCCAACTACTACCTGAAGCGGCTCGCGGGTGGCAACGCGACGTACGCCGGCGGTGACTTGAAGGGCAAGCCCCGCAAGCTCGGCACCTTCGCCCCGGAGAACCCCTGGTACCAGGAGTCGGTCGACCGAGGTCGCGCCATCCTGCAGAACGCCGGCGTCAGCCCCGGCACCAACTACAAGTACCAGCTCGACCTCAGCACCATGTCGAATCAGGCCGCCGGGCTCGTGCCGAAGCTGAAGTCCGACGGCATCACCACGATCTTGTGCGGCTGCGACCCCGTGATGATGGTGTTCATGACCTCCGCGATGGCGCGGGCCAACTACTTCCCCGAGATCGTGCTCACGGGTGTGGCGCTCACGGACTTCGACGTGGTCGGCCAGCTGTGGGACCAGCGAGTGGCCGCCCACGCCTTCGGCATCAGCCCGCTCGAAGCGCCGGTCGCGTCGACCCAGACCATTGGCTACAAGGCCTACAAGTCGATCCGCAACGACGAACCGGCGTTCACCGTCGACTTGATCTACCAGCAGCTGTACATGCTGGCGATCGGCATCGAGATGGCGGGCCCGCACCTCACACCGGACACGTACGAGCAGGGGATGTTCCACTACCCGCCCTCGCTCGGTCCGGTGGGCAAGTGGGGGTTCGGCCCGGGCGACTTCACGGGCACGGATGACTTCCGCGAGATCTGCTGGAGCCCCAACGCGATCTCGGCGTACAACTCGAAGAAGGGCGCCTACATCGACCCCAACCCGGGGAAGCGCTACACGGCCGCCACGCTGCCCAAGGGGCCGCCCGGTTGTCCGGTGCCGGCCTCGTGAGCGACCTGCGCGACGCGCAACCAACCGAAGTCGACGTGCCGTTGCTCGCGAGCCCGCCGCCCGACAACGGCTTGCCGCCGGGGCTCGTCGACGGGTGGCGCCGCTACCGCGGGCTCGACAACCGGCTGCAGGCTGCGATCGCGCTCGGCGCCGTCGCCGCGCTCTACGCCATCTTCTACAACTTGCCGGGCTCGGGTCCGTGGCTCTCTGACAAGGCGCCGTTCGGCATCATCGTGCTCGGCTTGGTGCTCGGCGCCATCACCGCGTTCGACGCCGTCGGCCTCATCCTGATCTACCGGGCCAACCGCTTCATCAACTTCGCGTACGCCGCGCCCGGTGCCATGGTCGGCATGATCGGGGTGGGCCTGATCACGGTGCACCACTGGAGCTACTGGACCGTCTTCCCGCTCGCCATCGCGGCGGGCATCTTGGTCGGTGGCCTGGTCGAGCTGATCGTGATCCGACGGTTCTGGAACTCGTCACGGCTGGTGCTGACGGTGGCATCGATCGGTCTGGCCCAGCTCCTCGGCGGCATGGGCTTCCTGATCGCCAAGCAGATCGGCTTCATCGGTCTCACCGGCGGCTTCAGCAGCCCGATCACGTGGGAGTTCAACCTCGGCCCCGCCACCTTCCACGGCGACCAGGTGCTCATCTTGCTGGTCGTGCCGTGGGTGTTGATCGGGTTGGGCTGGTTCTTGCTCAAGACCGACTCGGGCATGGCCGTGCGGGCGGCCGCAGAGAACTCCGACCGGGCGTTGCTGCTCGGCATCCCGATCCGGCGCCTGTCCACGTTGGTGTGGATGATCGCCGGTGGGCTCGCCACGCTGGCGTTCATCTTGAAGGCTCCCTCGGCTGGGGTGAACCCGGCTGCCGCGCAAGGCGTGGCGGCCACGGCACTGCTGCCCGGACTCGCCGCCGCCGTGCTCGCCCGCATGGAGTCGATGCCGGTCGCGGTGGCGGCCGGTCTCGCCCTCGGGGTGATGGAACAACTGGTGCAGTGGAACTCCAGCTCGCCCACGTTCGTGTGGGTCATGTACCTGCTGGTGATCCTCGTCGCGCTGCTGGCTCAGCGCGGGAAGCTGTCGCGGGCGTTCGACGGATCTGGGTCGAGCTGGTCGTCGATCGGCAACGTCAAGCCGATCCCCCGGGAGCTGCGTCGCCTCCCCGAGGTCCGGATCGGGCGTGGGGTGGTCATCGTGTTGACGGTGGCCGCGCTGATCTGGGTGCCGGCCACGTGGAGCGCCTCCAACCAGTTGCTGGCAGCCATCGCGATCGTGTGGGCCATGGTCGCGGTCTCCCTGGTCGTCCTCACCGGATGGGCCGGCAACATCTCGTTGGGTCAGTTCGCCATCGTGGGTGTGGGCGCGGCGGTGGCCGGCAAGCTCGTGATGGACCACAACCTCGACTTCTTCTTGGTGATGCTGGTGGCTGCCGCGGTCGGCGCGCTGCTGTCGTTGCTGGTCGGGTTGCCAGCCCTGCGGATCCGGGGTTTGTTCCTGGCGGTGACCACGCTGGCGCTCGCCGAAGCGTTCAACGACTACTTCTTGAACCCGGTCAACTCGTTCGGGAGCCTCAAGTTCGATCGGCTGATCCCGAACGACGTGAACCGTCCCGTGATCTGGAACCGGTTCGACATGGCCGGCAACTACACCGCCTACCTCGTGTGCCTCGCGTTCTTGTTCATCGCCATCGGCGCCGCGCGCGGCGTCCGCAAGGCCCGCGGTGGGCGAGTGCTGATCGCCACCCGCGACAACGAGCGTGCGGCGTCGTCGGCCAGCGTGTCGACCAGCACCGCGAAGTTGGTGGGCTTCGTGATGTCGGGCGCCATCGCCGGCGCAGGTGGCGGCTTGTACGTGCTGCTGCTGAACCAGCTCGGCAGTGGTTCGGTCCCCTCGGCCGACAGCCTCAGCGTGTTCTCGTACGCCGTGATCGGCGGTCTCGGCTCCATTGCCGGCGCCCTCGCCGGGGTCTTCTTCTTCAAGTACCTCGAGACCGTGCACGCGCTCGGCGACTTGCGGAACTTCATCACCGGGTTCGTGCTCCTGATCGTGCTGTACGTCATCCCCGGTGGCATCGGCCAGATCATCTTCAACGTCCGAGACCGACTGTTGCGCTACGTCGCGCAGCGCCGCGGCATCGTGGTGCCCAGCCTGCTCGCCGATCGCCGCGACGATGACGAGGGGGTCGTGCGCGGCGCCGCCGACGAGGTGTCGATGCTGGCTGGTGCACTCGCAGCGGAACCGCCAGCCCGCGCCCCCCGCGGCGCGCCACCCCCGCCGCCGCCACCACCACCCGCCAGCGAGGCCGAGCGCGAGACGGTGGGCGCGGGCAAGCCGAGCGCTCCCCGATGAGCATCGACGACACCCTCACCGACGCACCCGTGGCGCCGGCCCGGCCGACCGCGGCGGTGCCGGGAGCCGTGGGGAGCGCGGGGACCTCCGGCGCGCTGCTGTCGACGTCGGGCCTCGACGTGGGGTATGGCCCGGTGCAGGTGCTGTTCAACGTCGACTTCGACGTGCAGCGCGGTGAGATGGTGGCGCTGCTCGGCACCAACGGTGCCGGCAAGTCCACGTTGCTCAAAGCCGTGTGCGGGTTGATGAAGCCCAAGCGCGGCGCCATCCGCTTCGGCGGCAACGAGATCACCGGCCAGAGCGCCGACAAGGTGGCGCGGACCGGCATCTCGCTGATGCCCGGCGGCAAAGGCGTCTTCCCCACGCTGACCGTGGCTGAGAACCTCCGGCTGGCCGGCTGGTTGATCCGCCGTGAGCACAAGCGCTTGCGTGAGGCGAAGGCCCAGGTCGAGGAGCTCTTCCCGATCTTGCGGGAGCGTGCCGGCCAACTCGCCGGCGACCTCTCGGGCGGCGAGCAGCAGATGTTGGCGCTGGGCATGGCCCTCACCACCAAGCCGGAGCTGTTGCTGATCGACGAGCTGTCCTTGGGTCTCGCCCCCACGGTGGTGGGCCAGCTGCTCGAGGTCGTGCAAGAGATCCACCGTCGGGGCACCACGATCGTGATCGTCGAGCAATCGGTCAATGTGGCGCTCGAGCTCGCCGAGCGGGCGGTCTTCATGGAGAAAGGCGAGGTCCGCTTCGAGGGTCGCGCGGTCGAGTTGCTCGAACGCCCCGACATCTTGCGCTCGGTGTTCATCGCCGGGGCGTCGGGCGTGGCCGGCGGTGACGAGCCCGATCAGCCCACCGAGGCAACGCAGTCGGTGGCATCGGACGCCGAAGCCCTCGCCGACCGTCGGGCAGGTCGCGCAGCGGCCTTGGCCGACGCGCCCGAAGTCCTGCACTGCAGCGAGGTCCTCAAGCGCTTCGGTGGCATCCGTGCGGTCGACGGCGCCACCGTGACGGTGCGCCAAGGCGAGATCGTCGGGCTGATCGGCCACAACGGCGCCGGCAAGACCACGTTGCTCGACTGCATCTCGGGCTTCCACGAGATCGACGCGGGCCGCATCGTGTTGCGCGGTGTCGACGTCACCGAATGGGCGCCGCACGAGCGGGCGCGAGGTGGCCTCGGCCGGTCGTTCCAAGATGCGCTGCTCTTCCCGACGCTGACGGTCGAAGAGACCGTCGCGGTGGCGCGCGAGCGTCACTTGGGCTGTCGCGACATGCTGGCCGAGGCGCTCCGCCTGCCGGCGTCGTACGAGAGCGAGCTGGGTGTGTGGACGAAGGTCGACGAGCTCGTCGAGCTGATGGGTCTCGACGCGTACCGCGAGAAGCTCACGGGCGAGCTCTCCACGGGCACGCGCCGGATCGTCGACTTGGCATGCATCTTGGCCCAGGAGCCGTCGGTGCTCTTGCTCGACGAGCCCTCTGCCGGGGTGGCGCAAAAGGAGACCGAGGCGCTCGGCCCGCTGCTGTTGCGGGTCCGTGACCACACCGACTGCGCGATCGTGGTCGTCGAGCACGACATGCCCCTGTTGCAGCACATCTGCGACCACATGGTCGCGTTGGAGCTCGGCGCGGTGATCGCCGAAGGCCCCCCGGCGGAAGTGCTCGAACATCCGGCCGTGATCGAGTCCTACCTGGGCACGAGCGAGGTGGCCATCGCCCGATCCGGCAGCCGTGCCGTCGCCGGCGACGAGGCCGAGGCGGCGGCCGACCCCGCGCGGTCGCAGTGGGACGCACCTGCCGGCGACCGCTCCGCCCGCGACGGTGCCGCCGCCGACCGCCTGGTCGGCCACGACCCGGAGGCAGCCGCAATTGGAGTGGGCGCGTCGGTTGCCGGCGTCGGCCACGATGGCGCCGCACCCGAGTGGGTCGAGCCCGCCGCCGGCGCACACCAGGCCCACTGGGGCACCGAGGTGCCCCCTCCGGACCGGCCGCGTCGCGGCGAACCGGCCACCGACGATCCGGCCTCGCGGCGCGCCGCCACCAATGGCGACTCACGCCCGCCGGCCAGCGTCGCGGCGGCCGCGGCCGCCGCACCTGCGAAGGCGACAGCCAAGACCGCACGGCGGTCCGCATCGGCGAAGGCCGCCGGCGGCGGCGCCCGAGCCGCCGCGCCCCGCAAGGCCACGGCGCGCAAAGCCACGGCCCGCAAAGCCACACCGAGCGTCCGCGCGTCCGGTTCCACCGGCACCGCCGCCAAGGGCGCCAGGAAGGCAACTGGCAAGGCCGCAGGGTCCTCGCCGGCACGCAAATCGGCTGGACGCGCTGGCGCCAAGGGCAAGCAGCCCCCCAAGTAGCAGAGCCGACGTACCACTAGCGTTCGATCATGGCATCGCGTCTGGTCGTGATCGGTGGGGATGCGGCCGGCATGTCCGCGGCCACCAATGCTCGCCGCGGCAACCCGAATCTGGAGATCGTCGTCCTCGAGCAGTCGGAGTGGGTCAGCTACTCCGCGTGTGGCATCCCGTACCTCGCCGGTGGCGCAGTGCCTGGGCTCGATGATCTCGTGGTCCGCTCCCCCGACGAGTTCCGGGCCAAGCACCACATCGACGTGCGGACCTCTCATCGGGCCCGCGCCATCGACCTCGATCAGCGTCGGATCGAGATCCGGGCGGTGGCGAGGGAGCGCACGTTCTGGCTGTCGTTCGATCAGCTCCTGATCGCCACGGGTGCGACGCCCTTCCGGCCAGATGACGTGCCGGGGATCGACGCGGACTGGGTGTACGGCGTGCAGACCCTCGACGACGCGCAGCGCCTGCTTGGCGGGCTCGCGTCGGCTCCACCCCGCGACGTGGTGGTGATCGGCGGGGGCTACATCGGCCTCGAGATGGCGGAGGCGTTCATCGAGCGCGGCGCGCGGGTGACGTTGATCGACCGCGCCGACCACGTGATGGGCACGCTCGACCCCGAGCTCGCCGACCGGGTCCACGACGCGCTCACCGCCAAGGGTGTCACCGTGCGCCTGGGCGAGGAGTTGCGGGCCCTGGAGCCGGCATCCGGCGGCGGGGAGTCGGGCGGCGGCAACGTGGTCACCGACCGGGGCGCCGTGCCCGCCGACCTGGTGGTGCTCGGCATGGGCGTCCGTCCCAACACCGATCTGGCCCGCGAGGCAGGAGTGCCGCTCAGCGCCCGCGGTGCCATCGCCGTCGACCGTCGCCAACGCACGGGAAGCGACGGGGTGTGGGCGGCGGGTGACTGTGCGGCCGTGCACCACCGGGTCTCCCAACAACCCACGCACGTGGCCCTCGGCACGGTGGCCAACAAGACCGGCCGCGTCGCGGGCATCAACCTCGGCGGTGGCTACGCCACGTTCAAGGGGGTGCTCGGAACCGCCATCACGAAGGTGTGTGAGGTCGGCATCGGCCGCACGGGCCTCACCTCTCGGGAAGCGGAGGAGGCGGGGTTCGAGTCCGTCGTCGGCGCCGCCGACACCACCGTGCAGGCCGGCTACATGCGAGCGCCGGGCTTCGCCCATGTGCGCCTCGTGTGTGAGCAGGGCACCGGTCGGCTGCTCGGCGGCCAGATCGTCGGGACCCAAGGCGTGGCCAAGCACATCGACACGGTCGCCACGGCGTTGTGGACCGACCTGACGTGTCACGACTTGATCGACCTCGACCTGTCGTATGCACCGCCGTTCTCGTCGGTGTGGGACCCGGTTCAGCAGGCTGCACGAGTCGCGTTGCGCGCCCTCTGAGCGATCGCGCGCTCGGGTCCGTTCGTCAGATTTCCGTCAGACACGGTTCTCAGTCGTGCAACAAGCGCCACACGGATGCGTAACAACCTGACGCAATCCTGTCGGCAGAGATGCAGGGCGGCGATGACCTCCCTGCCCGACGACGGGAGAAGTGATGGACTTCGGCGTACTGGGAGTGGTGGGAGCGGCACCCTCACTCAACTCGGGTGACACCGCGTGGATGCTGACCTCCACCGCGCTGGTGTTGTTCATGACGCCAGGGCTAGCGCTGTTCTACGGGGGGATGGTTCGGGCGCGCCACGTCCTGGCCATGTTGATGCAGAACATCTTCGCGATGGGCGTGATCGCCATCGTGTGGGTCTTGGTGGGGTTCTCCTTGGCGTTCTCCAAGGCCGGTGACGGCGGTTGGTTGGGGAACCTGTCGCTGTTCGGGTTCCACCACGTCGGGCAGGCGCCTGCCGCGGGGATGACGATCCCGTTCGTGCTGTTCGCGGCGTACCAGATGACGTTCGCCGTGATCACGCCGGCGCTGATCACCGGTGCCACGGCGGATCGCTTCAAGTTCTCGGCCTACGTCGTGTTCATCGCGCTGTGGTCCGTGCTGGTGTACTCGCCGCTCGCCCACTGGGTGTTCGGCGGCGGCTGGCTGGCCGCCCGGGGTGCGCTCGACTTCGCCGGTGGTGCCGTGGTGCACATCAACGCCGGCGCGGCCGCCTTGGCGGTGATCCTCGTGCTGGGGCGCCGTAAGGGGTGGCCCAACCAGGCCATGCCGCCGCACTCGCTGCCGCTGACGATGTTGGGCACGGGCATCTTGTGGTTCGGCTGGTTCGGTTTCAACGCCGGCTCGGCGCTCGGCGCCAACGGCGTCGCTGCCTCTGCGGCCATGAACACGTTCATCGCGGCGTCGGCGGCGATGGTGTCGTGGGTGCTCGTCGAGCGGATCAGGGAGGGCAAACCCACGACTTTGGGTGCTTGCTCCGGCATCGTTGCAGGGTTGGTCGCCATCACGCCGTGTGCGGGCTTCGTCGACACCTGGGCCGCCTTGGTCATCGGTTTGATCGCCGGCGTGGTCTGCGTGCTGGCGCTCGGCCTGAAGAGCAAGTTCGGCTTCGACGACTCGCTCGACGTCATCGGTGTCCACCTGGTGGGCGGGATCGTGGGCTCGATCCTGCTCGGGTTGTTCGCCGACACCACCATCAACGCGGCAGCCGGCCGCAAGGGTTGGTTCGTCGGTGGGGGCGCCGGCCTGTTCGGCGAGCAGGTCCTCGCCGCGGCCACGGCGCTCGTCTTCAGCTTCGTGGTGAGCTACGTGATCGCCAAGGTGCTCGACCTGACGATGGGGATCCGCGTGACCGAGGAACAAGAGGATGCAGGTCTTGACCTGAGCCTCCACGCCGAGACCGCATATCAGCTCGGGGAGCTGGCCCGGTGACCGCCCGGTCAGCAGTTGCGGCTGGGATTCGTCCCATCGAAAGGAAGGCGTTGCGATGAAGTTGGTGTCCGCCATCGTCAAGCCACACAAGCTCGACGACGTGAAAGATGCGCTGAAGGGCCTTGGCCTCCAGGGCCTCACCGTGAGCGAGGTGCGCGGCTACGGCCGACAAGCCGGCCACACCGAGGTGTACCGAGGTGCCGAGTACACCATCGATCTGGTCCCGAAAGTGCGGATCGAGGTGGTCCTCGACGAGGCCGATGTCGCTCGGGTCGTCGACGCCGTCGTCGAAGCGGCTCGCACGGGGTCCATCGGCGACGGCAAGGTGTGGGTGACCAACGTCGAGCAGGTGGTGCGGATCCGTACGGGTGAGCGAGATCTCGAAGCACTCTGACGTGCCTCACGGACCCGACGGGCCGGAGCGGTTGGCGACGGCCAGGTTCCGGGACGCGCGGGCCCAGTTCCTCGCGGACCGTTCGCTCACCGGGCGCGGCTGGGCCGCGGCGATGTCGGGGTTGGTCGACGGCTGGCTCGGGGAGCTGTTCGCGCACGCGACGAAGGAGCAACGCCAGGGCAGCGAGGCCCTGGCGTTGCTGGCGGTCGGCGGCTACGGGCGCGGCGAGCTGTGTCCTGGCAGTGATGTCGACGTCCTGCTCGTCCATCGTGGCCGCCGCGATGTCGCGGAGGTCGCCGAGCGGCTCTGGTATCCCGCGTGGGATGGCGGGTTGCCACTCGGTCACGCCGTCCGGTCGCTCGACGAGACGTTGGACTTGGCCAGCCGCGATCTCGACACCGCCACCGGCCTGCTGACGCCTCGCCTGATCGCCGGCGACGCCCTCCTGGCCACCGAGACGGCCGACGCAGCGCTCGCTCGGTGGCGCAAGCGCGGCCGCCAACGGGTGGCGGAGCTCGCTCAACGGGTCGAAGACCGCCAAGCGCGCTCGGGCGAGGTCGCGTACCTCCTCGAGCCAGATCTGAAGGATGGTCGTGGGGGGCAGCGCGACGTGCACTCGCTGGTGTGGGCGGAGCTGGCGCGACCCTTGCACGCCGAAGGCGACGTCGCGCGGCTCGACGCGGCATACGACGTGTTGCTCGAAGTGCGCGTCGAGCTCCAACGACTGACCGGCCGGCGGGGCAACGTGCTGGCGCTCCAGTATCAGGACGCGCTTGCCGCCGCGCTCGGCGACGCCGACGCCGACGCGCTGATGCGCCGGGTTTCGGCAGCGGCTCGCGCCATCACGTGGACCGCCGACGAGGCCTGGGACCGGGCGCGCTCCTGGCGCGAGGGGCCCGGTGGCTCCAGCGGTCGAGAGCGCTCCCTCGGTCCCGGGGTGGTGCTGTCCGATGGCGTGGTGCACTTGGAAACGGCGGCCGACCCGGCCGGTGACGCCGGTCTGGCGCTTCGCGCCGCGGCGGCGGCCGCAGCACGCGGTACACGGATCGACCGCGCCTCGCTGGCCCGTCTCGCCGAGAGCGCCGCACCGCCGCCCGAGCCATGGCCCGACGACGTGCGTGAGTCGTGGATCGCGCTGCTCGGCGCCGGTCGCCCCGCCGTCGCGGTCATCGAGGCGCTGGACCAAGCCGGCGTGTGGGAGCGCTTCTTGCCGCAGTGGCCGCGTGTCCGCAATCGGCCACAACGCAACGCGTACCACCGCTTCACGGTCGATCGGCACCTCATCGAGACGGCGGTCGACGCCGCGCCGCTGACCGACTCGGTGGCGCGGCCTGATCTGCTGCTGGCCGGCGCCCTCTTGCACGACTTGGGCAAGGGCGACCCGGGCGACCACGTCGTGGCGGGCGTCGAGCTTGCACGGGACGCCGCGTCCCGAATGGGTTTCGACGCTGCCGACACCGAGGTCCTGGCGACGCTGGTGCGGCTGCACCTGCTGTTGCCGGACACCGCCACCCGGCGCGATCCGTCGGATCCGGCCACGGCCGAGCGGGTGGCGGCCGAAGTCGGTTCTGAGCTGGTGCTCGACTTGCTCCACGCGCTGTGCATCGCGGACTCGCAGGCCACCGGCCCGGCCGCGTGGAGCCCGTGGAAGGCCGAACTGATCGCGGAGCTCGTGGCCCGCACGCGCCAAGTGCTCACTGGCGGGCCGCCGCCGGTGCCACCGGTGCAGTTCCCCTCCCCTGAGCAGGCCGCGCTCCTCGCGGCCGGTGTGGTCTCGATCGACGCGTCGGACGACCTCCTCACGGTGGTCGCGCCGGACCGACCTGGTCTGCTCGCGCGCGTGGCCGGCACCCTGGCGCTGCACGGGCTCGACGTCCTCTCGGCGAACGCGGTGAGCACCGGGGAGCGGATGGCGCTCGAGGAGTTCAAGGTCGGACCGGCCGGTGTGGGATCGCGCGATGTGGGCGGCGAGTGGACGCAGCGGTGGCCGAGCGTGCTCGACGACCTCCATCGGGCGATCGCCGGCCAGCTCGCCGTGGACGCCCGAGTGAAGGAACGGGCCCGGTTGTACCCACCGCAACCCCGGGTGCTCGGTGGGCCGGCGCCGAGCGTGGTGATCGACAACGAGGCGTCGCGGGGCTCGACGGTGGTGGAGGTGTCCGCGCCGGACTCGGTGGGGCTGCTGTACCGCCTCACCCGGGCGCTCGCCGAGCTCGACCTCGACGTCCACACCGCCAAAGTGCAGACGTTGGGCGCGCAGGTGGTCGACGCCTTCTATGTGGTCGACGCCGTGGGGGCGAAGATCGACGACCCGCGCTACCTCGCGGAGATCGAGCGGGCGGTCATGGCCGTCGCCGATCCGGGCGGGTAGGGACCGGGGCGGACAGGCCAGATAGCGTGCGGGGGATGGCCGAGGAACCGAGCGCGTCGTCGCCTGACCGGGGAGAGGGTCCGATCTCCGAGGCCGATCTGATCCGGTGGTCCGAAGCGCTGTCGGGGATCGCCCGCACGGGCCTCGGCTTCACCGAGAACCTCTACGAGCGGGAGCGGTTCGAGGAGGTGCTGGCCGTCGCGGCCGACATCCGCGCCAAGTCGGGTCACGGCTACGACCGTGACGCCACCGTCGACGAGTGGCTCCGGACGGTCGGCAAGGGCGTGCCGGGCTACGTCACCCCGAAAGTCGCGATCGGCGCGGTGGTCGGCAACGACCTCGGCGAGATCCTGCTCATCAAGCGAGCCGACTCGGGTGTGTGGCTGTACCCGACCGGTTGGGCCGACGTCGGTTACTCGGCTTCCGAAGTGGCCGTCAAGGAAGTGCGTGAGGAGACCGGCATCGAGATCGAGGTGCGCCGCCTGATCGGCGTGCTCGACGGGATCCGGCTGGGCTTCACGCGGACGCCGTTGTACTCGTTGATCTTCCACTGCCAGGCCATCGGCGGGGAGCTGCGGGCGCATCCGCTGGAGTGCGCCGATGTCGGTTGGTTCTCGCCCGACGACCTCCCCGAACCGCTCGCCGGCGTGCAGCTCTGGGGCGAGCGCGCGTTCGCGGTGCTGCGCGGCGAAGCGGTCGAGCCGGTGTTCGACCTGCCGCGCACACAGCCGTGGCGCGACGGGGATCCACACCCAGGGGTCACGTAGCTCAGCCCGCGTGGAAGGCGCCCTGGCCGGCGGACCGCGGGCGGGTCCGCCGACCCGGCGTCAGGCGTGCCCGACGGTCCCGTCGTCGTTGGTGTCGACCGGGCCCTCGGTGGGCGGGTTCGCGGGCGCTTCCGAGACCGGGTCGGTGCCGCCAGCAGCATCTGCGGCGGCGCCCTCCGCGGTGGCCGCTTGTCCGGTCACGCGGTCCTTGGCCTTCTCGGCGAGCGGGCGGGCCCGTTCCGCGCCCTCGCGAACCTTGCCGGCGGCCTTGTCGGCCAGCGGTTTGGCTTTGTCGGCGCCCTCTCGGGCCAGCTCGGCGGCACGGTCGGCCAACGGCTTGGCCTTGTCCGCACCTTTGCTGATCGTGTCCTTGACCTTGTCGAGCAGTCCCATGAGGGCCTCCTTGGTTCAGGCTTGGGCCTGGTCGCCGTCCTCGGGGACGCCGAGCGCATCCTTGGCCTTGTCGACCGCAGTGTCGATCTGGTCGGTGTGCTGGCCGCCGGTCTTCTGGTCGATCACTTCGCCAGCTTTGTCGAGACCTTTGCCGACCTGCTCTTCGTGGCCGGAGATCTTGCTCTTCACCTTGTCGAGGAATCCCATGGGGAACCTGCTTTCGTCGTGGGGGCGGTAGCGATGCCGCCATCGGGGCACTGGCCCGAGTCTTGCCATGAAAGGGGCTGAGGTCAATCGGAAGTGCCCACTCGGCGCTACGGGGAGGGATCGGCCGAACTCGATGGGTACGCGTCGAGCTGGGTCAGCAACGCGTCGACCACCGAGGTCGAGCCACCCGCGCGTTCCCATTCGGCGGCGACGGCGTCGTGGTCGACGAGGCCACAGCGGTCCGGTGCGATGCCGAGCGCCTGGGTGACCGCGGCCGCGAGCTGCGCGGGCTCGACTTCGTCCTCGTAGGCGGGGAAAGCCTCCAGGCCGTCCCACAAGGTTGCTGCGGCGGTGGCAGGTTCGTCGTCGTTTGCCAGCGCGAACGCGATCGACGGGAAGACGTCGTAGTGGCTCGCCACGTCGGGTGGGCGCTCGTAACCCGCCACGGGGTGCAGCCGCCATTCGAGGGTGATCCCGCCGGGGCCGTCGTCGCGGAGCCAGGTCTGGCTCCCGTTGACGTACGCGTCAAGGGGGTCGCCAAGCT
Organism: Acidimicrobiales bacterium; assembly: GCA_035547835.1. NCBI lineage: Bacteria > Bacillati > Actinomycetota > Acidimicrobiia > Acidimicrobiales > Acidimicrobiales bacterium. Next base: position 143,073 of record DASZTW010000002.1, read on the forward strand.
GGCGATCGAGGGCGCGAATCACCTCATCGGTTGTGCGCCACACGCAGGAGGGGGTGAGGCTCATCCGGGCTCGTCGGGGCGCTCGCGCAAGAACCGCTCCACCTCGTCGGCAACCCGTTGGGCGTCGGCGTCGGTGAACGGCGGGTGGTGGCCCTCGCCGGCCGGGTGGTCGGCCGGCCCGCCGACGTGATCTTCGGCGGTGAGCTCGGCATCGGCCGCGCCACCGTCGACGCGCTCCTCGAGACCGCGGACGTACGCCGCGGAGTCGTCGTCGGCTGCGACCAGCTGGTCGAGCTCGTGGAGGTAGCGGTCGGCGCCCATCGCGAGCAGGGTGGTGTCGACATCGGTGTCGAGCACCGCGGTGGCCCGCTCGACGAGCGCCAGTGCGGCTCGCGGAGAGGCCGTGCCGGGCACGTAGCTGGGCACGGTGGCCCACAGCGACACGGTGGCGAGACCTTCACGGTTGCAAGCGTCGTGCAGCACGCCGACGATGCCGGTCGGACCCTGGTAGCGCGAGCGCCGCAGGCCGTGGCGCAGCACCGTCGCAGGGTCGCTCGCGGACCCCGTGATCGGTACGGGGCGCGAGTGCGGAACTTCGGCGAGCAGCGCCCCGAGCACCATCACCTCTTCGACGCCGAGCGCGAACGCGATGTCGGTGATCTGCCGGCAGAACGTGCGCCACCGCAGCTGGGGCTCGGTGCCGAGCAACAGCACGACATCCTGATCCGGGCCGTCGGCCCGGCCCGGTGCGGTGGCGACGTTGACCGTGGTCGACGGCCACGTGATCTGGCGCGTGATGCCGTCGACCAGTTCGACGCACGGCCTGGTCTCGGTGAAGTCGAAGAACTCCTCGGCGTCGATCTCCGCGACCGGCTCCGCGTCCCACTGGTCGGCCAGGTAGCGGACCGCGGAGGTGCTGGCGTCACCCGCATCGTTCCAACCGGCGAACGCCGCGACCAGCGTGGGCTGGCGGAGGGTTGGCCGGGCCGACCACCGCACGTGCTCCATCACCTGCACGCTACCGGCCGGCGCCGGTCGTGCCTCTGGCCGGACCCCGCTGGGCCACAATGGGCGCGCATGATCGAGATCGCCGAAGCAACCGAGGTCACGCCGGAGCTCGTTGCCGCGTTCGAGCGGCTCATCCCGCAGCTCTCGACCTCGAACCCTCCGCCCAGCGCGGAAGCGCTCGCGGAGATCGTCGGCTCGCCGGCCACGGTCCTGTTGCTCGCGCGGGACACCGAGCGCGAAGGGGCGGCCGCGATCCTCGGGTCGATGACCCTCGCCCTGTTCCGGATCCCGACCGGTCTGCGGGCGTGGATCGAAGACGTCGTGGTCGACGGTGACGCACGCGGGCGCGGTGTCGGCGAAGCCCTCAACCGCCGGGCGCTCGACCTTGCCGCCGAGCGCGGCGCCACGTCCGTCGACCTCACGAGCCGAGCCAGTCGCGAGGCGGCCAACCGGCTCTACCAGCGCATCGGGTTCGAGCGCCGAGACACCAACGTGTACCGCTACCAGCGCTGACGAGCCGGGCGGGCACAAGCGCACAAAGTCTGGTTTCATGGGTCGCCTGAACGAGGAGGTACCTCATGCGAGTGAGCGGATTGCTCGACGTGAAGGGCACCCAGGTGTTCACCGTGTCGCCCGACGCGGTGGTGGCCGACGTCGCCTCCCTGCTGACCGAACACGGCATCGGCGCCGCGGTCGTGTCCGCAACAGGATCGGACATCCGAGGGGTGGTGTCCGAGCGCGACATCGTCACCGCGCTGGCCCGGCGCGGCGCCGAGGTGCTCGATGATCACGTGACCACGGTGATGACCCGCGACATCGTCACGTGCCGGCTCGAGACCACGGTCGAGCAACTGATGACCAAGATGACGGAACGCCGGGTGCGCCATGTCCCCGTCATCGAGGAAGGCATGTTGGTCGGCATCGTCAGCATCGGCGACGCGGTCCGTGACCGCATCAGCGACCTCGAGAGCGAGACCCGGGTCCTGCACGACTACATCGCCCACGGCCGCTGACGACGTTCCGTCGGCCCTCACACCGGCCGGATCAGCCCTTCCTGCACCACGGACGCCACGAGCGATCCGTCGCGGGTGAACACCAGGCCGCGGGCGAGGCCGCGGGCGCCGGAAGCCGATGGCGTGTCCTGCGCGTACAGCAGCCACTCGTCGGCGCGGAACGGCCGGTGGAACCACATGGCGTGATCGAGGCTGGCCATCATCAGGTGGTCTTCGTGGTAGCTGCCGCCGTGGGGCAACAAGCTGGTGTCGAGCAACGTCATGTCTGATGCGTAGGTGAGGACGCAGGTGTGCAGCACCGGGTCGTTGGGCAGCCGGCCGTCGGCGCGCAACCACACTCGCTGGTGCGGCGGGAGGGGGCGTGCCCGGTCGCCCGGGCTCCAGTCCGCGTGGCGGGTGTCGATCGGGCGGGGCCGGTGGTACCACTCGCCGAGCGAGTCGGCATGCGGGGACCAACGCTCGGCGAAGTCGGGGAGCGACTCCGGCGCCGGCGTGTCGGGCATCTCGACTTGATGGTCGAGGCCGGGTTCAGCCACGTGGAAACTGGCCGACAAGTTGAAGATGGCCTTGCCGCGTTGGATCGCGATCACCCGCCGGGTGGTGAAGGACCGCCCGTCACGGATGCGGTCGACCTCGTACAGCAGGGGCACCGTGGGATCACCGGGCCGGAGGAAGTACGCGTGCAGGGAGTGCACCCGGTGAGTGGCGTCGACCGTGCGCGCCGCCGCCACCAACGCCTGGCCCGCGACTTGGCCACCGAAGACGCGTTGGCGGGTCTCGTCGGGGCTGTTGGCACGGAAGATGTTGACCTCGATCGCCTCGAGGTCGAGCAGTGCGATCAGGCCGTCCACCGCCGCTTGGGTCATCGCGAGATCTTCGCATGCCCGTTGGGAACCGCCGGCATCTCCACCACTACGCTGAACGCCGTGGACTCGCTGCGCCCCGGGGCGCTCATGGAGCTCGCGCGGTCGCATGCGGGCCAGAAGCTGATCCGGTACGGCCTCGTGTCGGCCGTCGGTGTGGTGATCACGCAGCTCACCTTGACCGTGCTGTACAAGTTCTTCGGCGTCGACGCGGCGGTGTCGAACATCGCTGCGGTGTCGGTCTCGTCCGTCCCGTGCTACCTGCTCAGCAAGCGTTGGGTGTGGGGCCGTGACGGGCGCAGCCACCTCCTCAAGGAAGTGGCGCCATTTTGGGGCTTCGCGTTTGCCGGCTTGGTGCTGTCGACCGTGTTCGTGCACTGGGTCAAGCAGCACTCGGACTCGCTGGTGTGGATCAACGGATCGAGCCTGGCGGGCTTCGGCGTGCTGTGGGTGATCCGCTTCCTCGTGCTCGACCGGCTGATCTGGGGGGCACACCACCACACCCCGGTCGACGAGGAGATCGAGGACGAGCTGGCGGCCGAGAGCCGCCTCGGCGGAGATGACGAGTCTGGAGCCGTGGCGCCGAGCGCCATGTCTCCCAACCGCACCTCGATCACCTGACCCGCCGGTCGAGCCGGGGTGACGAGCCTGGCGACCGGGTGTGGGCGCTTCAGTCGATGTCGGGTACCGGGTCGGCCGTGTCGAGCACGAGATCTGGCAGCACGCGATCGGCGTCGGTGAACAGCGCCGAGCCCTTCGTGGCGCCCGACAGCCCGTCGGCGGCCAAGATGACCGCTGCGGCGGTGTACGTCGACTGTTCGCCGCCGGGGAAGTGGACTTCGTCGGGATAGACGGTGCCGGTCCAGTAGCGGCCCGACGGCTCGCGGTACTGCTGGGCCCACTCGAACAGCTCGGTCGCCCGAGCCGCGTCGCCGGCCGCGAGCAACGCCAGCGCACACTCGCAGGTCTCGGCCACGGTGACCCAGGGCCGGTCGGACACGCACCGCACGCCGCGGTCGGGCATCACGAACGTCTTCCAGCGGTCGTCGAGGTGGGCGAGGGCCTCTTCACCCACCAGCACCCCGCCCAGCACCGGGTAGTACCAGTCCATGGCCCAGCGGTGCTTCGGGGCGAAGGCGTCGGGCGCGTCGCCCCGCGTGTGCGCAGCCACCACGTGGGCCAGGCGTGCGGCGGACAGCTCCCAGTCGGGGCGGTCGCGCCCGAGCAGCTCGGCGATGGCGATCGCGCACCGGAGGCTGTGGCACATGCTCGACGAACCGGTCAGCAGCGCGAACGACCACGGCGTGCCGTCGGCGTGGCGGGCCCAGAGGATCTCGCCGCCGGGTTGCTGGAGCTCGAGCACGAAGTCGATGGCCCGCTCGACCACCGGCCAGAGCTCCTCGACGAAGCCCCGGTCGCCGTACAACAGCCAGTGGTGCCACACGCCGGCCGCCACGTACGCCACGCAGTTGGCGTCGAGCTTGTCCTGCTCGATCCGGTCGGCCAGGTAGTACTGGTGCCAGGCGCCGTCGGGGCGCTGGATGCCGACCAGCCACCCGTAGGCCCGCTCTGCGGCACCACGGTTGCCGGCCACGGCCAGAGCCATCGCCGCTTCGACGTGGTTCCACACGTCGGCGTGGCCGCCAGGCACCCACGGGATCATGCCGTTGGGGAGCTGCCACTCGGCGATGGCGTCGGCCGTGCGGCACAGCTCGTCGGCGCTCAACACGCCCGTCACTTCGGGGATGGCCAGAGGCTCAGACACGAGCGGTCTCCTCTCGGTCGCGATCAGCGGCGCCCGCGTCGGAGCCGACGGCTTGCGGTTTGGTGGCGTACACGACGAGGGACTTGCCGAGCACCGGGTTGAGCACCCGCTCGGTCGTGCGCGTGACCTGGCTCACCACCGGCGCGCCGACGATGTCCCAGGTGAGCACTTGCTTGTACGCCTTGACCAGGGGATTCGTCTCGTTGGTCGGCCCGACCGCGCAGCGCAACCACCAGTACGGCGAGTGGAGGGCGTGCGCTCGGTGTGACCCGGTGGGGTTCAGGCCGGCCGCGTCGAGGCGGTCGCGGACCGCGCGCTCGGTGTAGATGCGCACGTGGCCCCCTTCGACGAACGGCGCGTGGTACTGGTCGGACAGCGCCCAGCACACCTTTTCGGGGAACCATGACGGCACGGTCAGCGCCATCGTGCCTCCCGGGCGCAGCACCCGTGCGAGCTCTCGGTACGCGGCGACGTCGTCAGGCACGTGCTCGAAGACCTCCGAGGCGATGATCCGATCGAACGACCCGTCGGGGAAGGGCAGGCAGCACGCATCGCCGCGGGCGCAGCTCGCCGTGGTGCCGGGTGGGCACTCGCCGGCCTCGAGCATCGCCCCGAACAGGCCGCGCACCTCGGGGAGCTCGACGCCGTTGTAGTCGAGGGCCACCACGTGCGCGCCCCGCCGGAACGCCTCGAACGCGTGGCGGCCCCCGCCGGCCCCGAGGTCGAGGAGCCGGTCGCCTGCGGCGACACCGAGGGTGGCGTAGTCGACGGTGAGCATCAGGTGTGGCGGCCTTCGGTCACGCCTTGGCGCTTCGTTCGGCCCGCTCGGCGAGCAGGGCCCGGTATTGGTCGACGGTCTTGAGCGCGGTGGCCTTCCAGCTCCACTGGTCGATCACCCGCCGGCGACCGGCAGCCCCCACCCTGGCGCGCAGCTCGGGGTCGCCGAGCGCGCCACGGATGCGGGCTGCGAGCGCGTCGGCGTCGCCGGGGGGGACCAGCAGCGCGGTGTCGTCGTCGGCGCCGACCACTTCGGGGAGCGCGCCGCCGGTCGTCGCCACGAGCGGGACGCCGCACGACATGGCCTCGATGGCCGGGAGCGAGAAGCCCTCGTACAGCGACGGCACCACGGCCAGCTCGGCTTCGGCGTACAGCTCGACGATGCGCTCGTCGGACACGCCGGTGATGAACTCGACGGCGTCGGCGAGGCCCAGCTCGTCGATCTTGCGGGCCGACGCGCCGCCTTCCTTCTTGCGCCCGATGACCGTGAGGTGCAGGTCGTCGCGCTCGGTGCGCAGCTTGGCCATGGCCTCGAGCAGGAACGCGAGACCCTTCATGGTGACATCGGCGCTGGCGGTGGTGACCAGGCGACCAGGCACCCGGGCGACGTCGGCCATCGGCCGGAACAGCTCGGGGTCGACACCGACGGGCACCACGTGCATCCGCTCGAGCGGCACGCCGTGGTCGCGGTGGATGTCGGCCATCGAGTTCTCCGACACCGTGATCACGCGCTGCATCCGCTTGGCGACCCGGGTCTGCATGTGGGTGAAGGAGTACCAGCGCCGCAGCGTGAGCCGCTTGTAGGCGCTGGTGGCGTGCTCGAGCTCGAGGCGGCGGTCGACGGTGATGGGGTGGTGGATGGTCGACAGCAGCGGGAAGTCGCGCTGGATGCCGAGCAGGCCGTAGCCGAGCGTCTGGTTGTCGTGGACCAGGTCGAACTCACCGATCCGGTGTCGGAGGTTGTCCCACGCCCGCAGCGAGAACGCCAGCGGCTCGGGGAACGACCCACCCATGAACGACGCGACCTCGACCGCGTCCTTCCAGTCCTTGAGCTCCCACACGCCTGGCATCCGCATGGGAAAGTGATCGTTGTAGATGTCGAGGCTGCGCAGCTTGGTGAGCGGGACCCGCTCGTCGAGCACGGGGTACGGCTGGCCGGCCAGCACCTCGACGGAGTGCCCGAGGTCGACCAGCGCCTTGGCGAGGTGCCGGATGTAGATGCCCTGGCCACCCACGTGCGGCTTGCCGCGGTACGCGAGCAGGGCGACGCGGAGCGGCGCGTCGGGGCGCGGGAGGCTGGAGCTCGGACACATGCGGCGAACAGCCTCGTGGTGATTTGACCCCCCGGTCAAGCCGCACGGCCTGGCCGAGGGGTCAACCGATCAGAACGCCTGCCCCGGAGGTGGTGGCGGCTGGTCGCCGGTCGGCGGCGCGGGAGGTGCTGGCGGCGGGCCGGGGGGCGCCTGCGGAGCGGGTGGCGGAGGGGCCGCAGAGGGTGCCTGCGGCTGGCCCCAACCCGGCGCGGGCGGCTGCTGGGGAGCTTGTGGTTGGCCCCACCCGGGTTGCGGGGGCTGGCCGCCGGGCTGGCCCCACGGCTGCCCGCCGGGGCCCCCCGCCGCAACCGGCTTGTTCAGCGGATCGATGCCGAGCTCGTCGAGGATGCCCCCGGCGAGCACGGCCGCCGTGCCGAAGATGCTCAAGATGAGGCCGATGCCGGTGTCGGCGCCGTGCTTGTTGGAGATCAGCAGGCTGAGCACCAGCCACAGCCCGCCCGCACCGACGATGATCACGAGTTGGTTCAGCGTGAAGATCCACAGCTTCTCGGGGAGGTTGCCGGCGAAGACCTTGGCGGCGACGAGCGCCGCGACGGCCAGGCACAGCACCACGGACGTCGTCGCCCACGGGAACAAACCCGGCAGCGAGTCACTCGACCAGGCGTTGATCCCGGAGCCACCGATCGGCGACTTCAACCAGTCGAGGAATCCGAAGATGAAGGTGAGTACTCCGCCGGCCATGACCAGGATCTGGCCGAGCGTCGGTTTCTTGGTCATGTGGGCGAAGCCCTCCTGTGCAGTGGTCGCATGAGTTCGGCAGGTTGGTGTCGTACGCCGTCGCCCGTTCGCCCGCGGCGAACGCCGTCACGATAGGCGACGCCCGCTCTGCGTGACCGGGATCTTGCGCGGTGGAGCCGCCGCCGTTACCCGAACGAACGCGGACCATGCGCGTCGCTGGCCGAAATCACCGGTCGAGCGCGCTGGTAGCGTGCTGCGTCGTGCGTTTGGCGGTGCTGGTGTCAGGGAGCGGCACGATCCTCGAAGCGTTCCTCGAAGCAGGTCTGCCCGTGGCGCTCGTCGCCGCCGACCGGGCCTGCCGAGGCCTCGAAGTGGCCGAGCGCGCGGGCATCGGCCACGTGCTCGTCGAGCGCGACAGCTACGGCCCCGACTTCGATCGTGGCGCGTACAGCGCACAGATGGCCGGGGTGCTCGACGAGGCCGGGATCGACCTCGTCGTGATGGCCGGTTTCGGCACGATCTTCTCTGAGCCGATGCACGAGCGGTTCGGCGGTCGGATCCTCAACACGCATCCGGCGCTGTTGCCGGCGTTCCCCGGCTGGCACGCGGTGCGTGATGCGCTGGCGGCCGGTGTGAAGGTCACTGGCTGCACGGTGCACGTCGCCGGCCTCGAGGTCGACACCGGGCCGATCCTCGCCCAGGAGGCGGTGGAAGTGCGACCCGACGACACCGAGGCGACCTTGCACGAGCGCATCAAAGAGGTCGAGCGGGCGCTGTACACCACGACCGTCCGCGAGGTCCTGGCGCGCGGACGCGTGCTGCCGTGAACGCTGCCCATCCCCCGATGTCCCACCAACGCCGAGGAGCCGATCTGTGAGGGCCTTGCTTTCCGTCTACGACAAGTCCGGCATCGTGCCCTTCGCGAAGGGGCTGGCTGATCTCGGGTGGGAGCTCGTGTCGAGCGGCGGGACGGCCAAGGCGTTGGCCGAGGCCGGCATCGCGGTGACCGACACGGCCGACCTCACCGGCTCACCGGCGATCCTCGGCCACCGGGTGATGACGTTGCACCCCAAGCTGCATGGCGGGATCCTCGCCGACCCGACCGATCCCGAGCACCAGGCGGACATGCAGGCCCACGGCATCGACCCGTTCGACCTCGTCGTGGTGAACCTCTACCCGTTCGGCGCCGATCCGGCAGTGTTCACCCATGGCGGCAACGCCGGCGCCGTCGACCTGATCGACATCGGTGGGCCAACCATGGTGCGAGGCGCCGCCAAGAACCACGCGCACGTGGGCGTGGTGGTGGATCCCACCGACTACGAGCCGGTGCTCGACGAGGTCCGTGCGCATGGCGCGCTGTCGTCCCAGCGGCGACTCGAGCTCGCCCGCAAGGCGTTCGCCGTGACGGCGGCGTACGACGCCGCGATCGTCGACTGGTTCGACACCCAAGGGGCGATCCCCGCCGACCAGCTGCCGCCGACGTACCACTTGGCGCTCGAACGGGTCGAAGTCACCCGCTACGGCGAGAACCCGCACCAGCGTGGGGCCCGCTACCGCCGGGCGAACACCAGGAGCTGGTGGGACGCCATCGAGCAGCACTCGGGCCTGGCGCTGAGCTACCTGAACTTGTACGACGCCGACGCGGCGTGGCGCTGCGTGCACGACCTCGGCGATGAGCCTGCGGTCGTGATCGTGAAGCACGCCAACCCGTGTGGGGTGTCGATCGCGTCGACGCTGGCCGAGGCGTACCAGCGTGCGTATGAGTGCGACAGCCGGTCGGCGTTCGGTGGGATCGTGGCGTTCAACCGCTCGGTCGACACCGCCACCGTCGAGCGCGTGGTCGAGGCCGCGCAGGCGGACGTGATCATCGCCCCCGGCTACGACGCCGGCGTGGTCGATGCGCTGATCGCCAAGCGCAAGAACACGAGGATCCTCACGGCGCCGGCGCCCACGTCGGAGCGGTTCGAGCTGCGCCAGATCGGCGGCGGCTACCTGTTGCAGGACGCCCACTCGTTCCAGGCCGCGCCGTCCGACTGGCAGGTCGTCACCGAGCGCAAGCCCACGGAGGCCGAGATGGCCGACGCCGCACTGGCCTGGCGGCTGGTGGGATGGGTGCGCTCGAACGCGATCGTGCTGGTCAAGGACCGCACGGCCTGGGGCATCGGCGCCGGCCAGCAGAACCGGGTCGAGTCCGGCCAGCTCGCCGCGGCCAAGGCCGATGGCCGGGCCCAGGGCGGCGCGTGCGCGTCCGACGCGTTCTACCCGTTCCCCGACGGCATCGAGGCCGCCGCAGCTGCCGGCGCGGCCGTGATCGTGCAACCCGGTGGCGCGCTGCGCGACGAGGCGAACATTGCCCGGGCCGACGAGCTCGGCGTGGCGATGGTGTTCACCGGCGAGCGCCACTTCTTGCACTGACGGGGTGGAGGATCACGTGATCCGCTGGCTTGATGACAAGGCAATCGCGGGTCACGCGGCCCAGCACCGCCAAGGCGACGACCACCCGATGCGACGCGTCACCCGGCGCGCCGCTGGTGTGGAGGCCGGTGGTTGGGACGACGGTGCCCGCGACGAGGTCCGTCACCTGTTCGGCGCGCTGGCGTCGGAGTGGCACACGCGCACTTCGCCCGAACGGCGACAAGTGGTCGTCGACGCGCTCGACCGCGGCCTCGCGGCGCTGGGCCACGCACCGGCCGGACTGGCGGTCGAGCCGGGCAGCGGTACCGGCGCGTACTCCAGTGAGCTGGCGAGCCGCTGGGACCAGGCCGTCGCCGTGGAGCTCACCCCCGAGATGCTGCGGCTCGCGCCGCCGGCACCTTCTGCCCGGGTGTTGGCCGACGCGTCCCGGCTGCCGTTGGCGGACGATGCGGCGAATGCGATCGTGCTCGTCAACATGTTCTTGTTCCCCGATGAGGTTGCACGGGTGGTCGCACCCGACGGTGTGGTCGTCTGGGTGAACTCGAGCGGGGAGCAGACCCCGATCCATTTGCCACCCGAGGAGGTCGCGGCCGCGCTTCCGGGGCAGTGGGGTGGCGTCGCCGCCCGGGCCGGTGCCGGTCTGTGGTCGGTCGTCCAGCGAACGGGTTGACTCGCTGATCTGGTCGACCCTCCGGTCCGGGCGACGTCGCGGAGCCTCGACGGCGCAGGACGGGGCGGGTCGTGTGATCCACGTGCCCCGTCCTGTTGCCGCGGTTGCGGGCCGCAGCCCGGCGAGGGTCAGGCCAGACCGAGCCGGGCGCGGAGCGCGGCGAGGTCGGTGGCATCGAGCAGCGAGCCGGTCAGCTCCCACACGCCGTCGAATGCCTCCGGCGGGCCCGACATGCGGATCCCCGCAAGGAGCTCGGTACGGTCGTCGACGTTCATCGCCGGGATCATGGCGACGAGGCCGGGCACGAGTTCCGCTGGAGGCATGCTCCCGATGATGGCCTGGTGGATCGCGATGACCTCGTCGACGCCGACGGCCCGTTCGATCGCGGGCATCAAGACCCGCTCCTCGAGGTCCTGGTGCGCCAGGTACGCGCTGGTGAACGATGCCAACTCCAGGTAGAGGACGTGGCCCGCGACCCGCTGGTGCTGCTCGGCCTCGTTGACGCACTCGTCGGCCATGACGGCGAGACCCTGTACCCGCGCTTCGAGGGTCTCGTGGTCGGTCGCAACCTGCTCGGCCAGGTCCGGCAGCTGCTGTTCGAGGACTGGCTGGATCGCCCCGTCCTCGTGCTCCGCGTGCGTGACGAGAAGGTCGACGAGACGTCGGACTCGCCCTGCCAGCCGCTCGCGCGCGCCCTGATCGGCGGGATCGAGGCTCCCCGCGCTGCTGGTGATCGTGAACAGCTCGGCGCGGATCCCCTTGTGGATGTCGCGGTAGAGGTCGAACGTGACCGGCACGAGCCGGGGACGGGTGGTTTCGATGAGGGACATGACGATGCCTTTCGGTCGGGTTCCAGGTGTCCGACCGATCGTGCGGCAGCTGCATCTTCACGTGGGGATGAATGGCTCGTGAGAGAATGCTCACAAGTCGCTAAGGAGGCGAGCCGCGGCTCGGGCGACCTGTCCGCGCAGGTCCCAGACCGCGGCTTTGGACACGAGGGCAGCCCGGGCGGCGGGCGAGGGTGGAGGTTCCGTTTGCTAGAGCCAGAGGACGTGGCCTTCCTGCACAGCGGGTGCGCGTTGATCGTCGGCCTGGTCGACGACGACGGCCTGCCCTGCGCAGGTCGGGGTTGGGGCCTGCGGGTGGTGTCGATGACCACCGACGAGACTGCACGGCCGGGCGTGCCGTTACGGCTCTTGCTCGACGCGTCGGATCAGCGGTTGCTCGATCTGGTTCGGCCGGGCGCATCGGTGGCCGTGACCGCCACCTCCGTCGAGACGCTGCGCTCGCTCCAGCTCAAGGGCGAGGTGGTTGACCGCGTCGCGGTTCGCCAGGGCGACGCCGACTGCTCGAGCCGGTACTGCGACGACTTCTTCGGCGACATCGTCGCCACCGACCACACGGATCGCGAGCTGCTCGAGCGGTGGCGTCCCCGACAGGTGGTCCCCTACGAGCTGGTGGCCCATGAGGTGTTCGACCAGACACCGGGGCCGGCGGCGGGATCACGGGTGGAGACGCTCGATTCGGACGTTGCGGAAGGTCATCGATGAGCACCGGGCGGTCCGGCACCTCGGAGGCGCCGTTGGCGCTCCGCGACCTCGCCCGTTGCTTCCAGGGTGGGGTACCGGGCGTGATCGCGACGGCGTCGGACACCGGCGAGCCGAACATCACGTACCTGTCGAGGGTCCGCCAGGTCGACGACGAGCGGGTCGCGCTGTCGAACCAGTTCTTCTCCAAGACGTCACGGAACCTGGTCAGCAACCCCCGGGCGAGCGTGCTGCTCATCGACCCGCACACGTACGACGAGTACCGCCTCACGCTCGTTTTCGAGCGCACAGAACGCCAAGGCAGCGTGTTCGACGCACTGCGCGAAGACATCGAGCAGATCGCCTCGGAGTCCGGCATGGAAGGCGTGTTCAAGCTCCGTGCCGCCGACATCTACCGGGTCGTCGACGTCCATCGCTTCACCCCCGGTGCCCCGCCCCATCGCACGTCGGAGCCGCCCGCGGCGCCCACCACCGCGGACGTCGACGAGGGGACGGTGGTCGGGCTCGACGTGCTGGCGGAACTCGCCCGACGTCTGGGGCGGGCGACCGACCTCGACACGATCGTGGCCCTCGCGGTCGACGGGCTGGTCGATCTGCTCGGCCACGCACACGTGTCGCTGCTGCTGGCGGATGAAGGCAACGATCGGTTGTTCACGATCGCGAGTCGCGGCTACGACGAATCGGGGGTTGGCTCCGAAGTGGCGGTGGGCGTGGGGACAGTTGGCCTCGCCGCGGCGCGCTGCGCGGCGATCCGGACGGGGAACCTCGGCCAGCTCGGCAAGTACACACGTACCGTCCGCCGGTCGTTCGAGGCCGAGGGACACGACCTGCCAGGTCGCGAGATCGACACGCCGCAGCTCGATGGCGCCCAGAGCCGGATCGCCGTGCCGGCGATGGCGGGCGGGCAACTGGTGGGTGTGGTCGCCGTGGAGAGCTCACGGGTGGCCGCCTTCACCGACGCCGACGAGCAGCGGTTGACCATCGCGGCCACGCTCATCGGATCGGCCATCGAGGCAGAGCGCAACCGTGAGGCTGCGGCCGGGTCGCTACCGTCAGGCCGACCGGCAGCCGCGCCGCGTTCGGTCAGCGAACCGTCGCGTGCATTGCAGACGGATCACCAGCCGGTCCGCAGTGCAGCAGGGGATGAGGCGATCCTCGTGCGTCACTACGACGTCGATGGCAGCGTGTTCGTCGCCGGCGACTACCTGATCAAGGGAGTGGCGGGACGGGTGCTCTGGACGATCTTGGAGCGCTACCAGGCCGCCGGCCAGGTCGACTTCACCAACCGCGAGCTTCGTCTCGACCCGTCGCTGGGGCTCCCGGCGTTTCGCGACAACCTCGAGAGCCGACTGATCCTGTTGCGCCGGCGCCTCGCCGACCGCGCGGCGCCGATGCGCCTCGACAAGACGGGCCGGGGGCAGCTGCGGCTGCGGGTCGACGGCGTGTTGCAGCTCGATCGGGTCAGATGAGCGCTGGCGGACGGGGTCGCGGGCCGCGGGCCGTAACCTTTGAGGTATGACGGCGCAGATCCTCGACGGGAAGGCCCTCGCAGCGGAGATGCAGGTGCGCCTGCTCGAGCGGATCGAGGCGTTGAAGGCACAGGGGATCACGCCAGGGCTCGGCACCGTACTGGTGGGCGACGACGGGCCGAGCGCCAACTACGTGGCCATGAAGCACCGCGACTGCGCCGAGCTGGGCATCGACAGCGTCGACGAGCGATTGCCCGCCGACGCCACCCACGTTGACGTCGAGGCCGTGATCGATCGCCTCAACGAAGACCCGAAGGTCGACGCGTACCTGATGCAGTACCCGTTCCCGAAGCACCTCGACTTCGAGCGGCTGTTGCTGCGGGTCGACCCCGACAAGGACGTCGACGGTCTCCACCCGGTGAACCTCGGCAAGCTCGTGCAAGGCGTCGACGCGCCGCTCGCCTGCACGCCTGCGGGCATCGTCGTGCTGCTGGAGCGCTACGGCGTCGAGGTCGCCGGCCAGCACGTCGTGATCATCGGCCGCGGCATGACCATCGGCCGGCCGCTCGCCAACCTGCTCACGTTGAAGCGACCGAACGCCAACGCCGCGGTCACCGTCGTGCACACGGGGGTCGCCGATCTCGCCAGCTACACCCGCCAGGCCGACATCGTGGTCGCGGCGGCCGGCGCACCTGGGATTCTCACCAAGGACATGGTCCGGCCCGGCGCGGTCGTGGTCGCTGCCGGTGTGCAGTACGAGGGCAAGAAGGTGCTCTCCGACGTGGCGGACGACGTGGCCGACGTCGCCAGCTGGGTGTCGCCGCGCCTCGGCGGGGTCGGGACGATGACCCGGGCGATGTTGTACGAGAACACCGTGCAGGCGGCGGAGCGCCGCGCCGAGAAGTCCACTGCGACATGACCGCGACCGTCACCCGAATCGCCGACCTGCTCGTCGCAGGTCCCACGTTGTCGTTCGAGTTCTCGCCGCCCAAGAACGACGAGGCGGCGCGGCGCCTCGACGACACCGTCGAGGCGCTGGCCCGCCTACGCCCGTCGTTCACCTCGGTCACCTATGGCGCGCTCGGCAGCACACGCGACCGCACGCGCGACGCCGTCGAGCGGATCTCGAAGCGCTACACGTTCCCGTGCATGGCCCACCTGACCTGCGTGGGTCACAGCCGCGCGGAGCTCGAGGAGCTGTTGGCGCACTACCGGGCCAACGACGTGCACAACATCTTGGCTCTGGCGGGTGATCCGCCGGCCGACGGTTCCGATCCCGGCGGCGACTACACGTACGCGAGCGAACTGGTGGAGTTGGTCCGTGAGCTCGACCACTTCTCCATCGGGGTTGCCTGCCACCCGGAGATCCATCCCCGATCGGCCGATCGCGTGTCGGACCGTCAGCGTCTGACCGAGAAGCTCGCGGTCGCCGACTTCGCGATCACGCAGTTCTTCTTCGACGTGGCCGACTACACCACGCTGGTCGCGGAGCTGGCCGACCTCGGTTGCACCAAGCCGGTGCTGCCCGGCGTGATGCCCTTCACGGGGGTGGCGGGCCTGCGTCGCATGGCCGCCATCAACAACACCCGCGTGCCGGACGATCTCAACGCCCGACTCGAGGAGGTGGCCGACGACCCGCCCGCCGTGCGCGCCATCGGGGTCGACGTGGCCACTGAGCTGGCCCGCCAGCTCCTCGACGCCGGCGCGCCCGGGGTGCACTTGTACACGATGAACCGCGCCGATTCGGTCACCGAGGTCACCGAGCGGCTCGGCCTGCGGCCTGTTTGACCACCTCGACCTCGTTCGGGAACCAGCGGGTCCCGCCCGACGTCAGACCATCCGTGACCGCCTCATCACGTACGGTGACCACCATGTCCGCGTACCTCCGGCCTGCCAGGCGTCGATCCGGTCCGCGGCCGGTCGCCGCGGGCCGCGCCGCAGCCGTGGCCGCCGGGCTCGGCGTCGTGCTCGCCGTGCTCGCGTCCGCTTGCTCGGATGGCAGCGGTGGGACTGACCAGACCGTGTCGATGCGCAGCCAGACCGTGCACCTCGCCGCGGGACACGGCGTGCGCGTGGAGGTCGGCGACGTCAACCCGAGCGTCGGCGACGAATGGACCGTGACACGCAAACCCGACCCTGGCGTGGCGTCGGTCGCCGAGGACTACCACTCATCGTGCCGCAGCGGCGAGACCGGCTGCGGTGGGTCGTTGGCATACATCGTGCGCGCCAAGGGCAACGGCACCACCACCGTCGAGTTCCAGTACTGCTTCCGCTCGAGCCCGGGGCCCGACTGCCAGGCCAAGCCGTCGCAGAGCTCGAACGCGCCCGTGCGGCTCGTCGTCGACGTGAAGTGACCCGCCGGACCGCTGCCAGCGGCTGGATCAGCCGAGGAGCGAGAGCGCGTCGTTCAGGGTGCCCGACGGGCGCATCACCGCCGACGTCAACGCCGGGTCCGGGTGGTAGTAGCCGCCGAGCTCGACCGGGTGGCCCTGCACGGCGAGCAGCTCGCCCGCGATCTTCTCCTCGTCGGTGGCCAAGCGCTCGGCGAGCGGCGCGAACTTCGACGCCAGCTCGGCGTCGTTCGACTGCGCGGCCAGCGCTTGCGCCCAATACAGCGCCAAGTAGAAGTGGCTGCCCCGGTTGTCGATCCCGCCCAAGCGGCGGGTCGGTGACTTGTTCTCCTCGAGGAACCGGGAGATGGCGACGTCGAGCGTGTCGGCGAGCACTTGGGCTCTCGGGTTGCCGGTGGTCTGGGCGAGGTGTTCGAGCGACACGCCGAGGGCGAGGAACTCGCCGAGGCTGTCCCACCGCAAGTAGTTCTCCTCGAGCAGCTGCTGCACGTGCTTGGGGGCCGAGCCGCCCGCGCCGGTCTCGAACAAGCCACCGCCGTTGATCAGCGGCACGACCGACAGCATCTTCGCGCTGGTGCCGAGCTCGAGGATCGGGAACAGGTCGGTGAGGTAGTCGCGCAGCACGTTGCCGGTGACCGAGATGGTGTCGAGGCCTCGGCGGATGCGCTCCAGGGAGAAGGCGCAGGCCTCGGCTGGTGCCATCACCGCGATCTCGAGGCCTTCGGTGTCGTGGTCGGCGAGGTAGCGCTCGACTTTGGCGATGAGCTGCGCGTCGTGCGCCCTGGCGGAGTCGAGCCAGAACACGGCGGGCGAGCCCGTGGCCCGAGCCCGGGTCACGGCGAGTTTGACCCAGTCCTGGATCGGGAGATCCTTCGTCTGGCAGGCCCGCCAGATGTCGCCAGCCTCGACCTCGTGTTCCAACAGCACGCGGCCGTCGGCGTCGACGACCCGCACGGTGCCGGCGGCGGCGATCTCGAACGTCTTGTCGTGCGAGCCGTATTCCTCGGCCTTTTGCGCCATCAGGCCCACGTTGGGGACCGACCCCATCGTGGCCGGGTCGAAGGCCCCGTGGGCACGGCAGTCGTCGATGACCACCTGGTACACGCCGGCGTAGCTCGAGTCGGGGATCACCGCGAGCGTGTCTTGTTGCTCACCCGCCGCGTTCCACATCTGGCCCGACGTGCGGATCATGGCCGGCATCGAGGCGTCGATGATCACGTCGCTCGGCACGTGGAGGTTGGTGATGCCGCGGTCGGAGTCGACCATTGCCAGCGCGGGTCCGTCGGCGAGCCCTTGTTCGACGGCCGCTTTGATCGCGTCGCGGGTGTCGGCCGGCAGCTCCTCGATGGCAGTGAGCAGGTTGCCGAGACCGTCGTTCGCGCTGATGCCGGCCGCGTCGAGGGTCGCGCCGTACTCGGCGAACAGCGCAGGGAAGAAGGCCCGCACGGCGTGCCCGAAGATGATCGGGTCGGACACCTTCATCATCGTGGCCTTGAGGTGGACGGAGAACAGCACACCCTCGGCTTGCGCGCGTTCGAGTTGCGCGGCGAGGAAGGGGTCGAGCGCCGCTTTGCGCATGACGGTGGCATCGAGCACTTCACCTGCCATCAGCGGGATCGATGGCTTGAGCACCGTGGACGTGCCGTCGGTGGCCAGGTGCTCGACGCGCACGTCGGTGGGGTCGCCAACCACGACCGACCGCTCCTCGTGGAAGAAGTCGCCCTCGGTCATGGTGGCGACGTTGGTCTTCGACTCTGGTGACCATGCGCCCATCGAGTGCGGGTGCGCCCGGGCGTACTGCTTCACCGACTGCGCCGCGCGGCGGTCGGAGTTGCCCTCGCGCAGGACCGGGTTCACCGCAGATCCCTTCACCCGGTCGTAGCGCTCCCGAAGGTCGTGCTCCTCGTCGGTGGCCGGCTCGTCGGGATAGTCGGGGAGGTCGAAGCCCTGGCGCTGCAGCTCGGCGACGGCAGCTTTGAGCTGCGGGATCGACGCCGAGATGTTGGGGAGCTTGATGATGTTGGCTTCGGGCTTCTGGGCCAGCTCGCCGAGCTCCGCGAGGTCGTCGGTGTGGCGCTGCTCGGCCGTCAGACGCTCGGGGAACGAGGCCAGGATGCGCCCGGAGAGCGAGATGTCCCGGGTGTCGATCTCCACACCGGCCGCCGCGGCGTACGCCTGGATGATCGGCAGCAGCGAGTACGTGGCCAGGAGTGGGGCTTCGTCGGTGTGCGTGTAGATGATCTTCGAGGTCACAGGCGCAGGCTACCGGGGTGGTCCAGCCGCCTGAGAAGCCGAAGCGGTAGCGTCGACCGGCCAGATGTCGGGGAACGGGGGTGCCATGTCGAGCCGTCGCGTTGTTGCGTTGCTCGTCGGAGCGGCGATGGTGGTCGCTGCAGGGGTCGGATGCTCGTCGTCGGCGTCGTCCAAGAGCGGAGGCGGCGACGGGAACAGCGCGGCGCAGTACTACGTGTCGCTCGGCGACTCGTACGCGTCGGGCTGGCGGGTGGTCAACCCCAACGGGTCGGGCCACAACACCCGCCAGGGTTTCGCGTACCAGGTGCCCGGCCTCGCCAAGGCCAAGGGCTACGACCTGCAGCTCGTCAACTTCGGCTGCGGCGGGGCCACCACGACGTCGATCCTCGAACGGGTCGGCTGTCCGGTGAACGCGCTTGGGCCCGGTGGCACGGCGTACGCGCAGCAGACCCAGATCGCCGCCGCCGAAGCGTTCTTGCGTGCCCACCGCGGCCACGTCGGCCTGATCACGGTCTCGATCGGCGGCAACGACGTGACGGCGTGCGCCAAGGCGAGATCGCCGACGGTGTGCGTGGCCGACGCCGTGAAAGGTGTGAAGACGAACGTCAGCCGCCTGGCGGCACGGTTGCGCGCCGCAGCGGGGCCCGACGTGCCGATCGTCGGCACGACGTATCCCGATGTGATCCTGGCCGGTTACCTGTCGAAGTCCGCCGGGAGCCAGGACCTGGCGAAGCTGTCGGTGGTGGCCTTCAAGTCGCTGATCAACCCGGCTCTGAAGGAGTCGTACGCGTCGGCCGGCGGGCAGTTCGTGGACGTCACCGCGGCATCGGGCGCGTACGGCTCGCTCGACCAGACCACCGAGGTGGCGGGCTACGGCCGGATCCCGGTGCCGGTCGCCAAAGTGTGCGAGTACTCCTACATGTGCCGCTACCACAACATCCACGCCACGGTCGCCGGTTACCACCTCATCGCGCAGCTGATCGTCGACACGCTGCCGACACCATGACACGCGCACCCACGCCGTGCGCAGGCCGCGTCCGTTGTCGGGCCCGACCGCGTTCTGCGAGAATCTGACGTAGCGTCAGAAACGGCCGAAGCTCGGGGGCGAGGACATGTTGGACCACCTCATCAAGGGGGCGACCGTCGTCGACGGCACCGGCGATGCTCGCTTCGTGGGCGACGTCGGCGTCGCCGGGGGGCGCATCGCGCGGGTGGTGGCCGCCCGCGACGGCGGCATCGACGAGCCGGCCGCCTCCACCGCCGATGCCGAAGGCCTGGTGCTGGCGCCTGGATTCGTCGACCCGCACACCCACTACGACGCGCAGCTGTTCTGGGACCCGCTCGCCACGCCGTCGAACGTGCACGGCGTCACGTCGATCGTGGCCGGCAACTGCGGGTTCACGCTCGCACCGCTGCACGCCGACGACGCCGACTACCTGCGCAAGATGATGGCGAAAGTCGAGGGCATGCCCCTCGCCGCGCTCGAGCAAGGCGTGCGGTGGGACTGGGAGACCTACCCCGAGTACCTCTCCCGGCTCGAAGGGAACCTGGGCGTGAACGCCGGGTTCATGGTGGGGCACTGCGCGCTGCGCCGCTACGTGATGGGCGCCGACGCCGTGGGCCAGGAGGCAACCCCGGAGCAGGTCGACGCGATGGTGGCGCTGCTGCACGACGCGATCGACGCTGGCGGCCTCGGGTTCTCGACGACGTTGAGTCACACCCACTCCGACGGCGACGGCCGGCCGGTCGCGTCGCGCTGGGCGACCCGCGATGAGCTCGTCGCGTTGTGCGCGGCAGTCGGCGAACACCCCGGCACCAGCCTCGAAGCGGCGTTCTCCGGCGGCCTCGACCAGTTCAGCGACGACGAGATCGACACCATCGCGGCCATGGCCGGCGCCGCCAGGCGGACGCTGAACTGGAACGTGCTGACGATCGACTCGAAGGTGCCCGAGCGCATCCCGCGCCAACTCGGCGCCGCCGAGGCCGTGGCCGCCGCCGGGGGGCGGGTGGTGGCCCTCACCATGCCGGTGCTCGTCCCCATGAACATGAGCTTCTTGACGTACTGCTCGTTCAACTTGATGCCCGGCTGGGGTGACGTGATGTCGCTGCCGGTGCCGGAGCGGATCGCCAAGCTCCAGGACCCCGACACGCAACGGTGGATGGTGGCGCGCAGCCAGAGCCCCGAGGCTGGCGTGTTCCGGCGGCTGTCCGACTGGGCGAACTACGTCATCGGCGACACGTACTCCGCGGCCAACGAGGGGCTCAAGGGTCGGCGGGTGGCCGACATCGCGGCGGAGCGCGGGCTCGATCCGTTTGCCGCGCTGGTGCAAGTGGCGGTGAACGACGACTTGCGCACGATCCTGTGGCCCGGCGCGCCCGACAACGACCCGGCCTCGTGGGAGCTGCGCCGCCAGACATGGGACGACCCCCGTGCGATGCTCGGCGGCTCCGACGCGGGCGCCCACCTCGACCGCATGGCCGGCGCACCGTACACGACCCGCTTCCTCGGCGACACCCTCCGCGGCCGCAAGCTGGTGTCGCTCGAGCGAGCGGTGCAGCTGATCACCGACGAGCCGGCACGCTTGTTCGGCCTCGTCGAGCGAGGCCGGATCGCGGAGGGCAACCGCGCCGACCTCGTGCTGTTCGATCCCGACACGGTCGGCTCCGACGACGCCACCCTCGTGCACGACCTGCCCGGCGGCAGCGCCCGCCTCACCGCCGGTTCGCGGGGCGTCGAGCGGGTCTACGTGAACGGCGTGGTCACGGTGGAGGCCGGCTCGGCCACCGGGGCGACACCCGGCGCGCTGCTGCGCTCGGGTGTCGACACCCAGCTCGACGGGACCTGAGCGCGTCCTGCTCCAGCCTCTACGCCCACATCCCAGCCGGACCGCGAGGCCCGCTCGGCCCCGCTGTCGTGCACCTTCACCGCCGAGCGAGCGGCGAGAGCGTCAGCGCTCGAGCTCAGCCTTGACCCGTTCGAGCGTGGCGACGATGCCCTCGTCGAGCTCAACCTCGTGGTTGCCGCCGAGCATGGCCTTGTCGGCGAGCTTGACCACGGCTGGTTCCTTGTCGAGCTCGCGGGTCTCGGTGACGAGCGTGCCGCCGCCGGCCGATGGCTCGAACCGGTACCGCCAGGTTGCGCCCGAAGGCACCACCTTGAATGCGAACTCCTTGCCCGGGTTCGCGGTGACGACCTTGCACACCGTCGCCCACCGCGCCCACTTGCGCTTGTTGAAGCCGACGAAACGGGCGCCGACCGTCGCTTCCTTGGCGCGTCCGAGCCAGCGACCACCGGTGCACTCGGGGCTCCAGCGACCCATCTGCGTGATGTCGGCGATGGCGTCGTAGACGTCCGCCGGCGAGCGGTTGATCGTGGTCTGACCCTGGAGGTGGTGGTCGTTCATGACCGCATCGTTGCCTTTCGCCACAATCTGTACAAGTGCGGAGTGTCGACCGCGGACCCTGGCCGGACTGCCTCGGCACGCACTTGACCCGAGAGTCAGGATTTTGACGCGTCGCCCCCCTGGAGTCGCTAGCTTGGCCGGACCGCATCTCACCAGGGGGCGATCGGAATGCTCGATCACGACAAGCTCTACATCAACGGCGCATGGGTGCCGTCCACCGGCAGCGGCTCGATCGACGTGATCAACGCTGCGACCGAGGAGGTGATGGGGCGGGTCCCTGACGGCACCCCGGCTGATGTCGATGCTGCGGTCGCGGCGGCTTCGGCGGCGTTCGAGACCTGGTCGCAGACCGACCCAGAGGAGCGCGCCAAGGCGGTCCAGCGCATCGCCGAGGAGCTCGGCGCCCGCAACCAGGAGATCGCCGAGATCATCTGCGGTGAAGTCGGCATGCCGATGATGCTCAGCCAGCTCGTACAGGCTGGGCTCCCGGCGGCGGTGGCCGGCAGCTACCCGTCGATCATCCGCGACTTCCAATGGGAGGAGCAGATCGGCAACTCGCTGGTGCTGCGCGAGCCCATCGGCGTGGTCGGCTGCATCACGCCGTGGAACTACCCGCTGCACCAAGTGGTCGCCAAGGTCGTGCCGGCCATCGGCGCGGGCTGCACCGTCGTCCTCAAGCCCAGTGAGGTCGCCCCGCTCGCGTCGTTCGTGCTCGCTGAGATCATCGACGGCATCGGCTTGCCGCCTGGCGTGTTCAACATGGTCACCGGCACCGGCCCGGTGGTGGGCGAGGCCATCGCGGCGCACCCCGACGTCGCCATGGTGAGCTTCACGGGCTCCACGCGCGCTGGCAAGCGCGTCAGCGAGGTCGCCGCCGCCACCGTCAAGCGCGTGGCGCTGGAGCTCGGCGGCAAGTCCGCGAACATTCTGCTCGACGACCTCGAGGGTGAGTCCCTCGAGAAGGCCGCTCGGGCGGGCGTCGGCGACGCCTACCTCAACTCGGGGCAGACGTGTACCGCACTCACCCGCATGCTCGTTCCCCGGTCGCTGCAGGATCAGGTGGTCGACATCGTCCGCGATGAGGTCGAGAACACGTGGACCATCGGTGACCCGGCCACCAACGCCGGTCGCCTTGGCCCGCTGATCTCCGACGTCCAGCGCGACCGGGTGCGCGGCTACATCCAAAAGGGCCTCGACGAGGGCGCCACGCTCGTGACCGGCGGCCCCGAGCAGCCCGATGACCTGCCCACCGGTTACTACGTGAAGCCCACCGTGTTCGCCGATGTCGACAACGAGATGACGATCGCCCGCGAGGAGATCTTCGGGCCGGTGCTGTCGATCATCGCCTATGACGACGAGGACGACGCCGTCCGCATCGCCAACGATTCGCCGTATGGCCTGTCGGGCGCGGTGCAGAGCGCGGATCCCGAGCGGGCCAAGCGCGTGGCGCGGCGCATCCGCACCGGCCAGCTGTCGATCAATGGTGGCGGGTTCAACCCGCTGGCGCCGTTCGGCGGCTACAAGCAGTCGGGCTCGGGTCGTGAGCTCGGCAAGTACGGCCTCGAGGAGTTCCTCGAGACCAAGTCGCTGCAGCTCTGAGCGCTGCACCGATCGCGGCAGCGCGCTGATCCCAGCCGCTGTCCGCCATTGAGTGGGGACCGAATTCGGGGGAGTTCGGTCCCCACTCACTCTCCGCACCTCGACGCGACGGGCCGCCCGGGCCGCTCGCAGCCGTTCGACTCGCACGCCGCGCCGGCCGGCCAGCGCACGCGTTGTCGGGTCGCTTCGCCCGCCAGCCCGGCTTCGCCGCCGGCTCCGGGAGCGGAATAGTGTCGGCAGGTCCCCCAGACCCGCTCCCGGAGGTATCCGCAGGTGAGCACCCAGCCCGTCCGCATCGCTGTCACCGGGGCTGCCGGCCAGATCGGCTACAGCCTCCTGTTCCGCATCGCCAGCGGTGCCGTGCTCGGACCGGACCAACCGGTCATCCTCCAGCTGCTCGAGATCCCGCCGGCCATGGGCGCGCTCGAAGGCGTGGTCATGGAGCTCGACGACTGCGCGTTCCCGCTGCTGGCGGGCATCGAACCTGCCGACGATGCCAACAAGGCCTTCGAGGGTGCCAACGTCGTGTTTCTCGTGGGCTCCCGCCCGCGCACCAAGGGCATGGAGCGGTCGGACCTGCTCGAAGCCAACGGTGCCATCTTCACGGTGCAAGGCAAGGCGCTGTCGGACCACGCCGCCGATGACCTCAAGGTGCTCGTGGTCGGCAACCCCGCCAACACCAACGCGTTGATCGCCATGCACAACGCACCGGACGTCCCCCGCGAGCGCTTCACGGCGATGACCCGTCTGGACCACAACCGGGCGCTCGCCCAGCTCGCCGCCAAGGCCGGCTGCCCGGTCAACGACATCACCAACATGACCATCTGGGGCAACCACTCGGCCACGCAGTACCCCGACATCTTCCACGCCGAAGTCGGCGGGAAGGGCGCCGCGGAGGTGGTCGGCGATCAGTCGTGGCTCGAGAGCGACTTCATCCCCACCGTACAAAAGCGCGGTGCGGCCATCATCGAAGCCCGGGGCGCCTCGTCGGCCGCGTCGGCCGCGTCGGCCGCGATCGACCACATGCGCGACTGGATCCAGGGCACGCCGGCGGGCAGCTGGGTGTCGATGGCGGTCCCGTCCGACGGCTCGTACGGCGTCGCGGACGGCCTGATCTCCTCGTTCCCTTGCACCACCTCTGGTGGCGACTGGTCGATCGTGCAGGGTCTCGACATCGACGAGTTCTCCCGCGGCCGCATCGACGCGTCGGTGGCCGAGCTCGCCGAGGAGCGCGACACCGTGAAGGGACTCGGCCTCATCGGCTGAGCCGCGGCCACCCGCCTCGTGACCGTCACGCCCGGCGCCGGCCGATCCGTCGCTCGGCGCACCCACGCCCGCGGCGGACGGCACCGGGCGCGGTGTGGCGCACCGCGCCGGGTCCGGCATCCTGGGAACGTCCGTGCTGGGGCCGACTGAAGGAGCAGCGATGGCCACCGAAACGTCCACGCCCACCTCGTACGTCCCCGCCGAGCCCCGACGCATGTCGCTGCCCGACGACGCGCCGGCGCTGTACAAGGCGCAGTACGGGCTCGAAGTGGCGGTCCGACGATCCGGTATCGACCCGGTGCTCTACGAGTTGATCAAGATCCGCGCGTCGCAGATCAACGGGTGCGCGTTCTGCATCGACATGCACACCCTCGACGCCCGTGCGGCCGGCGAGACCGAAGCCCGCATCAACTTGTTGCCGGCTTGGCGCGAGGCGCCGTACTACACCGCCCGCGAGCGGGCGGCGTTGGCGCTCACGGAGTCGGTCACGCTCGTGGCCGACACCCATGTTCCCGACGATGTGTGGGCTGACGCCGCCGAGGTCTTCTCGTCCGAAGAACTGGCGCAGGTCGTGATGGCCATCGTCGTGATCAACGGATGGAACCGCATGCAGATCGCCACCCGGTCACCAGCTGGCGAATACACCCCGGCCGACCGCCACGCTTGAGGGGCCGGCCGCTCGACCGCGGCCCGACCCTCACTTCAAGAACTTCGAGGTCGTGTTGTCGGCCAGCACCTTGCCGTTCGTCTGGCAGGTCGGGCAGTAGGCCACCGTGTACGACCGGTACACGACCGCGCGGATCTTGTCGCCGCACACCGGGCACGCCTCGCCCACCCGGTGGTGGACGTTGCCGGGCCGGTCGGCCGACGCGCTCATCTCGTCGCGGCCGCGCTCGTAGGCCAACCCTTCGGTCACGCACTCGCCGAGGGCTTCGACGAGGCTCTCCGCTTGCGCCCGGTCGAGCTTGGCGGTGTTGGCGAAAGGCGACAGGCGCGCCCGGTGGCACACCTCGTTCGCCAGGCGGCGGCCAAGCCCCGCGATGATCCGCTGGTCGCGCAAGAAGCCGTGGAGTCGCATGGGATGGGCCTCGAGCAGGTCGGCCATCGCCGCCCCGTCGACGCGGTCGGCGTCGGGGCCCAGGTGGGCAAGCGGTTCTTGCGCCTCAGGGTCACCGTCGACGACCCACACCCCGGCTTTGCGCTCGGTGCCCTGCTCCGTCAGCAGCAGGGCTCGACCGTCGGTGAAGGTCCAGCGGGCGATCCCGCCCTTCGGCTTCGGGCTCTGCTTCTCGTCGGGCCGGATGCGCCCGCCTTGCATGAGGTGGACGACGAACGTGATGACACCGAAGTCGAGCAGGAGCAGCTTGCCGCGGCGGCCGACGAACACCAGGCCGCTGCCTTCCGCCAAGGCGGGGTCGGGTGCGGCGGTCTTGAGCGCGGTGAACGTGATCGGCCGAAACCCGGCCAGCGTCGACTCCGCGTAGGCGGCGTCGAGCCGTTCGGCGTGAGCCTGGACCTCGGGCAGTTCAGGCACGAGTCAGTGACCCGGACCGTACGTGAGGGCGGGCACTCGCCGGCCAGATTCCATCAACGAACCTCCCACTCGGGTCACCAGTGGTGCGTCGGGCAGCTTGCGGGGTGGCACTGGCGGCCTGCGGCACCGCGGGACGGCGTTCTTCTCCTCACCGCAGCTACGGCCGCGCCTTCGTCGTGCGCTCTTGCCAGCGGCACCGAACGACTCGCCATCACCACCTCCTCACCTACCAGGCACACCACTAGGACTACGGGGCTACGACGGCTGGTTCCTGCCCGCTCGTCCGAATAGGTGGGCAGGTCACCGGGATGACGAGCACGGAACGCGCGACCGGCATCTCAATACGTGGTCGACGTGCGGACGTCGGCGAACACGTCGTCGAGGCCTGCGAACGCCACGTGGTGGGTCATCAACAAAGCGACGTCGCCGTCGACACGGAGCTTGCCGAGCATGAACGCTGCTTGCGCCGACAGCTCGCCCCGCCCGACCCGCACGGCCGTCGCGCGGTCCTGCGTGAAGGTGACGTCGGGACGATTCGACTGGCCCGGTCGGACGCGGACGAGGCCGTGGTCGACGATCACGTGCCACGCAGCACCTCTTCCCGGGTGTTGGGACGCGTCGCCGTTTGGGGATGCGGCATCGGCGGTCACGATCTGCTGCACCGTCAGCGCGATGTCCTTCGTGGCGGTCGCCAGGGCGCCGCTCGCGCTCGCGGCGCGGTCGAGCTCGTCGACCCACTCAGGGCTGAGGAACGTCGCCATCCTCGCACGCTACCGGTGGCCAGGACCCGATCCGGTCACGGGCCGGCTCGCCGCTACGATGCGCCGATGCTCGCCTGGCTGTACGCCTCCAGCTTCCTCAAACCGGAGTTCTGGCTCGAGAAGGCCGGTGCGAGCGCCGTGTGGGCGGTGACCGCCATCATCTTCGCCGAGTCGGGATTGTTGTTCGGCTTCTTCCTGCCCGGCGACTCGCTGCTGTTCCTCACTGGGTTCCTCACGTCGTCGGGAGCGCACGACTTCGCCGCCAAGAACCACCTGTTGCCGGCGGTGAACCACATCCCGTCGCTGTGGGTGCTGCTGATCGTCTTCTTCGTGGCCGCGGCCGCGGGCGACCAGGTCGGCTACCTGTTCGGCAAGCGGGTCGGCCCCGCGCTCTTCAGCCGTCCCGACTCACGATTGTTCAAACAGGCGCACGTCGCCCGGGCCCACGCGTTTCTCGACAAGTACGGGCCCAAGACGGTGCTGTTGGCCCGCTTCGTGCCGGTGGTCCGCACGTTCGCCCCGATCGTGGCGGGCGTCGGCGAGATGCGCTACCGCACGTTCGTCGCGTACAACCTGATCGGCGCGTGCGTCTGGGCGATGGGTGTGACGCTGCTCGGCCACTTCCTCGGCGACGTGTCGTTCATCCGCAACAACATCGAGGTCGCGATCGTCGGTGTGGTCGCCCTCTCGCTGGTGCCGGTGGTCATCGAGGTCTACCGCCACCGCAAGCACGGCACGGCCGGCCTGACGGGCACCGACCCCACCGTGCTGTGAGCACTTGAGCACGCGTGGCGTGGCCAAGTGCTCACAGCAGCGTGGGTCTCTCCGTGGGTCGGCGGGGCGAGAGTTGGCCGCCTGCCGCCCGGTCGGGGTGAGCGCCCGGGGTGGTCGGGTCAGACGCTGACGCTGGCGGTGGGCTCGTCGTCGGCAGCGGGCGGGGCCGACGGCGCGGGCACCTCGTCGTCGGAACCGTGCTGCTTCGAGTACCAGATGGCACCGACCACCACGAGGAGCGCCACGATCGCGATGGCGATGCCACCGCCGTTCATGGCGTCCTTGGCGCTCTCGGCCAGCTTGCCCTTGTCGGCGAACTTGATGACCGCCGGCAGGATCAGCAGCGAGATGAGGTTCATGACCTTCATCAGCGGGTTCAGCGCCGGGCCGGCAGTGTCCTTGAACGGGTCACCGACGGTGTCGCCGATCACGGCGGCCTTGTGGCTCTCGGACCCCTTGCCGCCTTCGGCACCGTCTTCGATGTACTTCTTGGCGTTGTCCCAGGCGCCGCCGGAGTTCGACAAGAAGTTGGCCATGAGCAGGGCGGTCACGATGGCGGCGGCCAGGAAGCCGCCGAGGGCCACTGGGCCGAGACCGAAGCCGACCACCACCGGCATCAGGACGGCGATCAGCGCCGGGGTCGTGAGCTCACGCAGTGCGGCGCCGGTGCAGATGTCGACGACGGGCCCGAAGTCGGCGTCCTTGTTGCCGGCCATGATCTGGCCGTCGGCGAACTGGTCGCGCACTTCGCCCACGACGACGCCGGCCGTACGGGACACGGCGCGGATCGCCAGCGAGGAGAAGATGAAGGCGATCGAACCGCCGAGCAGCACGCCGATGAACACCTTGGGGTCGGCGACGTTGATCGGGAACGAGTGGTTGATCTTGGAGGGGTCGACGCCGAGCTTGTCGGAGATCTCTCCGTAGATCGATTCGCCGTAGCTGGCGAACAGGCCGACGGCGGCGATGACGGCAGACCCGATCGCGAAGCCCTTCGTCACGGCCTTGGTGGTGTTGCCCACCGCGTCGAGGCCCACCATGATCCGCTCGGGCTCGCCCTCGAACGTGCCGGCCATCTCGGCGATGCCGGCGGCGTTGTCGGCGACCGGGCCGAACGTGTCCTCGGCCACGATGATGCCGGTGGTCGACAGCATGCCGATGCCGGTGAGGGCCACGAGGTACACACCGAACTTGAAGTTGCCACCGGCGAGGGCGATGGCAGCGCCGATCGCCACCGCGATGGCCACCAGTGCCCACACCGACGACTCGAGGCCACCGGACAGGCCCTCGAGGACCGTGGTGGCCGGGCCGGTGCGGGTGGACTTGGCGATGTCGCGCACCGGCTTGTGCTCGGTGGACGTGTAGTACTCGGTGATGCGCGAGGCGGCGAAGCCGAGCGCCACGCCGATCAGCACCGCGCCGAACATGCGGGCGCCGGGAGAGCTGAGGGTGGAGCCCTTCGGGGTGCCGATGTAGAGGAAGGCGAGGATCGCCGCGCCCACGACCGACAACGCCTGGGCGATGGTCACGCCGCGCACGATGCACTTCAGCGCGTCGGACTCGCCGGGGCGACCCTTCACCGCGAAGATGCCGATGATCGAGGCCACGATCCCGATGCCCATCATCGCCACCGGGAACACGAGCCCCTTGGCAGCGTCGGCTTCAGACGCACCGATGGCGCTGAAGGCCGACACGCCCAAGATGATCGAAGCCACCAACGTCACGCCGTAGGACTCGAACAGGTCGGCGGCCATGCCGGCGCAGTCACCGACGTTGTCGCCCACGTTGTCGGCGATGGTGGCGGGGTTGCGGGGGTCGTCTTCGGGGATGCCCGCCTCGACCTTGCCGACGAGGTCGGCGCCCACGTCGGCCGCCTTGGTGAAGATGCCGCCGCCGACCCGGAGGAACAGGGCGAGCAGCGAGCCACCGAAACCGAAGCCGATCAGCATGGCCGACGAGGTCTTCTGGAAGATCAAGATGATCAGCGTGGCGCCCAGCAGGCCGAGCCCGGCGGTGGCGAGGCCGGCGACGCCGCCGGTGCGGAACGCGACCCGCAGGGCGTCGGCGAAGCTGCCGCGGGTGGCGGCGGCCGTGGTGCGCACATTGCCGCGGGTGGCGAGCCACATGCCCAGGAAGCCGATCGACGACGAGAAGACCGCGCCGACGATGAAGCAGATCGTGCGGAAGCCGCCCGACGCGGCGAAGCCCATCGCCACGCTGCCGTCGGGCCGCTTCAGGGCGGCGGAAGTGAGGAACACCAGCACGGCCAGCGGGATCACGCTGAACGCGATCGTGCGGAACTGGCGCTTGATGTACGCCATGGCACCTTCGTGGATGTGCCCGGCGATGCGCTGGTGGTCTTCGTTGCCTGCGTCGGCAGCGAGCACGTTCTGGACGAGGAAGTACCCCACGCCCAGGGCGGCGGCCGCGGCGATCAGGCTGAACACCAACAGCGCGGTGTCGCTACCTCCGAGCTTGAAGGCCTGGTAGCCACCTTCACCGGCGAGAACCACTGGCATGCCATGTCCTTGTTGGTTGCGGCGGTGGCGACAGAGGGCCACCGGGCTGGTAGGAGAGCGGGCCCGCGCCAAGCCAGACGCGGCGAAAAAGCCCGCACTTTGCTAGTGGTTGGGGTGCCGTCCGCGCAATTTCGGCGGCATCTCGAACCACGTCGCCCCGAATGACCAGGGCCGTCGCGGAGCGCTCAAGCGGAGCCGAGGGCGGCGATCGCCTCGGCTTGGGCGAGTACCCGCCGGGCGTTGTCGACGTGGAGGTTCTCGATCATGCGCCCGTTGAACGTGACCACGCCTTTGCCGGCGGCCACGGCCTCGTCGAACGTGGCGATGAGGTCGCGGGCCTCGGCCACCGCTTCGGGCGACGGCGCCCAGATGGTGTTGGCGTCGTCGATCTGGCTCGGGTGGATCAGCGTCTTGCCGTCAAAACCAAGGTCCCGGCCCTGCACGCACTCGGCGTGGAAGCCGTCGGCGTCCTTGATGTCGTTGTAGACGCCGTCGACGATCACTTTGCCGGCGGCGCGTGCGCCGAGCACGCACATGCTCAGCGCGGCGACGAGTGGTTCGCGCCCGGGGATCTGCACGGCGTGCAGTTCCTTGGCGAGGTCGTTGGTGCCCATCACCAACACCGTGAGGCGCTCCGACGCGGCGGCGATGTCGGCGGCGTGCAACGTGGCCACCGGCGTTTCGAGCATGGCCCAGATCCTGGTGCGGTCGGGTGCGCCGCCCGCTTCGAGGCCGGCTTCGATCTTGCGCACGTCGTCGACGGAGTTCACTTTCGGCACCACGACGCCGTCGGGGCCGGCTTTGGCGGCCGCCGCGAGGTCGTCGGCGTGCCATTCGGTGTCGAGCCCGTTGACCCGGATCGTGATCTCCTTGGCGCCGTACTCGCCTGACGCCGCGGCGGCGCAGACCCGTTCGCGTGCCTCGGGCTTGGCGTCGGGCGCCACGGCGTCTTCGAGGTCGAGGATCAGCGCGTCGGCAGGTAGGCCTTTGGCTTTCTCGAGCGCCCGCTCGTTGGCGCCGGGCATGTACAGGACGGATCGGCGGGGCCGGAGGGCGTCGTCGGTCATCGTTGCTCCTTGGGGTGGTGCGCGCCGCGGCGCTACTTGGCGAAGCCGTACAGCTCGGCGAGGGCGGGGTCACGGCCGGCGAGCTGACGGGCGAGGTCGAGCATCACGTGGCACTGCTTGACCGACGCGTCGTCTTCCATCTTGCCGTCGATCATCACGGCGCCGGAGCCGTCGCCCATCGCTTCGATCACCTGCTGTGCGTGGGCCACATCGGCGGGGTCGGGGGAGAAGACCTTCTTGGCGATGTCGATCTGCACCGGGTGGAGGCTCCACGCGCCCACGCAGCCGAGCAGGAACGCGTTACGGAACTGGTCCTCGCAGGCGACCACGTCCTTGATGTCGCCGAAGGGGCCCCAGAACGGCAAGATGCCGTTGGCGGTGCAGGCGTCGACCATGCGGGCGATCGTGTAGTGCCAGGGGTCCTGCTGGTGGGCGGCGCGCGGCGCGTCGGGGTCGTCCGGGTCCGGATCGGCGACCGTGCGGTAGCCCGGATGGCCGCCGCCGACGCGCGTGGTCTTCATCCGCCGAGACGCGGCCAGGTCGGCCGGGCCGAGGCTCATGCCCTGGATGCGCGGCGAGGCGGCGGCGATCTCCTCGAGGTTGGTCACCCCGAGGCTCGTCTCGAGGATCGGGTGGACGAGGATCGGCCGCTCGAGCCCGGCCGCGGCCTCCAGCTGCGCCAGGAGCCGGTCGAGGTAGTGGATGTCCCACGGGCCCTCGACCTTGGGGACCATGACGACGTCGAGCCTGTGGCCGATCTCCGCCACCAGCTGCGTGAGGTCGTCGAGGACCCACGGCGAGTCGAGCGCGTTGACGCGCGCCCACAGCTGGGTGTCGCCCAGATCAATCTCCCGCCCGACGGCGACCAGGCCCGCACGCGCGGCCGCCTTGCGGTCGACCGCGACGGCGTCCTCGAGGTTGCCCAGCAGGATGTCGACCTCGGCGGCGATCTGCGGCACCTTGGCGACCATCCGCTCGGTGGAGAAGTCGAGGAAGTGGAT
>DASZTW010000003.1 GCA_035547835.1 Acidimicrobiales bacterium
TATCGACGGGAAGGTTTGGCACCTCGATGTCGGCTCATCGCATCCTGGGGCTGAAGCAGGTCCCAAGGGTTGGGCTGTTCGCCCATTAAAGCGGTACGCGAGCTGGGTTTAGAACGTCGTGAGACAGTTCGGTCCCTATCCTCTGCAGCCGGAGGGAACTTGAGAAAGGCTGTCCCTAGTACGAGAGGACCGGGACGGACGTAGCTCTGGTGTGTCAGTTGTTCTGCCAAGAGCACCGCTGATTTGCCACCTACGGAAGGGATAAGCGCTGAAAGCATCTAAGTGCGAAGCCCGTTTCAAGATGAGGTTCCCCACTGGGTCAACCAGGTAAGGCCCCTGGCCAGACGACCAGGTTGATAGGCCGGAGGTGTACGCACAGCAATGTGTTCAGCCGACCGGTACTAATCGGCCGAGGGCTTGGATCAACACCAAAGATGTTCGTGCTCGCTATGGAGTCCTCGAGGGGCCCGGGTCGCAGGCCCGCGCTCCACGGACAACAGATTTCGGTGGCCATGGCGGCGGAGTCACACCCGTTCCCATTCCGAACACGGAAGTTAAGCCCGCCAGCGCCGATGGTACTTGGGGACAGGTCCCCTGGGAGAGTAGGACGCCGCCGATTTTTTCTGAGATGGGCCCCCGCCACGGCGGGGGCCCATCGTCGTTTTCGGCCCCGCCGCAGCGCGGTCGGGCACGACCGGTGCAGGTACGCTGCGTGGATGGCCCCAGATGCTTCCCGTCGGCGTTCGAACGCGCCCCGATCAGGGCCCGCCGGTGGTGCGAAGCGCCACAGCGGTTCGGCCGCCGGGAGTGAGCGGAGTGCAGGCCGAGCGGCCAACCCTCGAGGTCGGGCGGCGGACTCCCGCGGGGGTGGCCGGACGGCGTCGGGCGGCGCGGGGCGGGCCGGCCGGGGCGGCGCGGCGGGTGAGAGCCAGGGGACGCGCGGGCGAGGCGAGCGAACGGATCGCGCCGGGCGGCCCGCTCGTAGCGGCCGGCTTGATCGCGACCAGCCGTCCGAGCGTCGCTCAGGTGGGTCGCGTCGGTCACGCGGTGACCGGTCTGGCCGGTCGGACCGGGTCGACAGGGCGGATTGGGGCGGGCTGACCCGACGCGGAGCTCGCAGGGTGATGGAGGGAGACGCCATCGGTGGCCCGCCACCGCGGCTCGAGCGCGACGACCCCCCGAGCGAGGATCGCCCGGCGCACCGAAGCCGTGCGACCGATGCACCGGGGGCGAGCGGCCCGTTGCCGACCGGCCCTGATCGTGGCGACGAGGAGTGGCGCGTCGAGGTCCGGTCGGAGGCGGCGGGTGCCGTCCGACGGGCTGGCGGCCGCAAGGGCGAGCCCGGGCGCGCGGGGGGCCGCGGTCGTGGGGTGGCACCGGAGGCCGGACGGCGGCCGTCCGCCGGGTCGGGCAAGGGCTCGGCGACCGGACACGCCGGCGCGCCCGAGGGCGAAGGTGGGCGGGCCCGGGCCGACGACCTTCTGCGCGCCGAGCTCGCCGACGAGGTCGGCGCACGCAAGGCCCCGCAGATCGAGGCGCGCCTGGGGGCCGCCGCCCGCGCGTTCCAGCGTGGTCGCTATCCCGAGGCACGCACGGAGCTGCGCAAGCTCAGCCGGGAGGTGCCGGGCTCCGCCAGCGTTCGCGAGCTGCTGGGTCTGACGTACTACCGCCTCGGTCAGTGGAAGGCCGCCACGCAGGAGCTGACCAAGTTCGTCGAGTTGACGGGCTCGGAGGAGCAGCACCCCGTGCTCGCCGACTGCCAGCGCGCCCTCGGCCGTCACGCCGACGTGGAGCGCCTGTGGGCGGAGCTCCGGGAGGGCTCACCGTCTGGCGGGCTCGTGGCCGAGGGCCGGATCGTGATGGCGGGCTCGCTGGCCGACCGGGGTCGGCTCCGCGACGCCGTCAAGCTGCTGGAACAGGCGCGTTGGCAGGTCAAGCGCCCGCGCGAGCACCATCTCCGCATCGCGTACGCGCTGGCCGATCTGCAGGAGCGGGCAGGTGACCTGCCGGCGGCACGCGCCACGTTCGCTTGGATCGTCGCCCACGACGCCGAGTTCGCCGATGCCGGCGAGCGCCTTGCGGGCCTGACCTGACACCGCGGCCTCCCGGCGTGGCGGGCAGGTCGCTTCCCATCGTGGCTGTCGGAGGTCGTGAGTACGGTCGAGGCACTTCCCCTCCCTGTCGTGTCCCGACCTGGAGGAACCGCGATGCCGACATCGCCGACCAAGCCCCGCACGTCCCGCCGACCCCCGGGCGCTGACCGCTCGCGCGTCGAAGGCCTGAACGTGACGGTGCTCCGGGGTCACCTCTCCCGCCCACCGACCATCCGTGAGCTGCCCTCCGGCGCCACCTTGTGGGGCTTGGAGGTGACCATCCCCGTCGTCGACGGACCCGACGAGACCGTTCCCGTCGCCTGGTTCGATCCGCCAAGCGGTGGCCCCGAGCTGCGCGCCGGCGATCGCGTGGTGGTCACCGGCCGGGTGCGGCGTCGCTTCTTCCGTGCCGGAGGAGCGACCGCGAGCCGCACCGAGGTGCTTGCCGAGGAGGTGCTGTCGACCCGGCGGCGCCGTGCCGTGGGAGCCGCGGTCGGGCGCGCGGTGGGCGCGCTCACCGAGGACGTGTGATCGTCTCGCGTGGTGGGCTCGGTGGCCTCGGGTCGGGCCCGCCCGGACCCGGGCCACCCATGGCCCTCCACTACGCTGGAAGCACCGCTTCGGCACCCGCCGAAGGCCGCGATCCAGGAGCACGCAATCCGGTGGACATCCAGTCTCTGCTCGGCGGCGAAGCCGATTCGTTGTTGGGCCACGTCGCGAAAGCCATCCCGAAGGACGTGCTCACGGTGCCTGGCCCCGATCACCTGAGCCAGGTCTTCGAACAGTCGGACCGTCACCCGCAAGTGCTGCGCAGCCTCCAGTCGCTGCACGACCACGGTCGCCTCGCCGGCACCGGCTACGTGTCGATCCTGCCGGTCGACCAAGGCATCGAGCACTCGGCTGCCGCCTCGTTCGCGCCGAACCCGCAGTACTTCGACCCGCTCAACATCGTCGAGCTGGCCATCGAGGGCGGCTGCAACGCCGTGGCGAGCACGTTCGGCGTGTTGGCCACCGCCTCGCGCCGCTTCGCGCATCGCATCCCCTTCATCGTCAAGCTCAACCACAACGAGCTGCTCACGTACCCCGAGACGTACGACCAGGTGATGTTCGGCAACGTCCGCCAGGCCTATGACCTCGGCGCGGCCGGCGTCGGGGCGACCATCTACTTCGGGTCGGACCAGGCCACGCGCCAGCTTCGCGAGGTGAGTGAGGCGTTCGCCGAGGCGCACCAGCTCGGCATGTTCACGGTGCTCTGGTGTTACTTGCGCAACAGCGCCTTCAAGGTCGACGGCGTGAACTACGAGGAGTCGGCTGACCTCACCGGGCAGGCGAACCACATCGGCGTCACCATCGAGGCCGACGTGATCAAGCAGAAGCAGCCCACCAACAACGGCGGCTACAACGCGGTCGGCTTCGGCAAGACCAGCCCGCTCGTGTACGACGACCTGACCACGGATCACCCGATCGACCTCACCCGCTGGCAGGTCGTGAACTGCTATCTCGGCCGGATCGGGCTCATCAACTCCGGTGGTGCCTCGTCGGGAGCCGGCGACCTCGCCCAGGCGGTCCGCACCGCCGTCATCAACAAGCGCGCCGGTGGCATGGGTCTCATCAGCGGCCGCAAGGCGTTCCAACGCCCCATGGCCGAGGGTGTCGAGCTGCTGAACGCCATCCAAGACGTGTACCTCGACTCGTCGATCGACCTCGCCTGATCGCTCGCGACGAGCGCCTCGAGCTGCCGCCCGTGGCGATTTGGAATTGCACGCGCAGCGCGGCAACCTGAGATCACGCGCGGTGGTCCGACAAACCGCGCCGCGGGCAGTCGTGAGCCACCGCCCGACGCCCGGCGATCACACTCCGAAGGGGGCCTTGTGTCCGACACCGCCGAACGAGCCGGCCAGCGCGAGCTGGTGGAGCTCGATCGCGTCATCATCCGATTCGCCGGCGACTCCGGCGACGGCATGCAGCTCACCGGCGACCGGTTCACGACGTCGAGCGCCCTGTTCGGCAACGACTTGGCGACGCTCCCGCAGTTCCCTGCCGAGATTCGGGCGCCTGCGGGCACGGTGGCCGGTGTCTCGGCCTTCCAAGTCCACATCTCGGACCACGAGATCACCACGCCAGGTGATGCGCCCAACGTCCTCGTCGCCATGAACCCCGCCGCCTTGCGCTCGCAGCTCCCTGCACTCGAAAAGGGTGGCACGTTGATCGTCAACACCGACACGTTCGACGAGCGCCACCTCGGCAAGGCCGGCTACCCCGAGGACGCGGACCCGCTGCACGACGGCTCGCTCGACGGTTACACGGTGTACGAGGTGCCGATGACCTCGCTCACCAAGGACGCGGTGGCGCCCCTGGGGGTCAAACCGCGGGACGCCGAGCGGTCGAAGAACTTCTTCGCGCTGGGCCTCATCACGTGGATGTACACCCGGCCCGAGGCGCCGACGCTCAAATGGATCGACGAGAAGTTCGGTAAGGACCCGAAAGTCGCCGAAGCCAACACCGTGGCGTTCAAGGCGGGCCAGGCGTTCGGTGAGACCACCGAGGTCTTCGAATCCGCGTACACCGTTCGTCCCGCGCCGCTCGAGCCGGGCGTGTACACGAACATCACCGGCAACACGGCGCTGGCGTGGGGTCTGGTGGCCGCCAGCCGCCAAGCGCGCCTGCCGCTCTTCCTCGGTGCGTACCCCATCACGCCTGCGTCCGACATCCTCCACGAGCTGTCCAAGCACAAGAACTTCGGCGTGCGCACGCTGCAGGCCGAAGACGAGATCGCCGGCATCAGCTCGGCGATCGGCGCCGCGTTCGGCGGCCACCTCGCCGTCACGACCTCGAGCGGGCCGGGCATCGCGCTGAAGACCGAGGCGATGGGCCTCGCCTTGAGCCTCGAGCTACCGCTGGTGATCGTCGACGTGCAGCGTGGCGGGCCGTCCACGGGCCTGCCGACCAAGACCGAGCAGGCCGATCTCTTGATGGCCATGTACGCCCGCCATGGCGAGGCGCCGCTGCCGATCGTGGCGGTCAAGAACGCCTCGCACGCCTTCTACGCCGCGATCGAGGCGGCGCGGATCGCGCTGAAGTACCGCACACCGGTGATCTTGCTGAGCGACGGCTACATCGCCAACGGTTCCGAGCCGTGGCACCTGCCGTCGATCGACGACCTCCCCGACATCTCGACCACGTTCGCCAGCGCGCCGAACCACACCAACGACGACGGCAGCGAGGTCCACTGGCCCTACGTCCGCGATCCCGAGAGCCTCGCACGCGAGTGGGCGGTTCCGGGCACGCCGGGGCTGATGCACCGCATAGGCGGCATCGAGAAGGAAGACGGCTCCGGGAACATCTCCTATGACCCCGCCAACCACGAGCGCATGAGCCGCTTGCGAGCAGCGAAGGTTGCCGGCATCGCCAAGGACATCCCGCTGGCCGAAGTCGAAGGTGACGAGGATGCAGAGCTGCTCGTCCTCGGTTGGGGATCCACCTGGGGCGCCATCGGCGGTGCCGTCGACCGGGTCCGCAGCCGCGGCAAGAAGGCCGCCCGCGTGCACCTCACCCACCTCAACCCGTTCCCGGCGAACTTGGGGGAGGTGCTGCGACGCTTCCCCAAGGTCCTCGTCCCGGAGATGAACCTCGGCCAGCTGTCGCGCCTGGTGCGGGCCGAGTACCTCGTCGACGCCCGGTCCATCAACAAGGTGCAAGGTGTGCCGTTCACTGCCGGCGAGCTCGAGCTCGCCGTCCTCGAGGCGCTGGAGAGCTGAGCCGATGACCGATGTTGAGATCACCACCAAGAAGGACTGGAGCTCCGACCAGGAAGTTCGGTGGTGCCCCGGCTGCGGCGACTACTCGGTGCTGACGGCCGTCCAGATGCTCATGCCGGAGATCGGCGTGAAACGGGAGAACACCGTGTTCGTGTCGGGCATCGGCTGCTCGTCGCGCTTCCCGTACTACATGAACACCTACGGCATGCACTCGATCCACGGGCGGGCGCCGGCGATCGCCACCGGGCTGTCGTCGTCGCGGCCGGACCTGTCGGTGTGGGTGGTGACCGGTGACGGCGACGCGCTGTCCATCGGCGGCAACCACCTGATCCACGCGCTGCGCCGCAACGTCAACCTCAAGATCCTGCTGTTCAACAACCGGATCTACGGGCTGACCAAGGGCCAGTACTCGCCGACGTCCGAGCTGGGCAAGATCACCAAGTCGACGCCGTTCGG
>DASZTW010000004.1 GCA_035547835.1 Acidimicrobiales bacterium
AGAGGGGTGGGAGGGCCCGGGTCGCCGAGTGGGGTTCCGGTGAGCGGGCGGAACACCGGAACCTATGGCCGTAGCGAGCGGGCGGAACGCTACGGCCCTCTCATTGTGGCGCATCCGATGGCGTTGCGGCGAGTCAAACCACAAAAACCTTCTCACGCTGCGGTTTTGTCCCGCCACACAGCGTGAGGTGGAGTGCGCAAGATCCATTTCCACTATGGCCGTAGTGCTAATACACTGTCGACCATGGCCGGGCCCGATGACCACCTCGATGTCAAGCGGATCAAGAAGGACTTCCCGATCTTCGAGCGCCAGGTCAACGGCAAGCCCCTCGTGTACCTCGATTCTGCCTCCTCGTCGCAAAAACCGCAGGCCGTGCTCGACGCCATGGACACCCTCTACGAGCACTCGTACGCCAACACGCATCGAGGCGCGTACACGATCGCGGCCGAGGCCACCGACGCGTACGAGAAGGCCCGAGGAAAGGTCGCGCGGTTGATCGGCGCACCGAGCGACCGCGGTGTCGTGTTCACCAAGAACGTGACCGAGGCGTTCAACTTGGTGGTGCAGGCTTGGGGACGGGCCAACTTGTCGGCCGGCGACCCGGTGGTGATCAGCGAGATCGAGCACCACGCCAACATCGTCCCCTGGCTGATGTTGCAGGCCGAGCGCGGCATCGAGTTGAGGTTCTTGCGCCTCGGCGACGACGGCAACCTCGACCTGTCGAACCTCGACGAGCTGCTCGACGGCGCCAAGATGTTGTCGATCACGGGAGCGTCGAACGTGCTCGGCACGATGCCTCCGCTGCGCCACCTCGCCGACGCGGCCCACGCAGCGGGCGCCCTGTTCATGGTCGACGGCGCCCAGCTCATCCCCCACACCCCGACGTCGGTGACCGACCTCGACTGCGACTTCCTCGGTTTCACGGGCCACAAGATGCTCGGGCCGAGCGGCATCGGCGCATTGTGGGGCCGTCCGGAACTGCTCGATGCGATGCCGCCGTTCCTCGGCGGTGGCGAGATGATCCGCGACGTCCGCCTCGACGGCTTCACCACCAACGACGTGCCGTGGAAGTTCGAGGCCGGCACCATGCCGATCGCCGAAGCGGTGGGCCTCGGCGCCGCCATCGACTACCTGAGCGCCCTCGGGCTCCCCGCGGTGCGGGAGCACGAGATCGCCCTCAACACGTATGCCCGACGGGTGCTCGACGAGCAGCTCGGTGACCTCATCACCATCTACGGGCCGACCGATCCCGCCGCCCGTGGCGGCACCTTGTCGTTTTCGATCACCGACGTACATCCCCACGACGTGTCCCAAGTGCTGGACCAGCACGCCGTGTGTGTCCGCGCCGGCCATCACTGCGCGAAGCCCCTGATGCGGCGCCTCGGGGTGGGGGCCACCGCCCGAGCGTCCTGGTACGTCTACAACGACGAGTCCGACATCGACCAGCTCGTGGCCGCGCTCAAGGCAGCGTCCGAGTTCTTCGCGTTCTGAGCCGGCCGGCCCTAGCCTGAACAAGTCCCGAAACCTGACGGAGCCGCACCATGACCGGGCTGGAAGACCTCTACCGAGAGATCATCCTCGACCATTACCGCAACCCCCGGAACCGGGGTGAGCTCGAGTCGCCGCCCGCGCACCGCGTCGAGGGGTTCAACCCGCTGTGCGGCGACGAGATCGTGCTGTACCTCGACATCGACGACGGTGTCGTGCGCGACTTGCGGGTCGGTGGTCAGGGGTGCTCGATCAGCCAGTCGTCCGCGTCGATGATGTCGGCCGCTGTGAAGGGAAAGACCGTCGAGGAGATCCGCGACCTCACCCGCTCGTTCAAGGCGATGATGTCGATCCACGAGACCTCGCTCGAGGGCGACGGCGACGCGCCGGCCGACGATCTCGCCGATCCCGACGCGCTCAGCGAGGAGCTCGGCGACCTCGAAGCGCTGCGAGGCGTGGTGAAGTTCCCGGTGCGGATCAAGTGCGCCACGTTGTCGTGGAACACGCTCAACCAGGGCATCGAAGAGGCGGCTCAACAAGCCTGACCCTCGTCGGGCAGCCGGGCTGGTCAGACGTCATCGGGCAGCCGGGCTGGTCAGACGAGGTCGTTGATCGCCTCGGCAAGGGCGACATCGCGCTCGGTCACCTCGCCAACGTCGTGGCTCGTGAGGTCGATCACGACCCGGTTCCACGAGTTCGACCAATCGGGATGGTGGTCAGCCTTCTCGGCGAGCAGGGCCACCTGCGCCATGAACCCGAACGCTTCACGGAAGTTGCCGAAGACGAACTCGCGGTGCAGGCGGTCGGCTCGGCGGTCCCATCCCTTTGGTGTGTGCTCCATCGCCTCCATGCAAGCCGGTCAGGCTCGTCGGCGAAAGAGCCGCCGCCACCTCGGCGAGCGGGCCCGCTCCACGTGCAGCTCGGCCAGCACCCGCGGGCCGGCCGCGTTGATGATGTCTTCCGCTTCGTCGAGCAGCGCCGCCACGTCACCGTCGCCACCCACGCTCGACGGCTCGGACGGGGTGGGAGGCGACACGAGCGAGCCGTGCTGCCAGTCGACGTCGGCCAGGCGCCGCTCGTAGCGGGAGCACTCGTCTGGGCAGCGCCAAGGCGCTTCGGGCGCGAGGTCGAGGCTGCACTGGCGCACGGTGTCGCCGTTCGCATAGCTCCGAGACTCGTAGTGTTTGCACTCCTCGCGCATCGGCATGCTCCATCTTGCCCCGGCGCCGATGCAGAACGGACTCACCCCACGGACTCACCCCAGCGACAGCGCTCCCCGTACGCTGCCGGGGTGATCTCCGAACTGTTCGACGAAGGTGCATGGCGAGCCGTCGAAGGCTTCGCCTTCACCGACCTCACGTACCACCGGGCGGTCGACCAGGGCACGGTGCGCATCGCGTTCAACCGACCCGAGGTCCGCAACGCCTTCCGGCCCAAGACCGTCGACGAGCTGTACGTGGCGCTCGACCACGCCCGCCAGAGCACCGACGTCGGGTGCGTGCTGCTCACCGGGAACGGGCCGTCGCCCAAGGACGGCGGGTGGGCGTTCTGCTCCGGCGGCGACCAGCGCATCCGCGGCAAGGACGGCTACAAGTACACCTCCGACGACGCCACGGGGCAGCCCGGGGAGACGTCCGCCGCCATCGACCCCGGCCGCGCGGGGCGGCTCCACATCCTCGAGGTGCAGCGCCTGATCCGCACCATGCCGAAAGTCGTGATCTGCGTGGTCCCGGGTTGGGCTGCAGGCGGCGGCCACAGCCTCCACGTCGTGTGCGACCTCACCCTCGCCAGCGAGGAGCACGCGCGCTTCAAGCAGACCGACACCGACGTGGCGAGCTTCGACGGCGGCTACGGGTCCGCGTACCTTGCCCGCCAAGTCGGCCAGAAGTTCGCCCGCGAGATCTTCTTCCTCGGCCGCACCTACACCGCGACCGAAGCCCATGCGATGGGAGCCGTCAACGCCGTGGTGCCCCACGCCGACCTCGAACGCACCGCGCTCGAGTGGGCCGCGGAGATCAACTCCAAGAGCCCGACCGCGCAGCGCATGGTGAAGTTCGCCCTCAACCTGGTGGACGACGGGCTCATGGGCCAGCAGGTGTTCGCCGGCGAAGCGACCCGCCTCGCCTACATGACCGACGAGGCCGCCGAAGGCCGCGACGCGTTCTTGGAGAAGCGCGACCCCGACTGGTCGTCGTTCCCCTGGCACTACTGACCGCCAGCAGCCTCGCGGCACGCGGCGAGGGTGGCGGCCGCGGCCGTGCGGGCCGCCAACGACGCGCCGCGGCTCAGCTTCACCAGGTCGGACAGCCGGCCAGGACGGGTGGCCGCGAAGCGCAGCACGTTGCGAGCGACCGGGCGGCCGTCCGTGTCGACCAGCGCCAGGATCTCGCTGTCGAGCCCGTCGGTGGCCAGGTCGCTGATCGAGCGGAACGCCGTCCACGGAACCTGGCGGTCGGCACACACGCGGGCGACAGCAGCGGTCTCCATGTCGATGCCGGTGCAGCCCGCGTCGACCAACGAGGTGAACACCTCGTGATCCTCGATCAGCTCGCCCGACGTGACGATCGTGCCGGTGCGTTCACGACCGCCCAGCGGTGATGCGTCGAACGAGTCGCCGGTGTGGTGGTCGACGACGGTGGCAGGGACGATCAGGTCGCCGACCCGGGTGGACGGCCCCAGGCCACCGGCGATCCCGCACACCACCAGGTGGTCGGGATCGAGCGCGTCGAGGACGCGCTCGGTGACCGCAGCCGATCGCTCGACGCCGATGCCGGCCAGCGTGGCGCTCACTTCGGTGGCACCGACCTGACCCTCGTGCACCGCCAGATCACCAACCTGCCGTGGGGACAGCCGCGCTTGGCGCACCAGCGGGCGCAGCTCGGATGTCATCGGAGCGAGGACCACGACATGCACGACGGCACGATGCCACAGGTGCCGGCAGCGGCGCCCGTTGTGTGGCCGTCATGTGCGGCAACTGCGGCTGCGGTGGTCACGGGTCGTGCACGGGCCGTGCGCGAGAATGGCCCGTCCACCTCCGTGTTGCCTCCGCCGTCGCGCGCTCGACGCGCCCCACCGGCCGACTGCTGTGATCTTCCCCACCGTCCGCTTCGCGATCTTCTTCAGCATCGTGCTGCCGCTGAGCTGGCTGCTCATGCGCCGGCGCGGCGCGTGGCGCGCCCTGATGCTGGTCGCGAGCTACATCTTCTACGGGTTCGCCGGGTGGTGGTACATGGCGTTGCTGGGCGCCTCCACGGTGGCCAACCAGGGCTTCGCACTGGCCATCGACCGCTCCAAGCGAGGCGGCACCAAGCGAGCGTGGTTGGTGGTCGCGGTGGCCGCCAACCTCGGCGCGCTGGCGTACTACAAGTACACCAACCTCCTGTTGTCGTCGGCCAACAACCTGGCAGCAGACCTCGGCTGGCACTGGAAGCTCCCGCTGGCGAACATCGCCCTCCCGGCGGCCATCTCGTTCTTCACCTTCCAGGCCCTCAGCTACGTGATCGACACGTTCCGAGGGAAGATCCGCCCGGTCTCCTTCGGCGACTTCGCGGTCTACCTCAGCTTCTTCCCCCACTTGCTCGCCGGCCCGATCGTCCGGGCGGCCGAGTTCCTCCCGCAGCTCAAGACCCGGCGCGATCCGCGCAAGGTGGACTCGGGCCTGGCGTTCTGGTTGATCGCGGGCGGGCTGTTCAAGAAGCTGGTGATCTCCACGTACGTGGCCAAGGCCATCGTCGACCCGGTGTTCAAGGCCCCCACGCAGCACCTCGCAATCGACACGGTGCTCGGCGTGTACGG
This sequence comes from Acidimicrobiales bacterium, assembly GCA_035547835.1. Taxonomy (NCBI): domain Bacteria; kingdom Bacillati; phylum Actinomycetota; class Acidimicrobiia; order Acidimicrobiales; species Acidimicrobiales bacterium. The sequence continues at coordinate 5,284 of DASZTW010000004.1, forward strand.
GTTCGCCGTGCAGATCTACATGGACTTCAGTGCCTACACCGACATCGCCATCGGGCTCGCGATGCTGCTCGGGTTCCGTTTCCCCCAGAACTTCGACGTGCCGTACCGCGCCGCGTCGCTCCAGGAGTTCTGGCGCCGTTGGCACATGACGCTGTCTCGCTGGCTGCGCGACTACCTGTACATCCCGCTCGGCGGCAACCGCCGCAAGCGATCCCGTGCCTACTTCAACTTGATGGCCACGATGGTGCTCGGCGGTCTGTGGCATGGCGCCAGCTGGATGATGTTGATCTGGGGAACCATCCACGGCGTCGGTCTCGCCGTCGAGCGCTTCTTCAAAGACCTCGCGGCGCGGCGCCGGCGTCAGCGCGACGAGCGCGACCAACGCCGAGCCCGCGCGATCGCCTCCCTGACCGTCGCCGTGCCGGCCGGCGACAGCGGCGGTGGCACCGCCCGCGTGCTCACCGGCGACTCGGCCGGCGTGCTCGTCGTCGACGACCCCGACGCGACGCCGGCCAGCGCCACGGGTGGCGGGGTCGGACCCCCTGGCCCCCCGGCGGCGCCCCCGAGCGTCGAGCGAGCCCGTCGCAGGCCGCTCACGTGGATCAGCACGTTCGTGACGTTCCAGGTGGTGTGCGTCGCGTGGGTGTTCTTCCGGGTGGGCCTGCCAGGCGAGGACGGCACGCTGCGCGACGCCATCCAAGTGTTGTCGCGCCTCGGCCACTGGGGCAGCGCCATCGACTTCAACCCGGTGCTCGTGGCGGTCATCTTCGGCTCGCTCGCGCTGCAGTTCTGGCCTGCGTCGTGGACCGGCCGCGTGCGAGCCTGGTTCTCGCACCTCCACTGGGCAGCCCAGGGCGTGGGGCTGGCGCTGTGGATCCTCGGCACTGCGCTGCTGTTCCACAAGATCACGCCGAGCGGCGTCGCGCCGTTCATCTATTTCAAGTTCTGAACCCCACCGACCCTGACCCGAGCATGGACCTGACCGAACCCGACGAACACGGCGAGGACATCTTCCATCCCGAGCCGGTCCCCCGGCGCCGGACCTCGGCCGCGCGCGCCATGGCGGTGATCGCGATCGCGCTGGTGGTCGCGGCGCTGCTCGATGCCGACGGGCTGCGTCAGACCGCCGACCGTCAGCCACCCGGCCGCACTCGCGACATGGCCGTGTGGGTCACCAAGCACGTGGTGCAACCCGTGAGCCACGCGTTCGGGTTCAACCAGCCACGCCATTGGATCAACGACGCGCTCGGCGTCAGGGACAACACCCACATCACCAACACCCGCAACGTGCGGCTGGCGCCGCGCACCACACGCCCACCGGTGCCGACGACGACGACCACGATCCCCCGGCGCCGGCCGTCACCCACCGACCCGCTGCGGGTGCTGGTGACCGGTGACTCGCTGTCAGAGAACCTGTTCCCGCCGCTGGTGCAAGCGCTCGACGGCAAGCCGGCGACCGTGCAGCAGGACTCCGAGATCGGCACCGGGCTGGCCCGACCCGACGTGGTCGACTGGCCCACCAAGCTGGCTCACGACATGGCCGAAGGCCGTTACGACGTCGTGGTCGTCATGTTCGGCGGCAACGACACCCAGGACCTGCGCACCGCCACCGGGTGGGTCCACCTCGGCAACTCCCACGCGCCCAACAAGGAGTGGATCGACGAGTACGAGCGCCGCATCGCGCTCACGCTCGACACCCTGATCCACGGCAACCCAGAAGTCACGGTGGTGTGGGTGGGGCTGCCGGCCATGAGCGGCGGCCCGGCCACCTTGGCGCCGATGGTGCCGTTGCTGAACTCCCTGATCGTCCGCGAAGTGCAGGCCCGGCCCGCCAATGCCGTCTACGCGCCCGCGGGCACGATCCTCGACACGCCTCAGGGCGGGTTCCAGCGCTATGTGACCAACGCCGACGGGTCGACCACCGAGCTGCGTGCGGGCGACGGGGTCCACTTCTCGATCGCGGGCGGCAAACGGATCGTCGAACGACTCGTCACACCGATCATCGAACGGCAGTACCACCTTGGCACCACGCCGCCACCACCTCCAGGGCCGTCGAGGCGGTCAGGACCGACGCCTGGGCAAGGGTCGGCGGTGCCGCCGGGCCCTGGCGATCACTGACCGTCAGCTGGCCGCGCCCCCGACGCCAGCGGTGGGGCTGAGGCCCCGCATCCACGTGTCGTACAGCGACGCGTACCGGCCGCCGTGGGCGACCAGTTCGTCGTGGCTGCCCAGTTCCACCAAGCGGCCCTGGTCGACCACGCCGATCCGATCGGAGCGCGATGCGGTGGTCATGCGGTGGCAGATCACCACGACAGTGCGACCTTCGGTGAGGCGCTCCATGGCGTCGTCGACCAGCGCCTCGGTGCCGGGGTCGAGGCTCGACGTGGCCTCGTCGAGCACCAGCAGCGGCGGGTTGGCCAGCGCCGCGCGGGCGAGCGAGACGAGCTGCTTCTCGCCGGCCGACAACCGCGATCCCCGCTCGTGGACCTCGGTGGCCAAGCCCTCCTCCAGCGACGCGAACCGCTCGTACACCCCGATGGCGCGCAGCGCCTGCACGATCTCCTCGTCGGACGCGTCGGGCTTGGCGATCCGCACGTTGTCGAGGATCGAGCCGCTGAAGAGGAAGCCTTCCTGCGGCACCACCACGATGTGGTCCCGCAGCGACGCGGCCGACGCCTGACGCAAGTCGACGCCGCCGAAGCGCACGTCACCCTCGGTCGGGTCGTAGTAACGGGCGATCAGCTTGGCGAGCGTGGACTTGCCGGCGCCGGTGGGCCCCACCAGCGCGAGCTGCTCTCCCTGAGCGATCATGAGGTCGACGTCCTGCAGGACCGGATCGCCGCCCGCGTAACCGAACGACACGCCACGCACTTCGACGTCGCCCGCCACGGGCAGGTCGACGGGATGCTCGGCTTCGGGCACGTCGATCGGCGTGTCGAGCAGGTCGAACAGCTTGGTGAGACCCGAGCCCGCGGACTGCACCTGGTTGAAGTACTGGCTGAGCTGCTGGAACGGGTCGAACAAGTTCGACAGCGACAGCACGAAGAAGGTGACGGTGCCGATGGTGACGGTGCCGTTCACCGTGAGCCACCCGCCGATGCCGATCACCAGCGCGGTGGTGAGCAGACCCGCGAGCTCGATGACCGGCAAGTACCAGCACGAGATCCACACGGTGTGCATGTACGCGTCGTACAGCCCCCGGTTGCGGCGGCTGAACCGCTTGACCGTGGTGTCCTCCTGGGTGAAGGCCTGGATGACCCGCACGCCGCTGATGCCTTCTTGCAACGACGTGAGGGTGACACCGATCCAGTCGCGCACCCGCAGGTACGACTTGCTCGAGTCGCGCTGGAACTTGATCGACGCCAGCACCACGACCGGCAGCGGGATCATGCAGATCAGGAACAGCTGCCACGACACCACGGCCAACAGCACGACGGCGATCACCATCAGCATCCCGTTGGTGAGCATGAGGACCAGACCCTGCTGCACGAGGTCTTCCATCTGGTCGATGTCGGACGTCATCCGTGACACGACGACGCCGGCCTTCTCGCGGTCGTAAAAGGGCATCGACAAGTGCTGGAGGTGGTCGAACACCCGCTCACGCAAGTCGCGCAGGAAGCCCTCGCCCACGCGGCTGATCATCAGGATCTGCGCCCGCTCGGTCACCCACGAGATGATCGCCACCACGACATACGTTGCGACGGCGATGTTGAGCACCCGACCGTTGTCGTGGCTGATGCCGCGGTCGATCGCGATCTTCAACAGGAGCGGGCCGGCGAGGACGGTGAGCGTGTAGACGGCCACCACCCCCATGACCGCGAAACCGGCCCGGCGATACGGGCGGGCGAGCTTCACGATGCGACCCAGCATCTTCGCGGCGTCGCCACGGCTGAGGCGGTCGGCAGCGTCGTGCTCGGACACTGGGGCGTCGGCGACCTCCGGTACGAGCGACCAGCGTCGCCGGGAGCCGCGCGTCGAGGAGCGCTCACGCTCGAAGGGGGGAGGGCTCACGAGGCCACTTCCTCGGACTCGGGTTGGTACGCGGCCGCCGCGGCCAGCACCTCCCGGTAGCGCTCCGACGTGGTGAGCAGTTCCGCGTGGGTGCCCTGCGCGGCGACGCGACCTGCGTCGAGCAGGACCACCCGGTCGGCCAGCGCGATGGTGGCAGGGCGGTGCGCGATCACGATCGTGGTGCGGTTGACCATCACCTCGCCGAGCGCGTCGCGGATCTCGCGCTCCTTCGACGGATCGACCGCGGACGTGGCGTCGTCGAGGATCAGCACACGAGGGTCGGCCAGGATCGCCCGGGCGATCGCGATGCGCTGGCGCTGACCGCCCGACAGCGAGAAGCCGCGCTCACCGATCTCGGTGTCGTAACCCTCGGGCATCGCGGTGATGAAGTCGTGCGCGCCCGCCAACTTGGCCGCCTCGACAATGCGCTCCATCGGCGCGTTGGGGTAGGCGAACGCGATGTTTGCTGCGATCGAGTCGCTGAACAGGAACGTGTCCTCGAACACGATGCCCACCGCCCGCCGCACCTCGTGCACGGCCGCGTCGCGGACGTCGACACCGTCGAGCAACACCCGGCCCTCGTCGACGTCGTAGAAGCGGGGCAACAGCTTGGCGACCGTGGACTTGCCACTGCCGGTCGCGCCCACCAGCGCGACCGACTCGCCTGGCTCGATCCGCAGGTCGAGGTCGTGCAGCACGGGGTCGCCGTGCCCGAAGCCGAACGTGACGTGGTCGAACTCGATCGCGCCGACTGGTCGCCCGGCGACCGCCGCCGGCAACCCTTTGGGGCGCGCCGGATCGGTGACGCGCACGTCGGCCGACAGCACCTCGTCGACCCGCTCGGCGGAGGCAGCCGCCCGCTGTGCCTGGGCGATGATGCTGCCGAGCATGCGCAGCGGCCAGATCAGCAGCGTGACGTAGAAGTTGAAGGCCACCAGCGCGCCGATGGTGAGGTGGTGGTCCAGCACCCGGTGCCCGCCATACGCCAGCACCAGGATCAGGCCGATGCTCGGCAACAAGTCGAGCAACGGCAGGTAGCGGGCACGGATGCGGGCGGTGTCCATCGACGCGTCGTACAAGTCGCCTGCCTCGACCCCGAGCCGCTCCTGCATGAGCTCCTCGGCGCCGAACCCCTTGACCACCCGCACGCCCGACACGGTCTCCTCGACGACAGCGGCCAGCTCGGCGGACTCTTGCTGGACGGCCATCACGGCCGGATGCAGGCGGGTCGAGAAGCGTTTCGCCAGCACGTTCAGCAACGGCAGCGAGCCGACCGCCAGCAACGTGAGGATGACGTCCATGCGCAGCATCAGCACCACCGCTGCGATGACGGTGGCGAGGTTCGCGCACGTCAGCGGGATCATGACCACGAAGTTCACGATCTGTTGGAGGTCGGTGTTCGAGCGGCTCATCAGCTGACCGGTCTGCTGGCCGTCGTGGTACGCGAAGTGGAGCTGCTGCAGGTGGCCGAACATGCGCTGGCGGAGCTCGGCTTCGCTCCAACGGGCTTCGCGGAAGGCGAAGTAACGACGAAGGCCGGTGAACGTGCCCGAAAACAGCCCGGCGATGGCGATGATGATCGCCCACTTCCAGATGGCGTGCGTGTCCGACTTGCCGATGCCGTGGTCGATCGCCGATTCGACGAGCTTCGGCACCGAGACCTTGGCGGCCGTCCAGATCAGACCCGCAGCGATGCCGAGCGCCAGCCCACCTCGTTGACGGCGGCACTGGTCACGGAGGAGCCGCCACCCTCTGTTGCGCTGTGCCACCGGAGCCCCCTGGACTTGACCCGCGGGTCAATCTAGCCGGGCACGCCTGTGGCTCTCGCAATCGATTTCGCGTGACACCTGCCGCAGAAAGCACCCAACGACACTGGCATGAACTGTGGGAATCATGTCATTGACGCCACCGACGTCGGGGCGGAAGATCGACGCATGACCACGCGACACATTGCGATCGTGGCCTTTCCCGGGGTTCAGGCGCTCGACGTCGCGGGCCCCCACGAGGTCTTCGCCACCGCGGATCGCGTGCTGCGACATCTCGAGTGTCGTGACCGCTACGACGTGTCGGTGGTGTCGCACCGCGGCGGGCCGATCGCCTCCGAGAGTGGCCTGGAGATCGGGACCCGCCCGGCAGGCGACGTGCATCGCTCGACCCACACGCTCATCGTTCCCGGAGGATCCGGTGTCCGAGACGCCGCGGCCGATCCGGGGACGGTGACGTGGCTGGCCGGGCTGCGGAGCCGCCGACTCGCCACCGTGTGCAGCGGGCCGTTCCTGGCAGCCGCCGCCGGTCTCTTGCGCGACCGGAAGGTCACCACCCACTGGGCCCGGGCGGCCGAGTTGGCACAAGCCCACCCCGATCTCACGGTCGACCCCGAACCGGTGTACCTGCGCGACGGCGACGTGTGGTCGTCGGCAGGGGTCACGGCCGGCATCGACCTCTCGCTGGCACTCGTGCGCGAGGACGTGGGCATCGACGTGGCGCAGACCGTCGCGCAGTGGCTGGTCATGTTCCTCCACCGCCCGGCGAACCAGTCGCAGTTCGCCGCGCCGGTGTGGATCCGCCGGGGCGCCGACGACGGCGTGCGCCGCGCGCAGGACCTCGTCGACGCCGATCCCGGCGGCGATCACCGGATCGAAGTGCTGGCTGATCGGGTCGACATGAGCCCGCGCAACTTCCAGCGCCGCTTCACCGAACAAGTCGGCATGACGCCCGGCAAGTACGTCGCCGAGGTCCGCCTCGAAGCCGCTCGCCGCGCGCTCGAGGAGTCCGACGCGCCGATCGCCACCATCGCCGCCGCCACCGGACACGGCTCCGCCGAGACGTTGCGCCGCACGTTCGTCGAACGGCTCGGAGCCTCGCCGCGCGAGTACCGCCGCCGCTTCACCCACCACCCCGATGCCGCTGCACCTCCAACAGCCGCCGCACACCAAAGGAAGGTCGACCAGTGACCGAACCATCCGCACCCGTCCACATCGCCATCGCGTTGTTCCCTCGCCTCACCGTGCTCGACGCCGTCGGGCCCTATGAGGTCCTGCAACGCCTGCCGGAGTTCGACGTCACCTTCGTGGGCCACGAGACCGGCCCGGTCCGGGCCGACAACGGCTTCCTCGGACTCGAGGTCGACGCAACGTTCGCCGACCTGCCGGACCCCGACGTCCTGGTCGTCCCCGGCGGGGTCGGCGCCCGGGAGCTGACCGGCGACGACGTGATCCTCGACTGGATCCGCCGCGCCCACCGCACCAGTCGGTTCACGACCTCGGTGTGCACCGGCTCCATGCTGCTGGCCGCTGCCGGCCTGCTCGACGGGCTCACCGCCACCACGCACTGGGCGTACATGGACCAGCTCGCCGACCTAGGGGCCAAGCCGACGCCGGACCGCGTAGTCGAGCACCTCGATGACCGGCTCATCACGGCGGCCGGCGTGTCGAGCGGCATCGACATGGCGTTGCGGCTGGTGGAGGTCATGGTCGACCGCACCGCCGCCGAGGCCGTCCAGCTCCTGATCGAATACGACCCCGAGCCGCCGGTCGACAGTGGCTCACCGGCCAAAGCCCCGGCGCACGCCATGGCCCGCGCGATCGAGTACGCCGGCCTGCGCAGCTGACCCCGCCGCCCTTCCCCGAGCCCGCCACCCCGACCCGACCCCGGGAAGCACGCCGCTCTGGGTCGGGCTGGGTTGTGCGCGTGGGTCAGTCGATGCGGCGGAGCTCGGCGCGGTAGCGGATGGCCCGGGCGACGTAGCTCTCCATCGCAAGACGGATCATGAACTCGGGCTGCACCGAGTCCGGCCGGAGCTTCGCCGGGACCCCGAGCGCCATGGCCCCCGACGGCACGACCATGTTGTTGGGCACCAGCGCCTGCGCCCCCACGAGCGCGCCCGTCTCCACCACCGCGTTGTGCAGCACCACCGATCCCGAACCCACCAGCGCGCCATCGTGGATGATGCAGCCCTCGAGGTGCGCGAGGTGGCCGACCACGCATTCGTCGCCCACGCGGGTGGGGCTCATGGGCGTGGTGTGGACGACCGTGCCGTCCTGGATCGAGGTGCGGGCGCCGATCGTGATGGTCGCGTCGTCGCCGCGCAGCACCGCACCCGGCCAGATCGACGACTCCGCGCCGATCGTCACCGACCCGATCACCACTGCTTCGGCGGCGACATGAGCGGACGGGTGAATGTCGGGGACCTGGTCACCCAATGCGTAGACGGCCATGCACCGGCACCCTACGGGGCCGACCGCGACCCGGGCGAAGCGCGCGCAGGCGACGACGCCGGACCGCGCCTCCGGCAGGCAACAGCTGGAGCCGGAGCCGAGCGCGGCGCGCAGGTGTCTAACCTCGGCGCCGTGGTCGCTGCGCACCCTGCTCCGGACGGCACCGGCCCCACCGAGCCGCCAACACCCAAGCGCGTGCGGCACGTGCGATCGCTCCACGGCGACGACGTGCCCGACGACTGGTACTGGCTCGCCGACGAGTCCGACCCCGACCGGCGCCCGCACCTCGAAGCCGAGAACGCCTGGGCGGAGGCGGCCACGGCACGGCTGGCGGGCCTGCGCGAGCGCCTCTTCGAGGAGATCAAGAGCCGGGTGCAGGAGACCGACGCGACCGCGGCCTGGAAGAACGGCCCATGGTGGTACTACGACCGCACGACCGAGGGGCTCGGCCAACCCGTGCACTGCCGGCGACCCGACGACGGGTCCGGCCGCGCGCCCGCCGGCGAGCCCGGGGGGCCCACCGAGCAAGTGCTGCTCGACGAGAACCAACTGGCGGCAGGAACCGGGTTCGCCCGCCTCGGCAACCTGTCGGTGAGTCCCGACGGGAACCTGCTCGCGTGGTCCGTCGACCACCGCGGCGACGAGGCTCACACGTTGCACGTGCGCGACCTGCGAACCGGCGAGGATCTCGCGGAAGCGATTCCCGCCACCTCGTACGGCCTTGGCTGGGCGGCCAACGGCGAGTCGCTCTTCTACACCACGCTCGACCACGCGCAGCGACCCTGGCAGGTGTGGCACCACCGGCTCGGCACGGACCGCGCTTCCGATCGCCTGGTGTTCGAGGAGCCCGACGAGCGCTTCTTCGTCGGCGTCGGCAACAGCCGCGACGACCGCCACGTCGTGATCGACACGGGCAGCGTCACCAGCTCGGAGATCTGGCTCCTCGACGCCACCGACCCCGACGGGGCAACGCGCGTGGTGGCGCCCAGATCCGACGACGTCGAATACCACGTGGAGCCGCACGGCACCCGGCTGTTCATCGTCTCGAACCACGAAGGTCCCGACTTCGCGCTCTACGAGACCACGATCGACGAAGCGGCCGACCGCGCCGCGTGGACCACCTTGATCCCCCACCGGCCCGGGGTGCGCATCGACGGTGTCGACGCCTTGCGCGACCACTTGGTCGTGTCGTTGCGCGAGGGCGGGCACACCGGGCTGCTGGTCCACGAACTGGCCACCGGCGCCCAGCGGGCGATCCCGATCGACGAGCCGGTGGCGACACTCGGCCCTCACGTCAACGCCGAGTTCGACACGGCGGTCTTCCGATATCACTACGAGTCGCTGGTGACGCCGGCAACCATCTACGAAGACGACCTGACGACCGGCGAGCGCACGCTGCGCCGGCGCGTGCCGGTGCCGGGCGGCTACGACCCCGACCGATACGAGTCGAACGGGCTGTGGGCGACGGCTGGCGACGGCACGAAGGTCCCGATCTCGCTCGTGCACCGCAAGGGTCTCGCGCTCGACGGCAGCCACCCGTGCCTCCTGTACGGCTACGGCGCGTACGAGGCGAGCACCGACCCGTGGTTCTCCCCGGCACGGGTGTCGCTGCTCGAGCGTGGGTTCGTATGGGGCATCGCCCATGTGCGGGGCGGTGGTGAGATGGGCCGCCAGTGGTACGAGCACGGCAAGCTGCTCGAGAAGCCCAACTCGTTCAGCGATTTCGTCGCGTGCGCCCGCCACTTGATCGACGCCGGTTACACCTCACCGGCCCGGCTCGCGGCCAGGGGCGGGTCGGCAGGCGGGCTGTTGATGGGCGCAGTGGCGAACGCCGCCCCGGACTTGTTCCGGGCGGTCGTCGCCGAGGTTCCGTTCGTCGACGCCCTCAACACCATCTGCGACCCGACGCTGCCGCTGACCGTGACCGAGTGGGAGGAGTGGGGCAACCCGCTCGAGAGCGCCGAGGTGTACCGGGTCATGCGCAGCTACTCGCCGTACGAGAACGTGCATCCCGTGCCGTACCCGGCGGTGCTCGCCACCGCCGGTCTGCACGACACGCGCGTCGGGGTGCACGAGCCCGCGAAGTGGGTGGCGCGCCTCCGCGACGTCAGCACCGGCGACGCGCCGATCGTGCTGAGGATCGAGATGGGCGCCGGGCACGGCGGGCCGACCGGGCGGTACGACGCCTGGGAGCGCGAAGCGTTCGCCCTGGCGTTCGTGATCGATCGACTCGGCGCGCCGCTCGATCCCGCCGTCAGCCCAACCAGCTGAGGATCAGCGCGCGCAGCCGGTCGATGCCGGTGCCCTTGGTGGCGCTCACCCACACCACGTCGGCCCGCGCCACGCCGCATCGCTCGGCGAGCTCGGCCTTGCGGGTTTCGCGCTTCGACGCTTTGACCTTGTCGTGCTTGCTGGCGACGACGGTGAACGTGAGATCGTGCGCCCGCAGCCAATCGAGCATCTGGACGTCGAGCTTGGTGGGCCCGATCTCGCCGTCGACCAAGACGAGGGTGCGGACCAGCGACTGCCGCCCGAGCAGGTACCCCTCGACCATGGGCTGCCAGCCGGCACGCACGTGCGCGGGCACTTTGGCGAACCCGTACCCGGGGCAGTCGACAGCGCTGGTGTCGTCGCCGAGCGCGAACAAGTTGAGCAGTTGCGTGCGGCCCGGGGTCTTGGACACGTGCGCGAGGGCCTTGCGGTTGGCGAGCGCGTTCAGCAGCGACGACTTGCCGACGTTGGAGCGGCCCATGAACGCCACTTCCGCGCGCGACGGAGGAAGGTCGCGGTGGTCGCGCGCCGACATCACGAACTGGAACTGCAGTGGTGGGCTCACCGATCGTCAGCCGTTGTCCTGGCGATACAACGTGAGCGCCGCGTCGACCTTGCGCTGCGCCACGGCCAGCGCATGCGCGGGTGACTGATTCTGCAACATCACCGCCTCCCAGGCTGTCTGGAGGGCGTCGACGAAATCGCCGTACGGACCGATCAGCGGTCCGGGGTTGTCAGGGTTGACGGACGACAGCTCGTCGAACGCGGGCTTCAGCAAGCGCCCACCGAGCTGATCGGACCAGAACCGCGTGACTTGCGGCGAGTTCGCAGCTCCCGAGAAGACCGGCAGGTACGAAGTGGTCAGGTGGTACTGCACCATCTGCGGCTTCGACATCATGAACTTCAAGAACTCCCACGACGCCGCTTGCTGCGCCTTGGAAGAGCCGTGGTCGACGATGTACATGGCCGCGCCCGACGCCTGCACCTGCCCCGGCTCCTTGACGCCCGGGAACGGACCAGACGCAGGCAACAGGCTCGTGGTGTCCGTGGGGGACGGCACGGCGTTCGCGTCGCCTTTGAGGAAGGCCGAAATGGTGGTGGACGCCGCCGAGGTCTCGATCAGCATCGACGACTTCTGCGTCGCGAGCGCCAAGTACTGGTCGATGTTGCCGGGTGCCTTGGGCACCACGACGAGCAGGTCCTCGCGCTGCATCTTCTTGAACAGCTCGAGGATCTGCACGGCCTGGGGAGTGTTGAACGTGGCGCGGGTGGCTTCGCCGTCGCGCCCGTCGTGGTGGTTCACCACGTCGACGCCCACCCCGCTCAGCCAGGTCCACAAGAACCACGGGTCGAGCTTGAGCGACATCGGATGCGGGATCCCGGCGGCCTCGAGCTTGCGGGCATCGTCGTACAGCTCTTGCAGCGTGCCGGGCGGCTTGTCGGGATCGAGGCCGGCCCGTGCGAAGTGCGCGCGGTTGTAGTACAGGACCAGCTCCGAGGCCGATGCGAACCCCGGCCAGTAGACGCCCCGGACGGTGTAGTAGCTCCGCACGGCCGGTTGGATCGCCGACATGTCGAAGTGGTCGGCCTTCATGCAGGACTCGGCCGGCAGCACGGTGCTGGAATCGGCCATCGTCTGGAGCTTGGTGTCCTCGACCTGGATGATCGACGGCAGCTGCTTCGACGACGCCGCGCGGGCGTACTTGTCGAACACCTCGTCGTAGTCCTTGCCTTCTTGGCTGGCGGTGACGTGGATGCGGTACCGCTGGCGGCCCGACTTCTGGGCCTGATCCTGCTGGGCGTTGAACGCCTTGACCGAGTCGTCGAGCCCGGCCTTGGGTTGTGCGGTCCAGCCGTGCCAGATCGACACGTGGATGGTCCCGGTCGCGTCTCGCAATGCCCCGAGCGGGCAGGCCGGGAGGTTCGACGCACTGACGTGGCGGCTGGCGGAGTTGCCTCCGTAGCCTCCACAGGCCGCCGCGAGCATGGCCGCGACGGCCAGGCCCGCCACTCCGGCCGCGATGCGACGCCGCGTCACCAGCTCATCCCTTCACCGCCCCGGCCGTGAGACCACGGATGATCTGGCGACTGAAGACGATCAGCACGACCACGATCGGGAGCGCGGCGAGGATCGCCCCGGCGAACGCCACGTTGTAGTGCGCCGGATCGGAGCCGTTGAGCGACGCGAGGCCGATCTGCACGGTGTCCCATCGCGTGCCGGTGGTGGCGGCCTGCGGCCACAGGTACTGGTTCCACGCCGACAAGAACGCGATCACCGTGAAGCTGGCGATGACCGGCCGCGACAGCGGGATCGCCACGCGGGTGAGGAACCGGAGATGGCCGTGACCATCGAGCCGCGCGGCGTCGCGCAGATCGTTCGGAACCCCGAGGAAGCCTTGGCGGATCAAGAACGTGCCGAGCGCGGTGGCCAGGAACGGCAGGACCAGCCCTTGGTACGTGTTGAGCCACCCGAGCCGCCGCATGGTCTCGACGTTGGCGATCAGCGTGACTTCGATCGGCAGCATCAAGGTGGCCATGAACAGTGCGAACGCCAGCCGCTTGAACCGGAACTGCAAGAACGCGAACGCGTACGCCGCCAGGCACGACGTCACCACTTGACCTGCCGTGATCCCGATCGTGACCAGCGCCGACACCAACAAGTTGTGCGACAAGTTGCCGGCGCCCCATGCCCGGGAGAAGACGTTCCATTCGATGTGCACCGGATACGGCGGCGTGCCGGCGCGCAAGTAGGCGTCGGGGTTCGACAGCGCCCGCACGACGATCATGTAGACGGGGAACAGCACCACGACCGACAGCGCGACGAGGGCCACGTACCACCCCGCGTTGCGCAGCACGCGGGGTGCACCGCCACGACCCACGTCGATCGCGACCGCCGTGCCGCCACCCAGCCGCGGCGCCGCGGGCTCGACGCGATCGGTGTCAGTCGTTGCCATAGTGCACCCGCCTCGACAACAGCGCGAACTGCAGCGCGGAGATGATCGCGGTCACCACGAACAGCCCGAGCGACATGACCGCCCCGGTACCCGCCTTGGCGGGCGTCTGGCTGTGGAAGATCTTCCACACCAGCGTCTCGGTGGAATGGACCGGACCGCCAGCGGTCAGCACTTCGATCTGCGCATACGACTGCATCCCGAACACCACGAGCACCACCACGAGGAACAGCAGGATCGGCGACAGCAACGGCAAGGTGACCTTGAAGAAGCGGCGCACCGATCCGTATCCGTCGAGCGTGGCCGCCTCGAGCAGCTCTTCGGGAATGGCCTGCAAGCCAGCCAGCACGATCACGAAGCACAAGCCGAGGTTCTGCCAGATCGACGACAGCGACACGCCGAACAACGCCCAACCCGGCCGGCTCAACAAGTTGAGTTGGTTGAACATGCCGACCACGGGGTTGATCAACACGAAGAAGATCACCGCCGCGACGGCCACCGACGTCGCGATGGTGGACGCGAAGATGGTCTGGAAGATCCGGATCCCGCGCAACCGCCGGTTCGCCACCACCGCCAGCACGGTGCCGAGCACCAACCCGGCCGGCACCGTGTACAGCACGTACAGCAGCGAGTGCACGAGTCCGTCGCGGAACTCCGAGCCGGTCAGCACGTCCCAGTACTGGCTCCACCCGACGTAGTGCTGGCGGGTGCCGAAGTCGTTCGACCGGTACAAGCCGATGTTCACCAGCCGCCACAACGGCAAGAAGCAGAACGCCGCGAAGATCACCAACGACGGCAACAGGCACAGCGCCGCGACCGAGCCGTCGCGCCGCCACCACTTGGATCGGCCCGCGCCGGTGCCCTGGTCGAGCGGGGCGGCAGTCGCGGCGGCCATCAGCCGATCCGTTGCCCGGTGTCGGCGTCGAACACGTGCACCTGGTCAGGGCGCACCGCCAGCGGTGCGGTCTCGCCGACGACGGGTTGGGCCTGGCCGGTCCGCTGGCGGATTGTGACTCGCTGATCACCCACGTCGGCCACCACCAGCGACTCGTGGCCGAGCCACTCGATGTTGACGACCCGTCCCGTCAGCGATGGCCCGGTGTCGGTCCGACCGAGCGCCAAGTGCTCCGGCCGCAGCCCCACCACCACCTGTTGGCCCTCGACGAGCGCGCCACGGGCCCCGACCGGGACGGCCAGGCGGTCGGCGCCGACCGCCAACACCGGTCGCCCATCGGCCACGACCACCGTGGCGTCGAACGTGTTCATCGGAGGTGCCCCGATGAAACGGGCGACGAACAAGTTGGCCGGGCGGTCGTAGATGTCCTTCGGGGTCCCGACTTGTTGGAGGTGGCCGTCGGACATCACGGCGATGCGGGTGGCCATGGTCATGGCCTCGATCTGGTCGTGCGTGACGTACAGGACCGTGGCGGGGAAACGCCGGTGCAGCTCCACCAGTTCGGTGCGGGTCTGGGTGCGGAGCTTGGCGTCGAGGTTCGACAGCGGTTCGTCCATCAAGAACACCCTCGGCCGGGTCACGATGGCCCGCGCCAACGCAACCCGCTGGCGCTGCCCACCCGACAGGGCACCGGGCTTGCGACCCAGATACGGCTCCAAGCCGAGCGCCCGGGCGGCTTCCGCGATGCGCTGCGTGCGCTCGGTGTGGGTCAGCTTGCGGGGCTCGGCTTCGCCTTCGACGCGCTGGGGTCGGACCATCAGCGGCGATTCGATGTTCTTGGCGACCGTCAGGTGCGGGTAGAGCGCGTAGCTCTGGAACACCATCGCCACGTCGCGATCGCGGGGCTCGACATCGTTGACCACGCGGTCGCCGATCGAGATCTTCCCTTCGGTGACCGACTCGAGGCCGGCCACCATCCGCAATGCGGTGGTCTTGCCGCAACCGGAGGGACCGAGCAGCACCATGAACTCACCGTCGTCGACCACGAGGTCGAGCCGGTCGACGGCGGTCGTGCCGCCGAATCGTTTCGTGACCTGGTCGAACGCCACGCCCACCATGTGTCTCCGATCCCTACGGTTGGCTCTACGGGTCGGTCCAGGCCGGCCCGGCGCCGGCCGGTGCGGTCTGGGTCGCATCAGGTCCGCTCATGTCATGCCGGCGTAGCCACCGCGGAAGAAGACCAGCGGACGTCCCTCACGCTCTACCTGGAGCCCGGCGACCCGGCCGAGCACGATGGCGTGATCGCCGGCCGACAGCTCCCCTTCGATCTTGCAGTCGATCCACGCCAGCACGTCGGTCAGCACCGGACAACCCAGCGGCGACGGCCGCCAACCGACCCCCTGGTACTTGTCGGCTCCCGACGACGCGAAGGCGCGCGACAGCGCTTCTTGACCCTCCGCGAGCACGTTGGCGCAGAACCGACCCGTCTCGCGGATGCGCGGCCAGCTCCTCGACGTCGCGGCCACACAAAAACCCACCAGCGGCGGCTCGAGTGAGACAGAGAAGAACGAGCCGACGGCCAAGCCGAGCGGGGTGGAGCCCACCTCGCTGGTGATGACCGCGACGCCTGTCGGAAAGTGCCCGAGCACCTGGCGGAAGTGAGCCTCGTCGACCGTCTCGCGGTCGGGCTCGCTGATGTCGGTCACGGTGCGCTGACCGGTCCGCCGTGCATCCGGCGGAGCGTAGTGGTTGGGAGGCGAGCCAATCGGCGGGCCGACCCATCAACACGTGGCGTTGGTCGCGCCCGGCGCAGCCTGGCGGATCGATCCGTGACGCACGATCGGGGCGACCGATCGGCGCGCGCCCTCAGGCGATGGTCACCGGTGCGGCCAGCACCACGCTCATGCCCTCGCCCGCGGCCAGCACCTCGAGCTCATGGCCCGACGGCACCAGCCCCCGCGCGTACCCGAGGAGTTCGTCGACGCGATCGTCGTCGTGCGCTGGGTCGTGGTGGAACAAGGCCAGGCGTTTGGCGCCGGCTTCGACCGCCACGTTCACCGCGTAGTCGACCGTGCAGTGACCCCACTCGGTCTTCTCGGCGAACTCACCGCTGTCGTATTGGGCATCGTGGATCAACAGGTCGGCACCGCCGCACAGCTCGAGCACCGAGCCGGCGATGCGGGATGACCCGTCGCACGGCTGCTGGTGGTCACTGACGTACGCGACGGAATAGCCGTCGAGCTCGACCCGGTAGCCGTTGGTGGCGCCGACGTGCGGCACCGAGCGGACCCGCACTTTCGCCCGCCCGATCGCGAGGTCGGTGTCGGACGCGTCGTGGAACCGGATCGTGCCGAACAGGTCGGTGCTGCGCACCGGGAAGTAGGGCGGGCGCATGAAATCGTCGAACGCGGCGGCCACCGAACAACCGGGCTCAGGGGGTGGTGCATACACGTCGAGCTCGGCACCGGCACGGTTGATCGGGGTGAAGAACGGCAGGCCTTGCACGTGGTCCCAGTGCAGGTGCGTCACGAGTGCGGTGCCGCGAAACGACCCGTCGTGCGGCAGGTCCTCACCCCAGAACCGCAGGCCCGTGCCCAAGTCGAACACGATCGGGTCCATGTCGTGCGCGGTCAGGGCGACACACGCGGTGTTGCCGCCGTACCGAGCATTGGTTGGTGACGGGCAGGGAGTGGATCCCCTGACTCCGTAAAAGGTGATGGTGACCAGCGCGAGTCCCCCTGTCTGGCCCCTCCTGCAGTTGTTCACCGGCACGTTACCTTTCGCTGCAAGCCGGTGAGTCCGGAGTGACGTCAGGCACGTCGAAAGGCCTCCGGCGCGGATGCGGCGACCGCCTGCCGCGGGTTACGTTCCGGCCATGACCGATCGGACACCGAACCAGGCCAGCGTCGAGATCAACGGCTACCGGGCCGCGTACCTCGAGATGGGCGACGGTCCGCTGGCGTTGTGCCTGCACGGCTTCCCGGACTCGGCGCACACCTGGCGCCACCTGCTGCCGCAGCTCGCGGACGCCGGGTTCCACGCCGTGGCACCGTGGCTCCGCGGTTACGCCCCATCAGCGGTGCCGAGCGATGGTCGCTATCAGAGCGGCGCGCTCGCGCTGGACGCCAACGCGCTCCACGACGCGCTCGGCGGTGGCGAGCCGGGGGTGATCGTCGGCCACGACTGGGGTGCGATCGGCACGTACGCCGCGATCGGGAACCAACCCGACCGCTGGCGACGGGCCGTCACCGCCGCGGTGCCACCGATGCCGATCGCAGGTGGCGGGATCATGCAGTACGCCCAGCTGCGCCGGTCCTGGTACATGTTCTTCTTCCAGCACCCGCTCGCCGATGTCGTGGTCGCCGGGGACGACTTGCGGTTCGTCGACCACCTCTGGGAGGACTGGTCCCCCGGCTACGACGCGGGCCACGACCTCCCGCTGGTCAAGGACGCGCTGCGCGACAGCGCCAACCTCGGCGCGGCGATCGGTTACTACCGGGCCATGCTCGGCGACGGCGCCCGCGATCCCGAGCTCGATGCGATCGAGGCATCGGCAATGGCGCCCCCGCCGATCCCCACGCTGTACCTCCACGGCGCCGACGACGGCTGCATGGGCGTCGAGTTGGCGGAGCAGGCGGCGGCGTTCCTCGAACCGTCGGGCTCGCAGATGCAGATCGTGGCCGACGCCGGCCACTTCCTCCATCTGGAGCAGCCCGACGTCGTGAACGCGGCGGTCGTCGCCCACCTCACCTCGTCGTGATCCGGCAGCCGGCGCCGACACGAAGGAGCTGACGGGGGCGAGAGGCGCAGGCGGAGCCGGCACGGAGCGTCCAGCACGAGCAGTGAGGCGGGCCAAGTCAGGCGGCACCGAGGGATCGGAAGGCCGGCGAGCGGTGCACCTCGGTGAGACAACCCACGATCTTGTCGACCCGGGCACGGAGGATCGGCCGCCACGTCCACTCGGGAAAGCGGTCGAGGCTCGACCGCAGGCGCATGGCGCGCTCGGCCTCCACGCCGACGCTCCGCAACGCGAAGTAGACGAGGTGGCGGTCAGGCCCGACGTAGCGGTCGCCGATGTCGCCCATCAGCCGGGTCAGCCGCCGCATGCCTTGCTCGTGCAGGCCGGTGAGGGTCCGCAAGTCCAGTCGCGGGTCGTGGTACCCGGTCAATTCGTCGGCCAGCAGTCGGATCGCGTCGTCGTTCACGCCCCATGAGAGGCCCGCGACACCCGATCATGACGCTGCTGTGAGCAGAAAGCCACGCCCACGGTTGTCAAGTGCTCACAGCAGGGTGGGTTCGGGCGGCGATGAGACGGAGGGGAGCTCGAGCCAGACCGCGGTGGCGGACCCGACCTCGACCGCGAGGCCGTCGTCGAGCAGCGTGCGCGCCACCCGGGTGGCCCGGTCCGGGTCGCCGGGCCAACCCATGACCTCGGCGAGCACCTCGGGCTCGGCGCGCACCGGCCCCGCGCGCAACGCGTCGACGAGGCGACCCCGCCCCTGGCGGTCGGATCCGTCGAAGCGCGACTGGGGGCGCGACGACCCGGCCGTGCCCACCGCCGGGTCCGGGTCGGGACGACCAGCTACCGCCCATGCACACGTCGATGCCACCGGGCACTCGCCACACGACGGCGAGCGAATGGTGCACACCGTTGCCCCCAGGTCGAGGACGGCCTGGTTCCACGCCCAGCCCTGGCCCGGCGGCACCGCCTGGTCGGCCTGCGCTTGCGCCTCGGCCTTGCGGAGCGGCCGGCCGGCCCAGCGGGCCAGCACCCGCGCCGCGTTGGTGTCGACAACCCCGACGTCGGCTGCGAACGCGAACGCGGCGACCGCCCGTGCCGTGTACGGACCGATGCCGGGTAGGGCCATCAGCTCGCCGATCGAACGCGGCAGCGCACCACCGTGTTCGGCGACGACCACGCCGGCGCAGCGGTGGAGGTTGAGCGCCCGGCGGTTGTAGCCCAAACCGGCCCACAGCTGCACCACGTCGCCGGCGGCCGCGGCCGCGCAGGACCCGACCGTGGGAAAGCGTGCGAGAAAGGCGTGGTACTTGGGGATCACCCGCACCACCTGGGTCTGCTGGAGCATGAGCTCGGACACCAGCACCGACCAGGGATCCCGGCTGCGACGCCACGGCAGGTCGCGCCTCGTTCGGTCCGACCAGTCCAGCAGCGGATGGATCATTCGATGCGGTGGCAGCAGTAGATGTCGGTGACGTACGGAAGCGGGAACGTGTCAGGGAGATCGGCCACCAGCGCGAGCACCTCGTCAACCACCTGTTGCTGGTCGGCTTCGGGCGACGCGGCGACGTAGCTGATCGACCGCACCCGATCGGCCAGTCGCTCCTTGGTCATCGATTGCTCCCAGCGGTGCTGGTGGCGGGTCACCCGCTCGAAACGCCCCGATGCACGCAACGCCGACGGCCAGTCGGTGGTCTTGTAGTCCGCGATCTGACGCTCGTCCCAACGGATCACGCGGCTCATGTCGGCAACCCACGACTCGGTTTCGTCCCGTACGTTCCACAACACCGCCAGCCCGCCGTCGGGCCGCAGGACCCGTGCGATCTCAGCCAGCGCCTGCTCCAAGTCGAACCAGTGGAACGCCTGGGCCACGGTGACGGCATCGAGCGACTCGTCGCCCACGTCGATCGACTCTGCCGTACCGCCGACCAGCTCGACGTCGGGGCAGACGACTTCGAGCTGGCGGCGCATCCCCTCCAACGGCTCCAGCGCCATCACCCGCGCGCCGGTGCGGACCAGGCCCCGGGTGAGCTTGCCGGTGCCGGCCGCCAGGTCGAGGATCCTCGAGCGCGGGTGGACCGGCAGCTCAGCCGCCAGCAGGTCGATCACCTCGGCCGGGTAGCCCGGCCGCGAGCGCTCGTATTCCGCAGCGGCCCGGTCGAAGCCGGTGGCTGCGACCTCGGGGATGCCCGGCTCAGGCGCCTCGGGCGGCACCGCGGTTCAGGCCTCGCCTTCGGCCCAGATGTCGGTGCCGTCGTAGGGGCGCTGGCGCTGCGGGGCGCTGGCGGCCTTCCACACCATGACTTTGCGGCGGAAGTAGCAGACCTCTTCGCTGCGCTGGTTGATGCCTTTGGTCTCGACCGTGACGATGCCGCGGTCGCCTTTGGACGTCTCGCGCTTGTCGAGCACGCGGGTCTCGGCGTAGATCGTGTCGCCGTGGAAGGTGGGCTTGCGGTGCAGGAGCGACTCCACCTCGAGATTGAACACGGCAGCGCCGCTCACGTCGGGGACGCTCATGCCCAGCACCAGCGAGTACACGAGGTTGCCGACCACCACGTTGCGCCCAGTGGGCGACTCGTGCTCGGCGAACCACTCGTTGGTGTGCAACGGGTGGTGGTTCATGGTCATCATGCAGAACATGTGGTCTTCGGCCTCGGTGATCGTCTTGCCGGGCCAGTGCCGGTAGATGTCGCCGATGACGAAGTCCTCGTAGTACCGGCCAAAAGGGCGCTCGTACACGGTCAAAGAAGGATCCTCCGGCTCAGGGTTGCTGCCATGGTACGCGTCGCCCCGGGCCGGCCTGCCAGCCGGCACGGGCCCGTCCCCGGCCTGTCGCCGGGGCTGGCCGTGGGGCATCACCGCGGATTCCGAAGCGGGAATGACCGATCGGTAACCTGCGCTCCATGACCGCCCCGGATCTCGAACTCGCCGCGTCCGTCGTCGACCTCGCCTCGGGTGTGGTGTCGGCCGGGGTCGGCAAGCTGGCGGCCGGCGGGTCGATCGATGACCAGCAGGTGCTCGCGTACGACCTGGCCCACGCCGCCGCCGCCATCGAGACCGCCCGAGGTCTGCTCGGCTACGGCGCCAACGGCGACCTGGAGGCACGCATCACCGTGGCCTACGTGGCCGACGCGGTCCGCGACCTCGCCGCCAAGCTGTTCGGCCGTGAAGCAGAGTGGGGTGTGGAGCCCGGCGCGCTCGACGGCGCCCGCGGGTTCGTCACCACGTACGCCGCGCCGGAGTTCCTCGCCGCGATCGACGACCCCGGCCCCCGCCATCTCGACGGCGACTTCACCATGGTGCAGGACACGTTCCGGCGCTTCGCCGAGAGCGTGCTGAAGCCACGTGCCGAGGAAATCCACCGCAAGAACCTCGACATCCCCGAGGAGATCATCTCGGGCCTCGCAGAGATGGGCGCGTTCGGCTTGTCGGTCCCCGAGGAGTACGGCGGGTGGGGCACCGGGGGCGAGTCCGAGTACATCGGCATGGTCGTGGCCACCGAGGAGCTGTCACGGGGATCGCTCGGCGCGGGCGGCTCGCTCATCACCCGACCCGAGATCCTGACCCGCGCCCTGCTCGCGGGCGGCACCGAGGGCCAGAAGAAGGCCTGGCTGCCGAAGCTCGCGTCGGGCGAGGTCCTCAACGCCGTGGCCGTCACCGAGCCCGACTTCGGGTCCGACGTCGCCGGCGTGAAGGTCACCGCCACCGCGGTCGACGGAGGCTGGGTCATCAACGGCGTCAAGACGTGGTGCACGTTCGCGGCCCGGGCCGACGTGCTGATGGTGCTGGCCCGCAGCAACCCCGACCGGTCGCTCGGCCACAAGGGCCTGTCGATGTTCATCGTGCCCAAGCCCCGCGGCGAAGGCCACGGCTTCGAGTTCACCCAACAGGCCGGTGCCGACGGTGGCGCGCCGGGCGGCGGCAAGATCGAGGGTCGCGCCATCGACACGCTCGGCTACCGCGGCATGCACAGCTACGAGATCTCGTTCGACAACTGGTTCGTCGAGGCCGCCAACCAGATCGGGCTCGAAGGCGGGCAGGGCAAGGGCTTCTACTACCAGATGGCGGGTTTCGAGAACGGCAGACTCCAGACCGCGGCGCGCGCCATCGGCGTGATGCAAGCCGCGTACGAGGCCGCCCGCGACTACGCCCACGAGCGGGTCGTGTTCGGCCAGCCGATCGACGAGTACCAGCTCACCCAAGCCAAGCTCGGCCGAATGATCGTGCTGATCCAGGCGGCGCGGCAGTTCTCCTACGTCGTGGCTCGGCAGATGTCGCAGGGCCAGGGCACACTCGAGGCGTCGATGGTCAAGGCCTACGTGTGCAAGGCCGCCGAGTGGGTCACGCGCGAAGCGCTGCAGATCCACGGCGGCATGGGTTACGCCGAGGAGTTCCCGGTGAGCCGCTACTTCGTCGACGCACGCGTCCTGTCGATCTTCGAAGGCGCCGATGAAACGCTGTGCCTGAAAGTGATCGCGCGTCGGCTCGTCGCCACCGCCGGGTGAAGGGCGCGCCGATGACCGACCGCATCCGCTTGGAGGTCGACGGCGCGATCGCCACGATCACCAACGACCAACCCGACAAGCACAACGCGTTCGACGACGCGATGGACGTCCGGCTGTTCGAGATCCTCACCGAGCTCCGCGGCCGCCCCGAGGTCCGGGCCGTGATCTGGCGCGGCGAAGGCACGTCGTTCTCGTCGGGACGAGACGTCGCCTCGATCGGCACGCTCAAGGTCGACTTGTCGCACCACGAGCTGATGCGACGAGGCCACCGCGGCATCCAACAGCTCTGGGAGCTCGATGCGCCGGTGCTGGTGGCCTGCAAGGGATGGGTGATGGGCGGGTCGTTCCAGCGGGCGTTGCTGTGTGACATCCGAGTAGCCGCCGAGGGCACCCGCTTCCGGCTGCCGGAGATGACCCACGGCGTGATCCCCGACACCGGTGGGGTGGCGGTGCTGCACCAGATCTGCGGGCCGGGTGTGGTGTCCGACCTGGTGTTGACCGGCCGGGTCATGCACGCCGACGAAGCGCTGGCCCACGGCGTGGTCAGCCGGGTGGTGCCCGGGGCCGAGCTCGACGCCACGGTGCGGGAGATGGCCGGCCAGATCGCTGCCGCGCCCGCGGTGAGCGTGAAGATGGCCCGCGAGGTGATCCGGCACCTGTCCGTCCCCGCGGTGCGAGCGTCGATGGCCGATGAGGTGATCTACCAGACCTTCATCAACCGCAGCGACGACTTCGCCGAGCTCCGCGCCGCCCGCGCCGGCGAGCGCCCACCCCGCTACACGGGGAGCTGACATGGCCGGCACCGACACCCCGCCCGGGATCCCCGCACCTCCGCCGCCGGGCGAGACCGCGCTCCGGCCCGGCACGTTCGACACCTCGGTGGTGTTGGTGACAGGCGGCGGCACCGGCCTCGGCAAGGCCATCGCCGCGGAGTTCGCCCGCCTCGGCGCGTCGATCGTGGTCGCCAGCCGGGGCCACGAGCACCTCGACGCCGCCGGAGTCGCCATGGCCGAGCTCGGCGCGCCGTTCGCGGCGGTGGTCTGCGACATCCGCGACCCCGACTCGGTGGCGGCAGCGTTCGACGCCGCGACCGAGGCGTTCGCGCTGCCCGACGTGCTGGTCAACAACGCGGCGGCCAACTTCCCGTCGCCCGCCGAGGACCTGTCCCCCAACGCGTGGCGGACCGTCGTCGACATCACGCTCAACGGCACCTTCTACTGCGCCCGCGAGTTCGGTCGCCGCCACCTAGCGGCCGGTACGCCCGGCTCGATCATCAACGTCGGCGCCTCGTACGCCTGGACCGGCGGGCCGGGCTTCGCGCACTCCGCGGCCGCCAAGGCCGGCGTGAAGAACCTCACCGAGACGCTGGCGGTGGAGTGGGGCCCGTACGGCATCCAAGTCAACGCGCTGGTGCCGGGTCTGTTCCCGCACGAGGACATGACCGCGGACATCACCGGCAACCTCGACCGCACCAGCGACAAGGACGTCTGCCAGCCGGCCCTGCGCGTCGGCCAACGCCAGGAGCTGGGATGGGCCGCCACGTTCCTGGCCTCACCATACGCCCGGTTCATCTCCGGCCACACGCTGGTGGTCGACGGGGCGAACTGGCAGCGGCGCCTGCTCACCAACCCTCCCGTGGCCACCGTCCGCGACCAGATGGGGCGCGGCCCGTTCGATCCCGACGCGCGTCGCTGACCCGTCCGCCGGGCCGGGAGGCTCGCTCCGACAACGAGTCCGACCCGCACCGGTCATCGACACCGGCCCAGCGGACCTCCGAGGCCACCACGCGGCGTGGTCGGCGGCCAGCCCCGTCGGAGTACGATGAGCCGTTCGAGCCGGGGAGCAGTCGAGGTCTCCGGCGTGCACGGAACCTCGAGATGTCCGCCCGCTCCGACTCCCTTCCCACAGCTGCCGCCGCGCCTGCCGGCCCGCCCACGGGCCGTCGCGGGATGTGGGCCCACGTCCTCGCTGCCGCGGCGCGGAGCACCAACCGGCTGGCACGCTTGCGGGGTGGTTCCGGCTCGGTGATCGGCGGTCACGTCGCCACGCAGCTCAGCCGCCACCCGCTGCGCCACCTGGCCCGCGACCGATGGGTCGTCGTCGTGTCCGGCACGAACGGCAAGACCACGACCACCCACCTGCTGGCCGCCGCGATGGCGACGGCCGGGCCGATCGTCACGAACCGGGAAGGGTCGAACTTGAAGACCGGCGTGGCGGTGGCGCTGGCGAACGACCTGCGTCCCGACTTGGCGGTCCTCGAGGTCGACGAAGCCACACTCGCCCGGATCTACGACGACCTCGCCCCCAATGTCGTGTGCCTGTTGAACCTGAGCCGCGACCAGCTCGACCGTTACGGCGAAGTGCGCATCATCGCGGGCCGGTGGCGCACCACGTTGTTCGAGTCCGGCGACACGGTCGTGGTGGCCAACGCGGATGACCCCTTGGTGGTGTGGGCGGCGGAGCGCGCCGGCCACGTCCGTTGGGTGTCGGTGGGTCAGCGGTGGGTCAACGACGCCGGCGTGTGCCCCGCATGCGGCGGCCGCATCCACCGCGACGAGACCGACCGGCCCGCCTGGCGGTGCGACGGGTGCAGCTTGGCGCGACCAGAGCCCGCCGTCGTGCTCGACGGAAGCGACCTGGTCGACCTCGAGTCGGGTGAGCGCCACCCGATCCGCCTGGCGTTGCCGGGTCGCTTCAACCTGGCCAACGCGACGATGGCGGCCACCGCGGCGCACGTGGCAGGCGTCGCGTACGCGGCGGCGCTGGCGGCCATGGCCGACACTGCGGCGGTGGCCGGCCGGTACCGCACCTTGGAGATCCACGGCCGTTCTGTCCGGCTGCTGATGGCGAAGAACCCGGCGGGCTGGCAGGAGTCGCTCGACATCATCCAGCCCGCGCCGGTGCCGGTGATCGTCGCGATCAACGCCCGGGTCGCCGACGGGCACGACCCCTCCTGGCTGTGGGACGTGCCGTTCGAGAAGCTGGCCGGCCGTCAGGTCGTCGCCACGGGAGAGCGGGCGTACGACTTGGCCGTCCGCCTGGCGTACGCCGGCGTGGAGCACACGGTCTTCGAGGGCACCCCGCTGGCGGCCGCCGCCACCCTCGAGCGCCGCGACGTCGACCTGGTCGGCAACTACACCGTGTTCAGCGACATCCTCGCTGCCCACCCGGATGTCCGGTCATGACGTTCGTGGATGCCCGTGGGACCGCCACCGAGCGGCGCACCTCGCGCCCCGCGCGACGCGGCCGCGACACCGTTCGCATCGTGCGGCTCTTCCCCGACCTGCTCGGCACGTACGGCGACGACGGCAACGCGCTGGTGCTCGCGCAACGCTGCGCGTGGCGGGAGATCGACGCCGAGATCGTCGACGTCCGCTCGGGCGATCCCATCCCCGACGACGGCGACGTGTACACGATCGGCGGCGGCGAAGACGGCCCCCAGACCACCGCGGCGCGCCAGCTCGACGAGTCGGGTTCGGTGCAGCGGGCGGTCGACCGTGGAGCCGCCGTACTCGCCGTGTGCGCCGGCTTCCAGATCATGGGCCACGAGTTCCTCGGGCCCGACGGCACGGTCACCGCGGGCCTCGGGCTGTTCGACTGCGTGACCGGACGCCTGCCGGGACCCCGGCTGGTCGGTGAGGTCGTCGCCGACGTCGACCCCGGGCTCGGGCTCCCGGTGCTCAGCGGCTACGAGAACCACGCCGGCACCACCGAGCTCGGACCGGGAGCGACACCCTTGGCGCGCGTGCGCATCGGGCACGGCAACGGCGTGGGCGACAACGCCGAGGGAGCGTGGTCAGGCCGGTGCGTGGGCACGTACCTGCACGGGCCCGTCCTCGCCCGCAACCCGGGGTTGGCCGACCAGCTGTTGAGCTGGGTGCTGCACACCGAGCTCGGCCCGTTGCCCGTCGACGACCTGGTCGACCGCCTCCGCGAGCAACGCCTCGCCGCCACCCGCGCGACCTGACCTGGCCCGACCCGACCCGACCCGACCCGACCTCACCCCACCCGAGTGGACCTCACCCCACCCGACCCGACCTCACCCCACCCGAGCTGTGAGCAGAAGACCACCCCCCAGGTGGCCAAGTGCTCACAGCGGCACCGTCTGGGAGAGCCACCCCGCCCCGGATCCACGGCCCGGATCCACGGCCCGGATCCACGGCCCAACCGTGCGGTGAGCACGTGCGGCGACCATGCGCCGTCCGCGCTCACCGCAGGGTGGGTCTGGTAGCCTGGTCGCCCGAAGGGGAGTATCCCTCCGCGGGTCCGTCGTCATCACGATGCCGCCATCGGCATCCGGCGGGGCCGGCACCAGCCCGGTGCGGGAGAGACCTTCAACTGCGCACCAGTTGAACGCACCAGTTGAAGGAGACTCTCGCCATGGACGTACCCGTCTACGCCTGGATCGCCGTCGTCGCGGCCATCTGCGCGTTCCTCGCCGTCGACCTGTTCGTGTTGCACCGCGACGCGCACGAGGTGTCGGTGCGCGAAGCCGCTCTCACCAGCGCCGCGTGGGTGACGCTCGGGCTCTCGTTCACCGCCGTGGTGTGGTGGGTGTGGGGCGGCAACCGCGCCGGCGAGTACGTGGCCGGCTACCTCATCGAAAAGAGCCTCAGCGTCGACAACATCTTCGTGATCGCGCTGCTCCTCGCGTACTTCGCGGTGCCGCCCAAATACCACCACCGGGTGCTGTTCTGGGGCGTGGTCGGCGCGCTGGTGCTGCGGGCTGCGTTCATCTTCGCCGGCGCGGCGTTCCTCGACGCCGCCCACTGGGCGATCTACGTGTTCGGTGCACTGCTGGTGGTCTCGGGCCTCAAGATGGTGCGCCACGGCGACGACGAGGTGCATCCCGAGCGCAACCCCGTGCTGCGCGTCACGCGGCGCGTGATCCCGATGACGGACCGCCACCACGACGCCAAGTTCTTCGTGAAGCAGGCGGGCAAGTGGGTCGCCACGCCGCTGTTCGCCGTGCTGCTCGCCGTGGAGACCACCGACGTCGTGTTCGCAGCCGACTCGATCCCGGCGATCTTCGCCGTCACCGACGAGCCGTTCCTGGTGTTCACGTCGAACGCGTTCGCCATCTGTGGACTGCGCGCGTTGTACTTCCTGCTCGCCGGCGTGATGGACCGCTTCGTGTACCTGAAGACGGGGCTGGCGGCGATCTTGGTGTTCGTGGGAGCGAAGATGTTGCTGGCCGACGTGTACCACGTGCCGATCTGGGCATCGCTGCTGGTGATCGCCGCGATCTTGACGGTGGCGGTCGTGGCGTCGCTGCGGTCGACCGCAGCGGCGCCCGCCGGCGCAACTGGTGACCAGGAGGTCGCACACTTGTGAAGCCGGCCTGGTTCATCGGGGCCGCCGCCGTGCTCGGCGGGCTGTGGTGGCGGCGCCGCAAGCTGGAGCCCACCCTCCTGGTCGGCGGGCTCGTCGTCGCGATCGCGATGGTCGTGTACGGCACTGGCGCCGTGCACTTCCCCGACCTCGACAAGACGCTCGAGCACGTGGGCACCACCCTCGGACCGTGGACGTACCTGCTGGTGGGCGTGATGGCGTTCGCCGAGACCGGCGCGTTCATCGGGTTGCTCGCGCCGGGCGAGACCGTGATCCTCATCGGCGGTGTGGTCGCCGGGCAGGGCGAGATCAACCTCGCCGGCCTCATCGCCATCGTCTGGACATGCGCCGTCGCCGGCGACCTCACCTCGTTCTGGCTCGGCCACCGGCACGGCCGCGACTTCCTCGTTCGCCACGGCGCCCGCTTCCACATCACCGAAGCCCGGGTCGAGCAGGTCGAAGGGTTCTTCGTGCGGCGCGGCGGCCAGTCCATCCTCATCGGACGGTTCGTCGGCCTGGTGCGGGCCATCGCACCGTTCCTCGCGGGATCGTCGGGCATGCCGGTGCGGCAGTTCCTCGCGTATGACGTGATCGGTGCCGGTGCGTGGGGCGCGGCGTTCGCAGTGCTGGGGTTCGTGTTCTGGCAGTCGCTCGACAAAGTGCTCGCGTGGGCCAAGACGGGCAGCTTGATCCTTGCCGTCGTGATCGTGGTGGCGGTCGGGATCGTGACCGCCCTGAAATGGCTGCGCGACGCCGACAACCGCGACCGTGTCGACCACGCCTGGCAGCGCGTCCGTGCCCACCCGCTCGTGAAGCCGGTGGTGCGGACGCTCGAGCCCCTCGCCCGCTGGAGCCGCCGACCCGCCGCGTTCCTGCTCGAGCGGATCACACCCGGCAACCTGGGCCTCGAGCTCACTGCGCTCGCCACTCTGGTCACCGCCGGCGGGTTCGTGTTCATCGGCTACCTCACCACGGTCCACGACGGCACGTTCACCCCGGGGGACCGGCGGGCCGCCCAGTGGGCGGTCGACGTCACCGCGGGCTGGCTCACCGACGCCGCCAAGGCGATCACCGCCCTCGGCACCAGTTGGGTGATCGTGCCACTGGTGATCGTGTCGGTGGCGCTGCTCGCCCGACGTCGCCAAATCGCCGAGGCCGCAGCCATCGCGGTGGGGTGCGCGGTCACGTTCGGCCTCGCGCAGTGGACCAAGGCAGGCATTCACCGGCACCGCCCCCCGGGCGCGCTGGTGGCCACCGAGGGCTGGTCGTTCCCATCGGGCCACGCCAGCAGCGGCGTGCTGTGGCTCGCGGTGGGTGTGGCGCTGTGGCGGCTGCTGTCCGGCACGAAGTCGCGGTCCGTCGCGATCATCGTCGGCGCGGTGATCACCGTCGCGATCGGCCTGTCGCGGGTCTACCTCCGCGCACACTGGTGGTCCGACGTGGCCGCGGGTTGGGGCCTGGGCGTCGCCGTCTACGCCCTGTGCGGCGCCGCGGCCCTGGTGGCCGAGCACCACCGCCGGGCCGTCACGCGCTCCACCGCCCGGTCCCCCACCTGACCGCGCCCACCCGCTGCGGGTGAGGGGTCAGGGCTGGGGGCGAGGGCGGACCTGGTACACGAGCTCGCCGACCGCGGCCAACTCCCCGTCGGCGGTGCGGACCTCGACCCGGCAGAACTGCGTCTTGCGACCCCGGCGCTCGACCCAGGCCTCGGCGATGACGTCCTGCGCTTCCACGGCGCTGAGGTAGTTGATGCCCATGTGGAGGGTGAGCATGTCGAGGCGCTGGTCGCCCGCGGACGAGATGGCCGGCACCACGGCGGTGTCGATCAGACTGGCGATGGCCCCACCGTGCACGAAACCCGCGGGCTGGTTGAACTCGGCGCGGTACGGCAGGCGCAGCCGCGCGTAGTCCGTGCGCACTTCCTCGACGACGAAACCGAGCGTCGTCGGGAAGAACGGCCCGTCCATGCGCTCCAACATCGACTCCCACAGGGCTTTGCGCGCGGGCGGTAGCGGTGCGAACCGTTCGGCGTTCGGGGCGACGGGACCAGTCCTCGCCGAGACGCCGCCGGTCGGGGGAAGGTCGCCGTCGGCGACTTCGGTGTTGGTCGACATGTCGACGAGCCTACGGGGACCCCGGGTCGACCCTTCAGGGCTGGGCGACGATCCAACCGGAACAGTCGGATTTCCGCCCAGGCCCGGGATGGGGAGGGGATGGGATGGAAGGTCAAGCCGCGAGGTCGGCGGGGAGGAGTTGCTCGTTCAGGAGACGGGCGAACCGGTCGGGCGAGCCGGACACGAAGCGGCGACACAGCGGCAGGCCCTCGACGTAGCAGGAGATGTACGCGCGCCAGGTGGGGTCCGTGAGGAACTGGACCGCCTTGGCGGCGCGCTCGCGCGACAGCAGCCCCCACCGTTGGTAGTAGTCGATCGCCTCGTCGGGGCTGGCGCCGTCCTCGTGCAAGCGCAGGGCCACGTTGCCCCGCACCGCCGACAGCCGCTCCCCTGCCACCCGCAGGCGCGCCACGACTTCCGCGTCGTACGGGATGTCGAGGTCGTGCAGGTGCTCGGCCAACACCGGCTCGGGCGCGTCGCCGAGCAGCACTTCCAGCCCCAGGTCCGCCAGTCCCTCGGCCAGCAGGCATTGCGGGGTACCGACCAGGAAGATCGACTCCTCGAGTTGGTGGCGCGACCGGACCAGGCCGACCTCCTTGCGGCAGTGCTCGGTGTGGTGCCCGGGATACGCCTCGTGCGCCACCAAGTGGCCGAGCGACGTCGACAGCACCGGCAAGTCCACGTTGATGGCAACCCGGCTGCGCAGCCCGCCGAGGTAGTAGTTGAACCCCGACCACGGCTTGTCGGTCTCGAGCACGAACTCGACGTGCTCGCCGTCGGGCAAGACGAACAAGGCATCCGTGCGGGCACGGAAGTCGTCGGCCAGCGACCGGATCGCCGGCTCCAACCGGTCGGTGGGCACTCGCTGGGACTCCCGCCACGCGTGGTACCGATCGGCCAAGGTGTCGCCGGCCACGCCGGCACCGCGAGGCAGCACCGCGTCGATCTCGCGGTGGGCAGCCTCGATCTCGCTCTCGTCCACGTGGCTCGGGCGCACGCCGTAGCACTGCTCGACTTCGTCGACGTAGTCGACGTGCGCGCCGGCCAGCTTGGCGGCCACGGTGACCAGGCCCACCACTTGGGCCCGCAGCCAACGCCGGCGCGGCGCGGCCAGGTCACCCGCACCGCCGTCGAGGTCGGCCACCAGTCGCTCGGCATCGGCCCGCAGCGCGGCGGGCGGGCGGGGCGGCTCGGCTCGCACCCTCGAGGCGAGGTCGGGCGGTCCGTAGTACGCGTCGACCACGCCGGACAGGTGGCGATCGAGTCGCAGGCCCAACTCGAGGTAGCGCCCGACCGGGTCCTCGTCGGCGACCCGTCCGACGCCCCGTGTCGGTGCCGTCATGCAGCCGTCAACCGAGATGGCCGCGGAGGAAGTCGAGCGTCCGCTCCCACGCCAGCTCCGAGGCCTCGGCGTCGTAGACCTCGGGCCGCGTGTCGTTGAAGAACGCGTGCTCCGAGTCGGGGTAGACGTGGAACTCGACCGACTTGCCGAGGTCCTTCAACTTCGCTTCGAGCTCCGCAGCCGTGGCAGGCGAGAAGTAGTCGTCGTGACCGGCGATGTGGCCCAACACCGGGGCGGTCATCGCCGCCCAGTCGGGCTGCGCCTCCGGCCAGGCGAT
Organism: Acidimicrobiales bacterium; assembly: GCA_035547835.1. Classification (NCBI taxonomy): domain Bacteria; kingdom Bacillati; phylum Actinomycetota; class Acidimicrobiia; order Acidimicrobiales; species Acidimicrobiales bacterium. The sequence goes on from DASZTW010000004.1 coordinate 36,937, forward strand.
CACGCCGTAGAACGCCACGCACGCCCCGATCTGGTCGCCGCGCTGGGTGCCGAGCACCATCGCCAACCCGCCGCCCATGCAGAACCCGACGACGCCGACCTGCGAACCACGGACCTTGTCGGAACCCAGCAGGTAGTCGACGGCCCCGCCCATGTCCTTGCCGGCCTGGTCGAGGTTGAGTGCCATCATCAGCTTGCCGGCCTCGTCGGGCTCGGTGGTGGTGGTGCCGTGGTACAGGTCCGGGGCCAGCGCCGTGAAGCCCTCCGCGGCGAAGCGATCGCACAGCTCCTCGATGTGCGGGACCAGGCCCCAGTACTCCTGGATCACGACGACACCGGGCCCGGCGCCGGCTTCGGGCGTGGCGAGGTACCCCCGCCCGGTGGATCCGTTGCTCGGGAACTGAACGATCTCACCCATGGCTCGCACCCTATTGCAGCCAGGCCAGCCGGGTCAGGCGACGGCTCGGCTCCGTGTGCGCGGCGAGGCGGACGTGCCCGCAGACCGGCGTCACGCGGGGCGCAACAGTTCCGGCACCACCGGGCAGTCGGTGCGCAAACGGGCCGCGTCGACCGTCTCGGCACCGCCGGGGCCGACCACGCGGTCGACCAACGCCAGCGGGACGACTTCCTCGTCGCGGTCCCATGGCTCACCTTGCAGGTCGAGGCGCGCGGCGAGCGCGTCGAACATCGACCCTGGCAGCCACCGGCCGACTCCGGCGACCAACCACACCTCGGTCTCGGTCTGGCGGGCGACGGCTGCGGCCGCGAGGGATCCAGCCGCGCCCACGAACGACGACGGGCCGACCGCCGACCCTTCGAGCAGCACGATGTCGGCGTCGGCCACCGCCCCACCCAGGCCTTCGATGGCGACGTCGCCGGCATCGACATCGGCTCGACGCAACCGCATCACCAACGAGGAACCGTGACCGCCGGCATCGACCACCAACGGGCGGACGTCGCCCCGCAGCGGCAAGGCGTCGGCCACCAGCTCGGGCCAGCCGAGCACGGCGACCACGGCGTCGTCGGGAAGCGCCCGTGCGAGGGCACCGGCCGTGGTGTCGGCGTCGAGGGCATCGGCGGCGTCGAACGCCTCACGGCCCGGATGGTCGGCCAGCAGCACCCGCGCCGCCAGCCACCACAACGCGCCGTTGGTCGGGTGACGCTCGACCATGCGTCGACACGCCGTGACCAGACCCGTGGGCTCGGAAGCGAACGATGCCAGGGCACCTGCCGCCTCCCGCGCCAGGAGGCCGTGCTCCGCGCCCGTGGCCCGGGCCACGTATCGCATGCGCTCGATCGGGTGCATGGACCCAGTCTGCAGGGTCGGGCGCCGATGTGGTCAGAGCGACGCGGAGATGGTCAGAGGCCGGGCTGCCAGACCATGTCGATGACCACCAGCAGCAACAACAGGTGCACGGCGCCGTACAGCATGGAAAGCCGCTGTTCGAGTGCGGCGCGCTTGCCACCGTCGACCTCGCCGCCGGCGAGCTTGCGCTCGGCGGGCAAGAGGCCGACGAAGAACACGGCGAGCATCAAGAACCACAACAAGAACGCGATCGACACCCAGGTCTGGCTCATCTTGTAGACGTCGTGTTTGGCAGTCACCACACCCAACGCGCCGAAGATCCCGACGCACACCAGCGCGCCGCCGTGCACGGCCGGGCTCACGACCCGGCCGATGAACCCAGGGGCGTCAGTGGTGGCGGCGGTGGCCGCGCCGGGCGCGCCACCCGCCTCACGCCGGCTGCGGCCGAGCAGCGGCCACACGAACGCCGGAGCGAAGGCGATGATCACGGCCAGCACGTGGAGGAAGACGAAGAACCGGAACCCGAAGCCGAGGTTGGCCACCGCGAGGATCATGGGGCTGTAGCTCCTGAGGAGGTGGGGTGAAGTGCCCGCACCCTACGCCGCGGCACTCAGCGGCGAATGCCACCTTTGGTCATGCCGAGCACGTCGAGGGCCTTGTCGAGCTCGCCGGCCGGCATCAGACCCTGCTCGAGCACGAGCTCGCGGATCGACCTGCCCGTCGCGACGCTCTGCTTCACGAGCTCCGCCGCCTTCTCGTAACCGACGTACGGGTTGAGCGCGGTGCCGAGCGACGGCGACGACTCGGCGTACGCCCGGGCGCGCTCGACATCGGCCGTGACCCCTGCGACGCAGCGATCCGCGAACAGCACCGCCACGTTCGCCAGCAACCGCACCGACTCGAGCACGTCGTGGGCCATCAGCGGCATGAACACGTTGAGCTCGAAGTTGCCTTGCGACCCGGCGACGCCGACCGCGGTGTCGTGGCCGATCACTTGCACCGCGACCTGGGTCATGGCCTCGGCCAGCACCGGGTTCACCTTGCCGGGCATGATCGACGAACCCGGCTGCAGGTCGGGCAAGTGGATCTCGGCCAGACCGGTACGGGGACCCGAGGCCATCCACCGGATGTCGTTGGCGATCTTCATGAACGACACGGCCAGCACCCGCAACGCCCCCGACGCGTCGACCAGGTCGTCGCGCGCTCCTTGCGCGGCAAAGTGGTCGGGCGCTTCGGTCAGCGGCAGGCCGGTGCGGATCGCCAGCAGCTCGACCACGGTCGGGGCGAACCGCTTGGGCGCGTTGATCCCGGTGCCCACCGCCGTGCCACCGAGCGGCAGGCGCCCCACTCGTGGCAACACGGCTTCGAGGCGCTCGCGGTCGGCCTCGACTTGCGCCGCGTAGCCGCCGAACTCCTGGCCGAGCGTCACGGGTGTGGCGTCCATCAGGTGCGTGCGGCCCGACTTCACGACGTTGGCGAACGCGCGTTGGCGGCCGCGCAGCGCGCCGGCGAGGTGGTCGAGCGCAGGGAGCAGGTCGTCGCGGATCGCAGCTGCGACGGCGAGGTGGACGGCCGAGGGGAACACGTCGTTCGACGACTGGCTGGCGTTGACGTGGTCGTTGGGATGCACGGCGCCGGGCTCACCGAGCGCGGCCGAGGCGAGCGTCGCGATCACTTCGTTGGCGTTCATGTTCGACGACGTGCCCGAGCCCGTCTGGAAGACGTCGACGGGGAACTGGTCGTCCCACTCCCCCGCGGCGACCGCGTCGGCGGCCGAGCGGATCGCGTTGGCCTTGCGGCGGTCGACGGCGGGCACCTCGCGCAGCCGGGCGTTCACATCGGCGGCCTCGGCCTTGATCAGCGCCAACGCCCAGATCAGGCGACGCTCGATCCGCAGGCCCGAGATGGGGAAGTTCTCCACGGCCCGTTGGGTCTGCGCCGCCCATCTGGCGTCCGTCGGCACGCGGACCTCGCCGAGCGAGTCGTGCTCGACCCGGTACGCCTCGGCACCCGGCGAGGCCGCGGCGCCTGAGCGCCCGGCGCGGCCGGACGACGGTCGGTCAGAGTGGTGCGGGCTCGTTGCCATCCTCAGGACGGTAGGGCCGGGCGAGCAGCGCTGCCTCGGCTTCTCGCACCGCGTCGACCCACTCGGGTGGGATCTCCGGCGCCGGCACCCGCAGCGGTGGGTCCCAGTTGCCGTCCTCGTCGAGCCGCCGCACGACCCGCGCGGGCGCACCCGCCAGGACGCAGTGGCCGGGGAACTCGCCTCGCACCACCGAGCAGGCCGCCACCGCGACGTTGGGACCCAACACCGAGCCGGGCAACACGACCGCGCCGAAGCCGAGCCAGCTTCCGGACCCGATGGACACGCGATTGTTGGCGGGCCACTGGCGCCCGATGGGCAGGTTGGGGTCGGCGTAGATGTGGTTCTGGTCGGTGATGTAGACGTTCGGCCCGGTGTAGACGTGGTCGCCGATGTCGAGCGACGCGTGACCGACGATGTACGAGGACCGACCGATCGAGCAGCGATCCCCGATCCGGACCACCGGTCGCTCGCCGAGGTCCTGGCCCGGGCCCATGCCCGCCGACAAGGTGGTGTACGGGCCGATCATCGTGTGGTGGCCGACCGAGATCCAGCGCTCGTTGTAGACCGCGCCGGTGGGCCACCCGAGGCAGCTGCCCTCGCCGAACGCCGCAAACCGCTTCGCCACGTCGGTGTCGGGACCGATGTCGGCCACCTTGCGCGACCACTCGGTGGTACGGCGGATCACCTGACCCAACGCGCGGCGCAGCCACGGTGGCATCTCGTCGGCGGCGAACATCGCCGAAACGGTACGCGACCGGGCATGAACAGCGCGAAACCCGCGGCGGTGCGCGATCCGCCGCGCCCCTAACCTGCGCATCGTGGAGACCGAATCGACACCACTCGCGGGCACGACCACCTCGGTACGCGGCGCGGAGCCCGCGCTGCGAATGGGAATCCTCGGCGCCGCGGCGATCGCGCCGGCCGCGCTCGTGCGGCCCGCCCGGTCGACGCCCGGGGTGGACGTGGTGGCGGTCGCAGCACGCGACCGGCGCCGCGCCGACAAGTTCGCCGCCAAGCACCGCATCCCCAACGTGCACGGCTCCTACGACGACCTGCTGGCCGACCCCGACATCGACGCGGTGTACGTGCCGTTGCCCAACGGTCTGCACGGCCGATGGACCATCGCCGCGCTCGAAGCCGGCAAGCACGTGCTGTGCGAGAAGCCGCTCGCCGCCAACGCGGTCGAAGCGAAGCGCATGGCCGACGCGGCCGAGCGATCCGGCCTGCTGCTGATGGAAGCGTTCCACTGGCGCTACCACCCGATCAACGTGCAACTCCTCGACCTGGTGGCCGGCGGCGCCATCGGCCGGGTCGAGCGCATCGACGCGGCGTTCTGCTTCCCGTTGCTGGGCAAGCCCGGCGACATCCGTTGGCGAGCCGACCTCGCCGGCGGTGCGCTGATGGACGCGGGGTGCTATCCGATCAACATGGTGCGCGCCGTCGCACACTCGGCTGGGTTCGACGAGCCCGAGGTGGTGGGTGCCCGCATCGCCTCCACGCGCGCCGGCCGCTCACGTGGCGTGGTCGACCGTGCGGCCCGCGGCGAGCTGCGGTGGCAGGCGTCGAACGGTGCTCCGGTCGCCGGGTCGGTCCGCTGCTCGATGTGGGGACGCGACGTGCTGGCGCTCAGCCTCGACGTGCACGGCGACGCCGGAAAGTTGCACGTGCGGAACCCACTTGCGCCGCAGCTGTTCGGCCGCCTCCGCGGCCGAACCGAGCGCGGCCCGGTCCGCGAGCGCGCCGATCGAAGCGTCACCACGTACGGCTGCCAGCTCCGCGCGTTCGCGGCGGCGGTGCAGCGTGGCGAGCCGTTCCCGACCACCGCCGACGATGGCGTGCGCAACATGGCGGTGATCGACGCGCTGTACCGGGCCGGCGGGCTCGAGCCGCACGAACCATCGGCCTGACCGGGCACGGCGTGGCGGCTGCCGGCTGCCGCTTGGTCACGCAGCGCACGTGGCCGTTACCGTCGACCGGCGATGAGCGAGTTCTCCCACACCGACGTCCTCCCGCTCGGGCCCGACGAGACCGAGTACCGACTGGTCACCGCCGAGGGCGTCGAGACCCTCGAAGCTGCCGGTCGCACGTTCCTCCACGTGGCTCCCGAGGCGATCACCCGCCTCACGACGGAGGCCATGCACGACATCGCCCACTTCTTGCGCCCCGGCCACCTGGCCCAGCTCGCCAAGATCCTCGACGACCCCGACGCCTCGCCCAACGACCGGTTCGTGGCCCTCGACCTGCTCCAGAACGCCGCCATCGCGGCCGGCGGCGTGCTGCCGATGTGCCAAGACACCGGCACCGCCATCGTGAAGGGCAAACGGGGGCAACAGGTGCTCACCGACGGCCACGACGAGGCCGCCATCGCCCGTGGCATCTACGACGCCTACCAGCGCTTCAACCTCCGCTACTCGCAGATGGCCCCGCTCACGATGTGGGACGAGGTCAACACCAAGACCAACTTGCCGGCCGAGATCAAGCTGGCCGCCATCGACGGCGACGCGTACAAGTTCCTGTTCATGGCCAAAGGCGGCGGGTCGGCCAACAAGAGCTACCTGTTCCAGGAGACCAAGGCGCTGCTGAACCCGGCCAACCTGGCGGCGTTCCTCGACGACAAGCTGCGCCTGCTCGGCACGTCGGCCTGCCCGCCCTACCACCTCGCTGTGGTGATCGGCGGGACGTCGGCCGAGTTCGCGCTCGAGACGGCGAAGCTCGCGTCGACCCGCTACCTCGACTCGCTGCCCACCCACGGCAGCGAGGCCGGCCACGGCTTTCGCGACCTCGAATACGAGGCCGAGGTGCTGGCCCTCACCCAGGCGTTCGGGATCGGCGCGCAGTTCGGCGGCAAGTACTTCTGCCACGACGTGCGCGTGATCCGGCTCCCGCGCCACGGGGCATCGTGCCCGGTCGCCATCGCGGTGAGCTGTTCGGCCGATCGCCAGGCCCTCGGCAAGATCACCGCCGACGGGGTGTTCCTCGAGCAGCTCGAGACCGACCCGGCTCGCTTCTTGCCCGACGTCGACGAGTCGGCCCTGTCCGACGACGTCGTCCACGTCGACCTCAACCGCCCCATGGACGAGATCCGGGCCGAGCTGACGCGTTACCCGGTGAAGACCCGCCTGTCGCTGAGCGGTCCGATGGTGGTGGCCCGCGACATCGCCCATGCCAAGTTGCAGGAGCGCCTCGACGCGGGCGATGGCCTGCCCGGGTACTTGCGGGACCACCCCGTGTACTACGCCGGCCCCGCCAAGACTCCCGAGGGGTACGCATCGGGGTCTTTCGGTCCCACCACCGCGGGGCGAATGGACGCGTACGTCGACGCGTTCCAAGCCGCGGGCGCCTCGATGGTGATGGTGGCGAAAGGCAACCGCTCCAAGCAGGTGACCGACGCGTGCAAGCGCCATGGCGGCTTCTACCTCGGCTCGATCGGTGGTCCGGCCGCGCGGCTGGCCAAGGACTGCATCCGCAAGGTTGAGGTCCTCGAGTACCCCGAGCTCGGAATGGAAGCCGTGTGGCGCATCGAGGTCGACGAGTTCCCCGCGTTCGTGGTGGTCGACGACAAGGGCAACGACTTCTTCGCCGAGGTCTCCCGGCCCGTCGCGCTGAAGCGCTGAGCGGGGCGTCTCCACGACCCGCTCGCGCGGTCAGCCGGCGCTGCCCCCAGGCCCGGCGCCGACCCCAGGCCCGGCGCCGACCCCTGGCCGAACGGGGCGAAAAAGGTTGTGGCCCCGGGCGCTGAGCTGACCGAAGCCAGACAGCGGCCCGGGGCCACCAGTTCGGCCGAGCATCCACCTTGCGATCTTCTGGAGGCGTTAACCTCTTTCCGATCACTCACATCGCCCGTCGGAGCCAAGGCTCTGGCGGGCGATGACGCTTTGTGGCCTTCGGTGCCGAAGCACGTCCGACCACGGAGACCCATCGCCGTTCGGAGTTTCCCCCGGACCACGTTGGGAGGCGGTCACTCGTCCTCCCACACCGCTGAATCCCGACTTGCCTCCCGGGTGTTCCTTCGGCCGAGGCCTCCGGTCCGTTCCGGGTTGCTCACCGTTCTCGAATCGGTGCAGTACGGAGACTGAACACCACGGCGTGACGCCCGTCAACAAGTATTTTGCTATCCCCAGGGTTATCCCCGAGGTTTCTTGGTTCTCCCCAACTCGGGCGCAGTTCTCCACCGGTTGGTCACAGGGTCACCGCGCAGATGGGGCGGCTCGATCAGGCCAAGGTGACCAGCTCGAGGAAGTCGTCGGTCCAGTTCGCGAACGTGCCGTCGGGCATCTCGAGGACCCGGTCGGGTCGAAGCGCGCGGACGAACTCCGCGTCGTGGCTCACCACCACGACCGAGCCGGGCCAGCCGTCGAGCGCGTCGGTGAGGGCTTGGCGCGCCTGGGGATCGAGGTTGTTGGTCGGCTCGTCGAGCAGCAACAGGTTGTGGCGGCCCGCCACGAGCTGCGCGAGGGCCAGCTTGGTCTTCTCCCCACCTGACAACGTGCCGGCGGGCTGGAACACCTTCGAGCCGTTGAGGCCGAACATGCCGAGCAGGCTGCGGCGCTGCTCGTCGCCGAGATCAGGTGACTGCTCGGCCATGTTCTCCAGCACCGAGCGATCAGCCACCAGACCCTCGTGCTCTTGCGCGTAGTAACCGGCGGACACGTGGTAACCGAGGTCGACCTCGCCGCGATCGGCGACGGACACGCCTGCGAGGATCCGCAGCAGCGTGGTCTTGCCGGCGCCGTTGAGCCCCATGATCAAGATCCGCTCGCCTCGCCCGAGGCCGAAGGTCACGCCGTCGAAGACCTGCAGCGTGCCGAACGACTTGGCCAGCCCCTCGACTTCGAGCACGGTGCGGCCGGCCTTCGGCGGATCGGGCAGGCGCAAGTTCAAGATGCGCTGACGGGTCGGTGCGTCGATGCGGTCGGACTCGAGCCGGTCGATCCGCTTCTCGATGCTGTGGGCCATCGCCGCCTTGGTGGCCTTGGCGCCGAAACGATCGACGATGGTCTGCAACCGCCCGATCTCACGCGCCTGCGAGGCCGCGAGCTTCGCCCGCCGCTCCTCGTCGCGGCGGCGACCTTCGAGGTACTGGCTGTACGTCCCCCGGTACTCATGGAACGTACCGGTGTCGTCGTGGCCCGACCGGTCGAGGTGGATCACGCGGGTGATGGCGTCGTCGAGCAGGTCGAGGTCGTGGCTGATCACCACCAGCGCGCCCCGGTACGAGCGGAGGAAGCCCAGCATCCAAGCCTTGGCGTCCGAGTCGAGGTGGTTGGTGGGCTCGTCGAGCAGCAGCACGTCGCTGCCCGCGTACAAGATGCGCGCGAGCTCGACCCGCCGACGCTCGCCACCGGACAGCACCCCGAGGGTCAGGTCGAGCCGCGCGTCGGGGATGCCGAGACCACTGGCCAGGCGTCGCACGTCACTCTCGGCTGCGTAGCCGCCCTCCACGCGGAACCGCTCCTCGGCCCGGCTGAACCGCTCGATGTTGCGGGGCGACGGGTCTTCCTCGATGCGCAAGCGCAACTTCTCGAGCCGGTCGGCCGCTTCATCGAACCCCCGCCCCGAAAGGACATGCTGGAGCGCGCTCGTGTCGGGCGGTGCGCCGTCGAGCCTCGGGTCCTGCGGGAGGTAGCCCAGGCCGCCCTTCACGGTGATCACCCCGGCGGCGGGTTGCTCTTCCCCGGCAAGGATCCGCAGCAGCGTGGTCTTGCCGGCGCCGTTGCGGCCCACCAGGCCCACCTTGTCGCCGGCCATGACCGTGCACGTGAAGTCGTCGAGCAGGACGACGCCACCAGCTTCGGTGCGGACGTTGCGGGCTTGCAGCACGAGGGATCAGCTTGGTCGGAGGGCGGGGCAGGACACCAGCACGTTGCGACGCGCGCCCGCGCGGCGACGCACGTGCGGTCGGACGCGGCTCAGGGGGTGGTTGCGAGGCCGGTGCCCGGCGCGCCGGGCTCCGGTTCCGTGGTGGATCCGGGAGTGGCGCCGCCTGCGCCGGTGTTGCCGGCGGCGGTGGTCGGCGCTTCGGTCGTCGGCGCTTCAGTCGTCGGCGCCTGTGAGGTGGTCGACTCGCTCGTCGTTGCCGAGGTGGCCGGCGACGAAGTGGCCGGCGACGAGGTGGCCGATGACGACCCCGGGCTCGACACGCTCGAGGAGCTGGCGACGGTGGTGGTCGGCTCCTGGGCGTGGTTCGACGACTTGCCCACGCCCGCGACCAGCCCGCCGATCCCAGCGCCGAGCACACCGAGGACCGCCACCGCGACCACGGCAGCGGCACGGCGCGCACCAGCACGGGGCGTTCCGGGAGCAGACATCCAGACCATGCTAGGTGGCGCCGACCACCGCTCCGCGACTCATCGCGGACCGGTCACGCGGGGTGAGGGGCGCCTCGCCTACGGTCAGCAGCGATGCACGACCCCTCACTGCTCCCGCTGCCCCCACAACCCGACGCCACACCGCTTCCGACCGGGGAGTGGCCGGCCGGTCCGATGACCGATCCTGTCGACTCCGGCCGGTTCGCCGACTTGCTCGACACGGCGTTCGGCAGCGACGCGCCTGCCGAGCTCGGGCTCACCCAGGCAGTGGTCGTGATCCAGCACGGCACGCTCGTGGCCGAGCGCTACGGCGAGCCGTTCCACTCCGAGCTCGACGCCCTGTCCGAGACCGGGCCGCTGGTCCCCGGACCCGACACCACCATGATCTCGTGGTCGATGGCGAAGTCGATGCTGCACGCAGTGATCGGCCAGCAGGTGGGCCGGGGAGCGATCGACCTCGACGAGCCCGCCCCGGTACCGGAGTGGTCCAGTGCAGGCGACCCGCGCGGCGCGATCACCTGGCGGCACCTGCTCACGATGTCGCCGGCGCTCGAATGGGCGGAGGACTACGTCGACGAAGGCGTTTCCGACGTGATCCAGATGCTGTTCGGGTCGGGCGCCGACGACATGGCCGCGTACGCCGCCGACAAGCCACTCGTCGCCCGTCCCGGCCACCGCTACAACTACTCGAGCGGCACGAGCAACATCCTCGCCCGCTGCCTCCAGCGGGTCCTCGGCCTCGAAGGCGACGCCGACGGCATGGCCGCCCATCTGCGCAGCGCGCTGTTCGAGCCGATCGGCATGACGTCGGCCATCCCGAAGTTCGACCCTGCCGGCACGTTCGTGGCCTCCTCGTACGTCTACGCCACGGCCCGCGACTTCGCCCGATTCGGCCTGCTGTACCTGCGCGACGGGGTCTGGGACGGCCGGCGCGTCTTGCCCGAGGGCTGGGTCGACACCGCCCGCGAGCCCACCGAGACCGACCCCGAGCGCCGGCACTCGGCTCACTGGTGGGTCCAGCCCGACGGCCTCGGCACCTTCGCGTGCGACGGCTACGAAGGCCAACGGATCGTGCTGGTACCCGCGCTCGACCTGGTGGTCGTACGCCTCGGCAAGACCCCTGCGCCCCCGGACCCGCCACCCGGCCAACCCGCGCCGCCCCACCCCGTCGAGAAGTGGATCGACCAGCTCGTCGCCTGCTTCGCCTGACCTCCTCGCGGGCCGCTCGTCCTCCGGATGTTTGGCTCGTTGGTGTCGGAATCCGAAAGGAACGGGCCAAACAGTCGGCCGGTCTCGTCGCGCGAGGGCCTGAGCTCAGGTCGCGGGGTCAGTTGACCTGGCGGTCGCGCTCGCCCCAGAACTCCTTGCGGAGCTTGAACTTCTGGAGCTTGCCGGTGGCGGTGCGGGGCAGCTCGTCCCGGAAGACGACCTTCTTGGGGCACTTGTAACCGGCGAGCTTCGTCTTGGTGAACTCGATGAGCTCGACCTCTTCGAGGGTGGCGCCGGGGGCGACGACGACCAGCGCGGTCACGAGCTCGCCCCACTTGTCGTCGGGAACCCCGATCACGGCCACCTCGGCCACTGCGTCGTGGGAGAAGACCGCGTCCTCGACCTCGATCGACGACACGTTCTCGCCGCCCGAGATGATCACGTCCTTGCGACGGTCGAGGATGTGCACGTAGCCGTCCTCGTCGACCAGCCCGCCGTCGCCGGTGTGGAACCAACCGTCGCGGATGGCGAGGTCGGTCTGGTCGGGCTGCTGCCAGTAGCCCTCCATGACGACGTTCGAGCGTGCCAGCACCTCGCCCTTGTCGTCGACCGACATCTGGCACCCGATCGCGGGCGCCCCGGCACGCATGAGCTTGCGCGCCCGTCCCTCGACCGGCAGCTCGTCCCACTCCGCCCGCGAGCGGTTCATGGTGAGCAGCGGCGCCGTCTCGGTGAGCCCGTAGATCTGGATGAACTCCCAGCCGAGCTCCGACTCGACCCGTGCGATCGTGCGGCTGGGCGGCGGCGCCCCCGCCACGACGATGCGGGTTCGTCCGTGCCCGGGGATCGGGCCGTCCCAGGCGCTCGCCGCGTCGAGCACGGCGGCGACCACGGCCGGCGCGGCGCACAGCAGAGTGACCCCGTGCGCGTCGACGCGTCGCAGGATCTCGGCGCCGTCGATCTTGCGGATCACGACCTGCGTGGCGCCCATGCCGGCGGTGGCGTACAGCATCCCCCAGCCGTTGCAGTGGAACATCGGCAAGGTGTGCAGGTACACGTCGCGGTCGGTCACCGTGGCGTGCCAGCCGAACGTGGTGGCGTTGATCCAGCAGTTGCGGTGGGTGAGCTGCACGCCCTTGGGGCGGGCGGTCGTACCGCTCGTGTAGTTGATGGTCGCCGTCGCGTCCTCGTCGGGCTCCCATGGGCGCGGTTCAGTGTCGTAGTCGTACAGCTCGCCGTCGGCCTCGGCACCCAGCACGAACTTCTGCTTGCAGTCCACCGCAGCGAGGGAGTCGGCCAGCTCGGGGTCGACCAGCAGGATCGACGCGCCCGCGTGCTCGACGATGTAGCTGACTTCCTCGGCCACCAGCCGGAAGTTGATCGGTACCAGGATCCGGCCCCAGCCGGACACGCCCCAGAACGACGTGAGGAGCCGGGCGGAGTTGTGCGACACGATCGCCACCCGCTCGCCCTGCGGCACCCCGAGACGGTCGAGCGCGGCGGCCTGCGCCCGTGCCCGCCTGCCCATCTCCTGATACGTGAGCGACCCCCACGACTTGGCCGGCTGGTCCGGCTCGTCGACCACGCCCACCCGGTGCGGGTACACGGTCATCGCACGGTCGAGGAAGTCACGAACCGAGAGTGCGACCTTCATGGCAGTTCCCTTCCCCCGGTTCGGCCCGGACGTCGGCCCGGACCGATCGGTCCAGACGGCTTGCCACCGACGGCTGGATGCAGACGGTGACTGAGGTCACGGTAGCCCCGGTGCCGCGCGCACCGTCGCCGTCGTGCCGCTACCGTCCGCCGGGCCGGCCTTTTGGCCACGAATGGCAGCCTCAGGGGGAGACGAGACGATGCGCATCGGGATCTTCGCGGGAGACGTGCTCGAGTCGAGCGACACCGACGGGGTCGTCGCCGCCGCCCGTCAGGCCGCCGACGAAGGGTTCGCCTCGTTCTGGCTTCCCAACATCTTCAACGCCGACGCGTTGGTGTCGCTGGGCGTCGTGGCCCGAGAGGTGCCCGACATCGGCCTGGGCACCGCCGTGGTGCCCACGTACCCACGTCACCCGGTCGCACTGGCCCAACAGGCGCTCACGGTGAACGCCATCAGCGGAGGGCGCCTCACGCTCGGGATCGGCTTGTCGCACCAGATCGTGATCGAGAACATGCTCGGTTACTCCTTCGACCACCCGCTGCGACACATGCGCGAGTACCTCGCCGCGTTGATGCCGCTCGCACAGGGGCACATGGCCGACGTCACCGGCACTTCCGTGTCCGCCCACGCCGCCCTGATCGTCCCGAGTGCGACCCCGTTCCAGGTCGTGGTGGCGGCGCTCGGCCCCAAGATGCTGGAGCTCGCCGGCACCGTCGCCGATGGCACCGTCACATGGATGACCGGACCGAAGACGCTCGCCGGGCACATCGTCCCCACCATCACGGCTGCCGCCGAAGCGGCCGGTCGGCCGGCCCCGCGGATCGTGGCCGGCCTTCCCGTCTGCGTCACCGACGACGTGGCGGGCGCGCGAGAGCGGGCGGCGGAAGTGTTCGCCGTGTACGGGCACCTACCGTCGTACCGGGCGATGCTCGATCGCGAGGGGCTCGACGGTCCCGCCGACCTCGCCATCGTCGGCCCGGAAGACCAGGTGCTCGAACGGCTCGCCGAAGTTGACGCCGCCGGGTGCACCGAGCTGGCGGCCGTGTCGTTCGCGGTGGGCGAGGAAGCCGCCCGAACCCGGGCCGCGTTGCGGACGTTGCTGGCCGGCGCATGACACGGCGGCGTGGCGCGCGGTGAAGGTCCGCATCGGATTCGGGTTGGGCGCAGCTGCGTCGGTCGGGGCCGCCGGGCGCTTCGGCGAGCTGGTCGACGGGCTCGAAGCGCTGCGGTTCGACTCCCTTTGGCTCTCCGAGCGGCTCACCGGCGACGCGCCGGATCCGCTGATCGGGTTGGCGGTCGCCGCAGGGCGCACCACGCGCCTCAAGCTCGGCACTTCGGTGCTGGTGGTGCCGGGCCGCAACCCGGTCGTGCTGGCCAAGGAGCTGGCGAGCCTCGACGTGCTGTCGGGTGGCCGGCTCCTCCCTGCAGTGGGGCTGGGCGCCGTCCGGCCGGCCGAACAGGCCGCGTTCGGCGTCGAGCGCGGCGAGCGTGCCGCATGGCTCGAGGAGGCGCTTCCGCTGCTGCGTGAGCTGTGGACCGGCGAGCCGGTCACCCATGAAGGGCCACGCTTTCGCCTCGACGGCGTCCAGATCGGGCCTCGTCCGATCGGGACGATGGACGTGTGGTTCGGCGGGCAGGCGCGCTCCGAGCTGCGCCGCACCGGCCGCCTCGGCGACGGCTGGCTCCCGTCGTTCTGCACGCCCGCCGACGTCGCCGAGGGCTGGGAGGTCATCACCGAGACCGCCGCAGAGCACGACCGCACGATCGACCCCGAGCACCTCGGCGCGCTGGTCGTGTTCGCGAACAGCGAAGTGCCCGAGGGCGTGGCGGCGTTGATCGCCCAGCGCCGCCCCGAGCTCGAACCTGGCGACATCGTGCCGATCGGCCTCGACGGCTTACGCGCCCAACTCGAGAAGTTCATCGCGGCCGGTGCGTCGAAGTTCGTGCTCGTACCCGCCGACGAGCCACCCGAGTGGGAGCCGGCCCTGCGCGACCTCACCGACGCGGTCTTCGACCTGCAGACCTGACCCCCGCCACCCCCGCGCGGGACCCCCAAACCCCGTTCTGGGCTGCTTTTTACGCGCTGGGACGCGTAGAAAGCAGCCCAGAAGCGGTGGGGGACTTCACCGCAGGGGGGCGACGCGCCTAACTTGACCCCCGGGTCAAGCAGCAGGGGGAGCCAGAGATGAGCAGCATGCAACTCGACTACACGACCGAAGACATCCTCGCCGACCACGCCTTCGCGGAGCCGCTGATCGCAGACGGGATCCGCTGCCACGGCGGGTTCACCGCGGAGGGCGCGTACGTCTCGCCGCGCACCGCCCATCGAGTCGACGCCATCGCGAACTGGCAGGCGCACCACCGCGACACGTTCGGGACCGACTTGCTCGACCCGCCGCTCGAGACGTGGCCGGGCCACTACCCGAACCTCCCCCAGGCTCGCTTCCTCCTCGACCACGGCGTGCGGGAGCCGATCGTCGCGATCCTGACGCGCATCGGCACGGTCGAAGGCTTCGGCGGCCTGATCCGCACCACGCCGATCCCGAACTGGGAGCGCATCGTCGACGAGGACCTGCGCCACACCGCCACAGCCCACCTCCCCGCGCTGTACGAAGCCCACGCCCGAGACGAAGCAGGCCACGAGGATGACGCGGGCAACGCTCAGGCGGGCCACAAGCAGATGTGGTTCAGCGCCCGCGACATCGCGTTCGAGCACCCCGTGAGCGGCGACCAGACGGCGCTGATGCTGGAGCGGATGGGCATCGCCCCGCCGGGAAGCGGCGGCAAGATCGACCCCGAGCGGATGCGGGCCGAGGCGCTCGCCAACCGGACCCTGCCCGACGACGTCGACTTCGACCTCGAACAGCTCTTGAACCGCATGATCAGCTTGCTGTTCATCGAGATCTCGGCGTTCCACGCGTTCGCGTGGGCCGAAGCGCTGCTCGACGACCCCGAGCGCGTCGCCGGCGACGGCGAAGCCGCACGGATCGTGTCGTACATCCGCACCGACGAGACCCCACACGTCGGCTACCTGAAGACCTCGCTCACCGAGCTGCGCGACCGCACCTTCATCAGTGACAAGGGCCGCCGGGTGCCCGGCGCCGAGATCGTGGGGCCGGTGTGGGACCAGCACCTCGCCTCATCGCTCGGCGAGCGGCGCGAAGCCCAGCTCGACGCGGTGTACCGCGAGGTCCAGCACGCGCTCGAAGGCCGGCGCAACGCTGCCGACCTGCTCGCAGAGTTCGACACGTTGGGCGACACGGCCCGTGGCGCCGACGGCGCCTGGCACTCCGCCGCCGCCAACTGAGCCGACGCGCGCCGTTCCGGGCGCCGCAGCATTGCCCCCGGGACGCGGTCAGGTGCCCAGGACGAAGCAAGCCGCGGCCGGCTCAGGCGCCGGCGCGTCGACCGCCCGACTCGGGTAGCTCGATGTCCTCGAGCTCTCGACCGTGCGTGTCGGGGAACTTGAACCAGAACAACGCGACCGCGGCGAGCGGCCCCAGGCCCAGCACGGTGACGGTCAGCGGGAAGCGCTCGTTCGTGAGCCACAGCAACAACGCGGCGACCCCGAAGCTGGCCGCGTCGCCCGCGACACGGACCACGTTGGCCCATGCCGTCGCCTGGCTGCGGACGCCGGTCGGGAACAGCTCCGCGGTGTAGGCGCTGAAGGTCGGGTTGAAGCCGGCTTGGCCGACCAGCGCCAAGCTCATGAACGGCAGCAGTGCCACCGGCGCGACCGGCAGCCAGAAGAACCCGAGCGCGCCCACCACGGACACCAGCGCGAACAGGCACCCGACCGCGCGTCGCCCGTAGTGGTCGCTCCATGCCCCGGCGGCGACCATCAGCGGGATGGCCGGGATGCCGGCGCCCACGAGCATGAAGCTGGCGGTGCTGGCCGAGATGTGCCGTTGCTGTTGCAGGAAATCGAGGGAGAAGACGCTCGCCTGCACCACCAACTCCGCCAAGAAGGCGGTGGCGAGGACCAGCACCAACCAACGCCGGTACTGGGCGTGGAAGATGTCCCGCCACGACGTCGACAACGTGCCTTCGTCGCGGGCGCGGAGGAACCGTTGGCTCTCGGGAAGCCGACGTCGCAGCCAGCCGACCGCGAACAGCGGCGGGATGCCGGCCACGTACAGCAGCCGCCAACTCCACCCGAGCGGGCTGATCACGCCACCGAACAGCAGCGCGCCGAAACCCACGCCGAGCGCAGAGGTCATGGCCAAGAACCCGAACCCGACGCCTCTGGCGCTCGCCGGCAGCTCCTCGGCCGCCATGGTCCAGACAATGGCCGCTTCTGCGGTGATGAAGAACCTGGCCACGAACTGGCACACGCCGAACAGCGGTGCGCTGGGAGCCGCGGCGCTCAACCCCGTCGCAACCGTGTAACCGATCAACGCCACGATCAGGAGCCGTCGCCGACCCGTGCGATCCGCCGAACGGGTGAGTGCCACGGCGGGCAGCGCGCCGAGGTACAGCGCGCCGACGTACAGCGACGCGCTGCTCTGGCTGAGGTGGAACGACCCCCGGATCTGCTTCAGCGCAACGGCGATGATGCCTCGGTCGTAGCCGTCGAAGAAGTTGGTGGTGCCGAGCACGCCCAGCAGAAACCAGTGCTCTCGGCCGAGCATGGCGAACGCCCCGCGCAACCGCGGCAGCGAGCCGGTTCCGGCGACCGAGTCGCTGTCGCTCGCCACGGGCCCGGCCACCGGCCAAAGCGTACCGGCGCGCCCCGAAGCCCCGAGAAGGGCGCCGGAATCGAAAACCGCGGTTGCGTCGGGCGCCGGCCTTGACTACCAACGAGGGGTGGACGAACCGGACGAGACGTCGACCGCACCTGCTCGCCGGTCCACGATCGGGCGCTCGACGGGACGCGCCGAGCTTCCCGGCCGCCCGCACGCCGTGCCCGATCCCGTCCCCGACCCCGACCACGTCGAGCGCCAAGCCCTGCTCAAGGCGCAACGAGGCGACAACCGGTCGTTCGCTCGCCTGATCCGCACCCACGATCCCGCCCTGCGAACCGTCGCCACGTTCCTCGTCGGCACCGAGTCGGTCGACACCGTGTTGCACGACGCCTACGTGCGTGCCTACCGCGCACTGCCCCGCTACAAGGGCGACCTCGCGCCCCGCCTTTGGCTCACGCGGCCAGTCGTGTCGGTGGCGCTCGACCTGCTCCGCAAACGCCACCGGCCCCGCCCGCGCCGAGCCGGCGCGGTCCGGTCGCCCGCCGAGACGCCGCCGCCCGCCGCGTCGCGCGCCGACGAGGTGCCCCAGCCCGACCCGGCCAGCGGGGTGCGGATCCTTGCCGGCGACACCGCCAGCCCGGGCCGCGCGGTGGACGACGAACCGGCTGCCGACCCCAGGTCGCCAGCACCCAGCAGCGCCGCCAGCACCCGAGCGCCCGAGCTCGGCGCAACGCCCGAACGGGACAGCGCCCTGTCACGCCTGCACCGCGCGTTCGACGAACTGCTGCTCGAGGACCGCATCGCACTGACCCTGGTCGACGTCGCCGAACTGACGGTGGCCGAGGCGGCAGCGACGGTCGAAGTCGAGCAACCCACGATGGCGACTCGGCTGGGCCGCGCCCGCGGGAGCGTCCGACGCACGTTGAACGAACTGGCGGACTCTGGTGCATCCAAGGTGTGGACTCCCCCGCCCATGCCCGACCCCGACGACCTCGACGCCTGGTTCGACCTCCAGCCGGTCGAGGACCACGGGGCCGAGTTCTGGCCGTCCGTCGGCGCCAAGCTGCTCGACGCCAAGTACCGCCCGGCCGCCAGCGGTCCCGAACCGCGGACCGTCGGCGGCGTGCGCACCAAGCGAGGTCCCGACGACGGCACGACACCGGGCGCCGGCAAAGCGACGGTGAAAGTCGCCACCAAGGCCGACGACCGGACGATCGGAACCCTGGCCCGACAGGCGCGCCACGGACGCGGCCGGTCGTGGGGTTGGCTGCGCCAGCTCGTGGTGGTCGCGGTTGGCGTCGGTGCAGCCGTCGGCTTGATCTTCGCCGGTTTCGCGATCTCCAACCGGGTGAGCCACCGCGACGCCCAACTCGGCACCACCGCAGGCAAGATCATCGCCAGGGTGAACGACGCCATGTCGACCGACCAGGTGATCTCCGGCGCCGTGACGGTGGACAGCGGCGGGTCGCCGGTGGCGCCCGGCACGTACGAGTTCGTCCGCAGCCCCGACGGTTCGTACAAGATCGCCAAGGACGGCGGCGGGTGGACCGAGGCCTACGACAACGCCACCGGCACGTTCACCCAAGCCACCTTCGCAGCCAACGGCGCCCCGATCACCCGGCGGGTCGAGACCGGTGTGGCCCCCGGACCGCCCGACCCCTCGGCCACGACCGGCTCGCAGCTCGGCGACCCGTTGGTGGGCGTGATCCAGCTGCTGGCGCAGGGCTCGAACACCCAACTCACCACGCTCGGCAACAACGGCGCGCCGCAGTACGTGATCGACAGCGATCTGCCGTTGAGCGGTGGCCGCGCGAGCGGCGCCGACTTGTTCGCCGGCATCGGCGCGTTCAGCCGAACGGCGGCAGCCGACCACGTGCGCGTGCTCATCGACCAGTCGCTCGAGCTGCCGACCGACGTCCAGCTCACGCGCGACCAGGGGTCGGTGATGCACCTCCGCTTCGCGGACCTGGCGGTCGGCAACAGCGCCGGCTCGGGCCAGTTCACCGTCGCCGCGCCAGACGGGGCCACGACGACCTCACGGGGCTACGAGGTGGTGCCGCTCAACGGGGTGACGAGCGCGGTCGGCTACGACCCGGCCAAACCGTCGTACCTGCCCGGCGGGTTCACACTGTCGTCGGTGGCCGTGCAACCAGAGTCGCCTGCCGGCTCGACGAGCACCGCGGGCGGCCGCAACCCACCCAACAGCGCGGTCGTGGTGCTCGTCTACCGCCACGGCGGCGACACGATCGTGGTGACCACCCGGCGCACGACCTCGGCCGCCGGCAAGTTCTGGCTCGACCCGCTCGCCACCACCGGCGACGGCGCCACCCACTCGGTGGACGTGACCGCCGGGCGGTTGCTCGAGGCCGGCGCCCGGGGGAGCGACCGGCCGGTGCCGCATCTGTGGGCACGCGACCGCGACCTCGTCTACACCGTGACCGGGACCGTGTCGCTGAGCCAGCTCACCAAAGTCGCGTCGTCGCTGCAGTGAGGTGCCGCCGGGTCGCCCGCAGGTCGGGCCACCGGCGGTCGTGACCAGAGGCAGATCGGCGCAACGCGGCCGCAGCTCGTCGGCAGGCAGCGCGCCGGCGATGTGCCCGGGGTGGGAGTCGAACCCACATGGCCCGTGAGGACCCGCGGGGTTTAAGCCCGCTGCGTATGCCATTCCGCCACCCGGGCCGGGCCTCGCCAGCGTAGGGCGACGGGCCGGATCAGGCGGCGAGGTCGCGCAGCTGGCTGACCGCCTCCCACAACGCGGTGCGAACCCGGGTGGCGTCGACCCCGCCCAGGCCGTTGGCCACGACGACGCCCTCGACCATGTCGGCCACCACCGCCACGAAGGGGCGGTCGCGCAGCTCGACGGCCACGATGACCGCGCCGCCGGCCGTCCGCCGCACCGTGCGCGAGGCTCCAGCCACCCGCGGCGGGCTGCGGAACGTGGGCGTGCGCAGGCCCCTGGCCCGGGCCGTTTCGCCGAGCGTCCGGGCGATCTCGGCAAATCGGAGTGAAGTCGCTTCCATCACCCACCATCTTGACGGCGACCTGTGACAATCGGCGGGTGGACGACGAGCTGAACCCGGCGCAGCACGACATCTTGGACCGGCTCGGGGCCGCCCTCGACGAGCGCCCGGCGTTTCGCCCTGACCTTCGCCATGAGCTGCGGGCCGAGCTCGAGCACGGCGTCGCCGAAGTGGCCGCCGGTCTCGACACCGCACGGTCGTTGAACGTGGCCAAGCACGCGCTGGCCGGGGTGCACGGCTGCGAGGCCCGCTGGCAGGCCGAGTCCGGCGAGTTCGAGCCCTCGGTGCCGATCGTGCGCGGCACGCTGGTCCACAAGGCGCTCGAGCTGTCGGTGCACTGGCCGCCCGACCGGCCCCGCTACCCGCTCGACCTCGTCGACGCCGCCATGGAGTCGTTGCGCGTCAACGACCACTGGTCGTCGGAATTCATCGACACGGCCGGCCCCCGCGAGCAGGCCGAGCTGCGCAGCGCGGCGGGCGAGATCGTGAGCAAGTTCCTCGAGACCTGGCCGCCGCTCAGCTCCCGTTGGCACCCCGTGACCGAGACCTCCTTGTCCTTGGACCTCGGCGATGGCCGGATCCGGCTCCGCGGGGTCGTCGACCTCACGCTCGGCCAGGCCAAGGCGGGCCGGGCGGGCAAAGTGGTGATCGACTTGAAGACCGGGCGCTTCTCGCCTGTCCACGTGGAGGACCTGCGGTTCTACGCGCTGGTCGACACGCTGCGCGTGGGCGTCCCACCCCGCCTGCTCGTCACGTACTACCTCGACGCCGGCCACCTCCAGCCCGAACCGGTGACCGAGGACCTGCTGTGGTCGGCCACGGCCCGCACCGTCGACGGCATCGTCCGCATGGCCGAGCTGCGCGGCGGGGCCGAAGCAGTCCGCCGCCCGTCTCCTGCCTGCCACTGGTGCCCCCTCGCGGAGGACTGCGGGCCTGGTCAGGAGTTCCTGCGCGACCAGGACCGGTGAACCCGACCGTTGACCGAAACGCAACCGACCTGCAACAGACGGCTGGCCGGGTCGGCGTTAGCATCCGCCACGTGGCCGAACGAAAGCGGTCGGTGCCCAAGCCGAAGAGCGTTCCCGTCGCCGAGTTGAGCCGCGACGACGAGCCGATCGAGGCCGCGCTCGCCAACGGTTCGAGGTCCCGGGGGCGCGGTGACCTGGTCCCCGTCCGGCGAGGCCAGAGCGACACCGAGCCCGAGCCGCTGCCCGACCCCCGCCTCGGCGACGTCGACGAATGGGGTCGCTCCGAGCACATGCGGGAGCTGGTGCGCCAGCTCTACGACCCGATGTACCGGCGCTACTTCCGCGTCGAGTGGGAAGGTCTCGACCGCATCCCCACCGAAGGCGGTGCGCTGTTGGTGTCGAACCACGCGGGAGCGATCCCTGCCGACGCGCCGGCGATCATGCATGGCATCGAGACCGAGCTCGGACGGCCGGTCTACGGCTTGGCCGACTACTTCTTCCGCACGGTCCCGGTGGTGGGCACGCTGTGGTCGCGAGCTGGAGGCGTGGTCGCCCACCCTGACAACGCGTACCGGCTGCTGCGCGAGCAGGAGCAGCTCGCGCTGGTCTTCCCCGAGGGCACCAAGGGCACCAGCAAGCTCTACGGCGAGCGCTACAAGCTGCGCCGGTTCGGCCGCGGGGGTTTCGTGGAGATCGCGCTGCGAGCCGGCGCGCCGATCGTGCCGCTGGCGGTGGTGGGCGCCGAGGAAGCCATGCCGGTCCTCTACAACGTCAAGCCGGTGGCGAAGGCGCTCGGGGTGCCGTACTTGCCGATCACCGCCAACATGTTGGCGTTCGGCCCGCTGCTCGGCCTGGTGGGCTACTTCCCCGCCAAGATCAAGATCCGGGTCCTCGAACCGGTGCATTTCGAGGTCGAGCCCGACAAGGCGCGCTACTCCCGGTCGTTGATCATGGAAGCGGCCGAAGGCATCCGCCAGCAGATCCAAGAAGCGCTGCACGACATGCTGCGCGAGCGCCAGTCGGTGTGGAAGGGCTGAGCTGGTGGGGCGACGCGTCCTGATCACCGGCCTCGGCACGTTCTGGGGTGGCCGCACCGCGCAAGCGCTCGAAGCCGACCCTGACGTCGACGTGATCATCGGGCTCGACAAGACCGAGCCGACCATCGAGCTCGAGCGCACCGAGTTCGTCCGCACCGACGAGAACTACTCGATCCTGAGCCGCATCGTCCGGGCCACGGGTGTCGACACCGTGGTCCACACGTTCCTGGTGGTCGACTCCACGCAGATGACCTCCACGCAGCTCCACGAGATCAACGTCATCGGCACCATGAACTTGTTCGCGGCCGCATCGGCCGAGGGGTCCACCGTCGAGCAGGTGGTGGTGAAGTCGTCGTCGCTGGTGTACGGCGCCGGACCCCGCGATCCGTACTGGTTCCGCGAGTCCACCCGACGGGTCGAACCGGTTCGCACCCGCATCGAGCGCAGCTTGCTCGAGGTCGAGGGCTACGTGCGCGACTTCGCCCTCGACAACCCGCACGTGGCGGTCAGCTTGTTGCGGTTCTCCAACGTGATCGGCCCCGACCTGTCCACGCCGCTCATCCGGGCGCTGCAGCTCCCGCTGGTGCCAGCGGTGTTCGGCTTCGATCCGCGCTTTCAGTTCCTCCACGAGGACGACGTCGTGCGAGCGCTCCGGTTCGCGTTCGACACCCGCTTGGCCGGGGTCTTCAACGTGGCGGGCGACGGGCTGCTCCCGTGGAGCGAGGTCGTGGCGATGTGCGGCAAGCGCCGGAGCTACCTGCCGTTCGTCGGTACCACGCAGTTCGCCGCCATGTTGCGCCGGGTGGGCATCGAGCTGCCGCCCGAGACCGTGGCGCTGCTTCGCAACGGCCGCGGGGTCGACAACCGGCTCTTGAAGGCCGCCGGGTTCGAGTACAGCTACACGTCGGCGGGAGCGGTCGAGGCATTCGTGAAGGCCAGCCGGCTGCGGTCCACCGTCGGCAACATCGAGCCCGAGTACCACTACGACCAGGACCTCGAGACGTTCTTCCAGCACTCGCCGGCCGTGTTGCGCGACCAATAGCCCGACCCGCGCCGCCGGGCCCACAACGGGCCCTCCCGCGCGAAACGATCGCTCGACATAGGCTGCCCGCCCATGGCGAACGAGGCGATGCGGGAACTGTGGAACAGCGACGCGGTGGGGTCGTGGACGGAGCAACGTGACCGGTACGACCGCCAGCTCGCGCCGTACGCCGACCTGGTGGTCGACGTCGCGGAGTTCAACGAGACCGACCGCATCCTCGACGTGGGCTGCGGCACCGGCGCCCTGACGAGGTTGGCTGCGTCGCACTGCCCCCACGGCACCGCCACAGGCGTCGACATCTCGCGGCCGTTCGTCGACGAGGCTCGCCGGGCCTCGGAGGGAATCGCCAACGTCCACTACCTCGTGGCCGATGTGCAGACCGACGAGCTGGTCCCCGCCGAGGCCGTGGTGTCCCGCTTCGGGGTGATGTTCTTCGACAACCCTTCGGCCGCGTTTGCGAACCTGCACTCGATCACCGAGCCCGACGGCCAGTTCACGTTCGTGTGTTGGCGGGGGCTGCTCGACAACGAGTGGGTCACCGTCCCGATGGGCGCCGCGCTCGGGATCGTGGGGCCGCCCGAGCCGCCGGCACCCGGCTCGCCCGGCCCGTTCGCGTTCGAGAGCCGCAACCATCTGGCGTTCCTGCTCACCGAAGCCGGCTGGGCCGACATCACCGTCGAGCCCGACGACCGCAAGCTGCTACTCGGCGGCGGGCTCGACGCGGCGTGCGCCACCGACTTCGTGTTGGGCGACGTCGGCTTCCGGCAATTGCTCGGCGACTTGGACGCCGACAAGAAGGCCGCCGTCCGCGAAGCCGTGCAGGAGGCCCTGGCGCCACACGAGACATCCGACGGGGTGGCGTTGCAGGCGGGTGCATGGCTCGTGCGCGCCCACTGCCGCAACGACTGACAGACTCGCCGCATGGCACTCGTCGAGACCGAGATCCACGGCCACGTGGCCGTGGTGACCCTGCACGACCCCGACCGTCGCAACGCGCTGACCAGACCGATGGTCACCGAGATCGTCGACACGTTCGATCGGATCGAGGCCGACGAGTCCCTCGGCGCGGTCGTCGTGACCGGTGCGCCGCCGGCGTTCTGCGCCGGGGCCGACCTCGGCGACCTCGGCAGCACGAACGCGGATCCCGAAGCCGGCCGGGCGGGGCTGCTCGGCATCTACGAGGGCTTCTTGCGGGTGGGCCGCTGCAAGCTGCCCACCATCGCCGCCGTCAACGGCGCGGCCGTGGGTGCCGGCACGAACTTGGCGCTGGTGTGCGACGTGCGCCTCGCCGCCGAGCGCGCCAAGTTCGACACCAGGTTCCTGCAGATCGGCATCCACCCGGGCGGCGGCCACACGTGGATGTTCCGGCGCGAGGCCGGACCGCAGACCGCCGCCGCGGCCATCTTGTTCGGTGAGGTGCTGTCAGGCGCCGACGCCGAGCGGGTCGGGCTGGTGTGGCGTTGCCTGCCCGACGACGAGCTCCTGCCCGCCGCCATCGAGATGGCCGGCCGGGCGGCCAGCGCGCCCCGCGGCGTGCTCACCCGCACCAAGGCCACGCTGGCCGACGTGCCCGCCATCGCCACGCACCCCGAAGCCGTCGAGCGCGAGCTCGCACCGCAGGTGTGGTCCACGCAACAACCCGAGTTCGCCGAACGCATCGCCGCCCTCAAGGCCAAGGTCTCCAAGAAGTAACGACCAGTCCGGCCGCTGCGCCACCCGACCCACCGGGTCGATCCGATACGTCGAAGAACCCGCGCCGCTGCCGGTCGAGACCACTCTGCCGGCGGCGTCGTAGGTGAACGCCTGGTCCGCGAGCGTGGTGGTGTTCCCGTGGTCGTCGTAACTG
>DASZTW010000006.1:0-2500 GCA_035547835.1 Acidimicrobiales bacterium
CGAGGTGCCAAACCTTCCCGTCGATATGGACTCTTGGGGAAGATGAGCCTGTTATCCCCGGGGTACCTTTTATCCGTTGAGCGACGGCGCTTCCACACGCAACCGCCGGATCACTATGCCCTGCTTTCGCACCTGCTCGACATGTCTGTCTCGCAGTCAAGCTCCCTTGTGCCATTGCACTCAACGCCTGATGGCCGACCAGGCTGAGGGAACCTTTGGGCGCCTCCGTTACTCTTTAGGAGGCGACCGCCCCAGTCAAACTACCCACCTGGCGCTGTTCCCGACCCGGATCACGGGTCTGGGTTAGAATCCCGGCATGAGCAGGGTGGTATTTCAAGGTTGACTCCACACTGACTAGCGCCAATGCTTCCTCGTCTCCCACCTATCCTACACAACACATACCAAAATCCAACACCAAGCTGTAGTGAAGGTCCACGGGGTCTTTCCGTCCTTCTGCAGCTAACGAGCATCTTTACTCGTACTTCAATTTCGCCGGGTCTGTGGTTGAGACAGTAGGAAAGTCGTTACGCCATTCGTGCAGGTCGGAACTTACCCGACAAGGAATTTCGCTACCTTAGGACCGTTATAGTTACGGCCGCCGTTTACCGGGGCTTAGGTTCAGAGCTTCGTCCTTGCGGACTAACCCTTCCCCGTAACCTTCCGGCACCGGGCAGGCGTCACAGCGTATACAGCGCCTTACGGCTTCGCACGCTGCTGTGTTTTTAGTAAACAGTCGCTTTCCCCTGGTCTGTGCCACCTCTTCGAGCTCGGGACGCAAGGTCCGTCACCCTATTGAGGTCCTCCTTCTCCCGAAGTTACGGAGGCATTTTGCCGAGTTCCTTAACCACAGTTCTCCCGATCGCCTTGGTATTCTCTACCTACCCACCTGTGTTGGTTTGGGGTACGGGCGCCATATCAGCTCGCTAGAGGCTTTTCTAGGCAGCATGGGATCAGTGACTTCGCCTTGAACGGCTCGGACTCGCGTCTCAGGCTGATGAGGGCCGGATTTACCTGGACCTCGCCCTACACGCTTACCCCACGTCAACTCCATCGCGTGGGTTCACTTACCCTCCTGCGTCCCCTCATTGCTTACCGCCACCCGGTGGGTCGGTTCGTCTCCGAAGAGACAGCCCCTTAGCAACCAGGTATTGGTATGGGCGCGGATACGGCGGTACCGGAATATCAACCGGTTGTGCATCGACTACGCCTTTCGGCCTCGCCTTAGCTCCCGACTCACCCTGGGCGGATTAGCCTTGCCCAGGAACCCTTGGGTTTTCGGCGGAGGGGTTTCTCACCCCTCTCTCGCTACTCATGCCAACATTCTCACTCGACCGCAGTCCACGACGGTTTCCACCGCCGCTTCACTCCACGATCGACGCTCCCCTACCACTCGTGCTTGCGCACAAGTCCGCGACTTCGGCTCTGGACTTGAGCCCCGTTACATTGTCCGCGCAGGATCACTCGACCAGTGAGCTGTTACGCACTCTTTCAAGGGTGGCTGCTTCTAAGCCAACCTCCTGGCTGTCTGTGCAATCCCACATCGTTTTCCACTTAGTCCAGAATTAGGGGCCTTAGTCGGCGGTCTGGGCTGTTTCCCTTTCGACCACGAAGCTCATCCCCCGTGGTCTCACTGCCGGGCTCTGGAGCAATGGCATTCGGAGTTTGGCTGGGGTCGGTAAGCTTGTAGGCCCCCTAACCCATCCAGTGCTCTACCTCCATTGCTGAACGCCCGACGCTGCACCTAAATGCATTTCGGGGAGAACCAGCTATCACCGAGTTTGCTTGGCCTTTCACCCCTATCCACAGGTCATCCCCCCAGTTTTCAACCTAGGTGGGTTCGGTCCTCCACGGAGTCTTACCCCCGCTTCAACCTGCCCATGGATAGATCACTCGGCTTCGGGTCTACAGCACGCGACTGAACGCCCTGTTCAGACTCGCTTTCGCTCCGGCTCCCCCACACGGGTTAACCTTGCCACGCACCGTAACTCGTTGGCTCATTCTTCAAAAGGCACGCCATCGCGGCCAGGACAAGTCCTGACGACGCTTTGACTGATTGTGGACCAACGGTTTCAGGTTCTATTTCACTCCCCTCCCGGGGTACTTTTCACCTTTCCCTCACGGTACTCGTTCGCTATCGGTCGCCTAGATGTACTTAGCCTTACGAGGTGGTCCTCGCGAATTCACGCCAGCTTTCACGGTTCCGGCGTTACTTGGGTGTCCGGTCGGAGGTCGAGTGCCTTTCGTGTACGGGGCTCTTACCCGCTGCGGCGCGCCGTTCCAGAACGCTTCCACTAGACATCGACTTTGTAACTCCGTGACCGCTCCGATGCACGGTCTACCGGATCCCACGACCCCAACCTGGCAACGCCATCGGGCTTTACCACCAGACTGGTTTGGGCTCTTCCCCTTTCGCTCGCCGCTACTCAGGGAGTCACTGTTGTTTTCTTTTCCTCAAGGTACTGAGATGTTTCAGTTCCCCTGGTTCCCTCTACCCGCCCTA
>DASZTW010000006.1:5000-131989 GCA_035547835.1 Acidimicrobiales bacterium
CACGTACACCCCGCCCTGCGCCAGCGTCCGTCGACCCTCGCTGCGCGACGCGACCAGGCCCGAAGTGGCCAGCAACTCGTCGAGCTCCATGGCCGGGCGCAGCCCGTCGCCATCGAGGCGAACCGTCGGGATCTCCCGGGCCAGCGCCTCCAGGGTGTCCAGACCGACCTGGTCCAGCGGGCGCCCGAACAGGACATCGGCCACTTCCTCGGCGGTTCGTGCGGCCCCTGGGCCGTGCACGAGCTCGGTGGCCTCCCGCGCCAGGCGCCGCTGTCCCTGCCGTCGCCGGGGCTCGGCCGCGTGCGCCGCGGCCACCTCGCGCGCCTCGTCGACCGTCAACAGCGTGAACTGCAGGAGGAACTGCTCCACCTGCCGGTCGTCGGTCTGCATCCAGTACTGGTGGAACTGATACGGCGATGTGCGCGCGGGATCCAGCCACACACGGGCGCCCGTCGTCTTGCCGAGCTTGGTCCCGTCCGGGGCGGTCAGCAACGGCCACGACAGCGCGTGCACCGCGTGGCCGCGGGTGCGACGGATCAGGTCGACCCCGCCCAGGATGTTCCCCCACTGGTCCGAGCCACCGATCTGAAGCTCGCAGTCGCGGTGGTCGTGGAGCCACAGGTAGTCGTTCGCCTGCAGCAGCATGTAGCTGAACTCGGTGAACGAAATGCCGTGCTCCGAGGCCAGGCGTGCCTTGACCGACTCCCGCGCCAGCATCTGGTTCACCGTGGCGTGCTTGCCGACATCGCGCAGGAAGTCGATCACCGACATCGGTTCGGTCCACGTGCGGTTGTCGACCACCTCGATCGTCGGGTCGGCGAGGACCTGCCGCATCTGGTCCGCGATCGCCGCGAGGTTCCGGTCGAGGGTGGCCGCGTCGAGCAGGTTCCGCTCCTCCGACCGACCACTCGGGTCACCCACCATCCCGGTCGCGCCGCCGGCCAACGCCACCGGGCGGTGGCCCGCGGCCGCCAGCCGTCGCAGCACCAGGAGACCGATCAGGTTTCCGACGTGGAGGCTGGGCGCAGTGGGATCACAGCCGTAGTAGACGGTGACCGGACCCGACGCGAGGCGATCGGCCAGCGCCGCACGGTCGGTGACGTCGTGGACGAGACCGCGGGCTTCGAGGTCCGAGAGGATGTCGACGGGCTCGGCCATGGCGGTCATGCTCGCCGCCCGACCTGCGCCGGGTCCAGCCCGTTGCCTCAGTTGGGGTCGACTGCCGGGTCGATGGCAGGCTGGAGCGGTGGGCCCCGCCAGCGACACCGCCGACCGCGACCCGGCGATCCCGGCCGCCAAGCTTCGCCAACACCACTGGGCGGTGATCGGCGGCATCGGCGCGTTCGTGGTGCTGGCGATCTTCTGGGCGCTCGTGTTCACCGGCACCCTCACGCCGAAGAACCCCGACCGGCTGGCCGACCGGGCCTGGGTGCACCGCACCGACGCGCAGTGCAAGAAGGTGCAAGACGCCATCAACCGCCTGCCCAACGCCGGCAAGGCGACCTCGGCGGCAGCACGGGCCGATTCCCTGCAGCGCGGCTCGGACCTGCTCACGGGTTTGGTGGCCGACGTGCGGGCCGACCAGCCCGACACGGCTGACCAGCGTGCGGTCGTACGGTCCTGGCTGGCCGACTGGGACTTCTACCTCGCCGATCGCGCGGCGTACATCCACGCGTTGCGCACGGAGGGTGGCAGCGCCAAGCCACTCATGCGCCCGATCCACGGCAGCACCGCCAAGCAGACGATCACCGACTTCGCCGACGCCAACGGCATGGGCAACTGCGAGGCCCCGCTCGACTTCTGAGCGCGCGCACCAACCAAAACCCCCCGAGTTGTGAGCACTTGGCCACCTCCACGGTGGCCAAGTGCTCACAGCAGCGGGTTGTTCTTGGGGCGGGCCGAATCCTGGGCTCAGTCCAGGGCTCGGTGCAGGACGTCGGCCACACGGCCGGCCTGCGCGAGCGGGTCCCCGTCCGCGGGCGTCAGGACCAGCTCCGGGTGCAGCGGCGATTCGTACGGATCGTCGACGCCGGTGAAGCCGGTGACCTCACCGCGGCGGGCCTTGCGGTACAGGCCTTTCGGATCTCGCGCCTCGCAGACCGCCAGCGGGGTGTCGACGAACACCTCGACGAACGGCGCTCCTGCTTGGTCGTGCCATGCCCGGATCTCGTCGCGGCCGGACCGGTAGGGGCTGATCAGAGCGACCACCGCCACCACGCCCGCGTCCGCGAACAACACCGACACGCGGCCCGCGCGGCGCACGTTCTCGTCGCGGTCGGCAGCCGAGAAGCCGAGATCGGCGTTGAGCCCGTGACGCAGGTTGTCGCCATCGAGGCGGTACGCGGGACGTCCCTGGCCGACCAACAGGCGTTCCAACTCGATGGCCACCGTGGACTTGCCCGAGCCGGAAAGGCCCGTCAACCAGACCGTGGCGCCGCGAAAGGGCCGATCGGCCGGGCTGAGCGGGCTGGCATGCCAAGTGACGTTGGTGCTCACGGCGCGAGCAACCCGGTCAGGCCGAGGCGCCGAGGATCATGCCGGCAGCCACGGTGTTGTTGGTCGCCTCGTCGACGAGGATGAAGCTGCCGGTCGCCCGGTTGCGGCGGTACTCGTCATAGAACAGCGGCTGGGTCGTGCGCAGCCGGATACGGCCGATCTCGTTGAGGCGCAGCTCCTCGACGGCTTCGTCGCGGTGCAGCGTGTTGACGTCGAGCCGGTACGGCAGCTCCTTCACCAGCCCACGAACCCATCGGGTCGTGTGCTTGAGCGCGTACTTGGCGCCAGGCCGCAGGCTGCCCTGCTCGGTGAGCCAGCACACCATGGCGTCGAGGTCCTGGCCGGTCTCGGGGCGGTTGTGCGGGCGGCAGATCATGTCGCCGCGTGAGACGTCGAGATCGTCCGCCAGTCGGACGGTCACCGACATCGGCGGGTACGCCTCCTCCACCGGACCGTCAGCCGTGTCGATCTGGGCGATCGTCGTGGTGAACCCCGACGGGAGGGCCATGACCTCATCGCCCGGCTTCAGCACGCCCCCAGCGACCGTGCCGGCATAGCCCCGGTAGTCACGCCACTCGTTGGACTGGGGCCGCACGACGTACTGCACCGGGAACCGCACGTCGATCAAGTTGCGGTCCGACGCGATGTGCACTTCCTCGAGGTGGTGCAGGAGCGACGCGCCGTCGTACCAAGGGGTGTTGGCTGATCGCTCGACCACGTTGTCGCCCGTGAGCGCCGAGATCGGGATGAACGTGAGGTCAGCGATGTCGAGCTTCGAGGCGAAGTCGCGGAACTCGTCGCGGATGCGCTCGAACACCGCCTGATCCCAGTCGACCAGATCCATCTTGTTGACGCACAGGACGAGGTGCGGCACCCGCAGCAGCGAGGCAAGGAAGCTGTGTCGGCGGGTCTGTTCGGTGATGCCGTTGCGGGCGTCGACCAGCAACAGCACCAGATCGGCGGTCGAGCAACCGGTGACCATGTTGCGCGTGTACTGCACGTGCCCCGGGCAGTCGGCGATCACGAACTTGCGCTTCGGCGTGGCGAAGTAGCGGTACGCCACATCGATGGTGATGCCTTGTTCCCGCTCGGCGCGGAGACCGTCGGTGAGCAGCGCCAAGTTGGTGTACTCGTCGCCACGCTCGGAGCTGGTGCGCTCGATCGACTCGAGCTGATCCTCGAAGATCGTCTTGGTGTCGTAGAGGATCCGCCCGATCAGGGTGGACTTCCCGTCGTCGACGCTGCCCGCAGTCGCGAACCGGAGCATCTCCATCAGAAGTAGCCCTCCTTCTTGCGGTCCTCCATGGCGGCCTCGGAGAAACGGTCGTCGGCCCGGGTGGCGCCTCGCTCGGTGATGCGGGTTGCCGCGACCTCGGCCACCACCGCCTCGGGTGTGGCGGCCGTCGACTCGACCGACCCGGTGCACGAGGCGTCGCCCACCGTGCGGAAGCGCACCGAGGCCGTGTAGGGCTCCTCGCCTTCGAGCAGCGTGAGGAAGCGGGTGACGGCCAACAACATTCCGTCGCGGCGCACCACCTCGCGCTGGTGGGCGTAGTAGATCTCCGGCACCTCCACGCGGTCCTCGGCGATGTACTGCCACACGTCGAGCTCGGTCCAGTTGCTCAGCGGGAAGGCTCGGATGTGCTCGCCCTTGTTGATGCGGCCGTTGTACAGATCCCACAGCTCCGGGCGCTGGTTCTTCGGGTCCCATTGGCCGAACTCGTCGCGAAAGCTGAACATGCGCTCTTTGGCGCGGGCTTTCTCCTCATCGCGCCGGCCGCCGCCGAACAGCGCGTCGAAACCGCGCTCCTCGATGGCTTCGAGCAAGACGCCGGTCTGGAGCCGGTTCCGCGAGGCGGTGGCGCCTTTCTCTTCCACCGCCTTGCCGGCGTCGATCGCGGCTTGCACGGACGCCACCACGATCCGCAGCCCGAGCGCTTCGACCCGCTCGTCGCGAAAGGCCAGCACCTCGTCGAAGTTCTCGCCGGTGTCGACGTGCATGACCGGGAACGGGATCGGCGCCGGCCAGAAGGCCTTGGCGGCCAGGTGCAACATCACCGCCGAGTCCTTGCCACCGGAGAAGAGCAGGCAGGGCCGCTCGAACTCGGCGGCGACCTCCCGGAAGAGATGGATGGATTCCGCCTCGAGGGTGCGGAGGTGGGGCAGTTGGTACGTCGGGGGCATGGCCTTTCCCTGCGGTGCGGGCGGAAGGTCGACACATAATCCTGACCGATATGGTCAGGATTCACCAAACCGGGGCGGCACCGCCGGCGAGCGGGCGCCACGGGGTCGCGGTCCCGGATGGATGTCGACATGACGGAAACTACTGCGATGAGCGCCACCGAACAGGACCACGAGCTCGCCGCCCAACTCGCGGTGGCCGCCGCCCGGCTGCTGCTCGACGTCCGCACCCAGCTCGTCGCACGGGGAGCGCCAGCCGAGGAGCTCGAGGCCGAAGGCGATCGCCTCGCCCACGAGCTGCTGATGGCCGGCCTCGCCCAGCACGCGCCGCACGACGCGGTGCTGTCGGAAGAGCAGGCCGGCAGCCGCGAGGGCGGCGACCACCCTCGGCTCCACGCCGAGCGGGTGTGGATCGTCGACCCCCTCGACGGCACCCGAGAGTTCGGCGAGCCCGAACGAGGCGACTGGGCGGTGCACGTGGCGTTGGCCATCGACGGCGACGTGGCGGCCGGAGCGGTCGCGCTCCCGGCCCAGCACGTGGTGCTCGGCACGCGGCCTGCTCCCCCACCCCTGCCACCAGCCGCCGAACGCCCCCGCTTGGTCGTCAGCCGGTCGCGCCCTCCGGTGGTCGCCGAGCAGCTCGCCACCCACCTCGACGGCGAGCTGGTGCCGATGGGGTCCGCCGGCGCCAAGGCGATGGCGGTGGTGCTCGGCGGCGCGGAGATCTACGTGCACAGCGGCGGGCAGTACGAGTGGGACTCCGCCGCGCCCGTCGCCGTTGCCCGCGCGGCCGGCCTGCACACGAGCCGGATCGACGGCTCGCCGCTGCGCTACAACAACCCGGAGCCGTACCTGCCCGACCTGTTGATCTGCCGTGCAGAGCTGGCGGAGCAGGTGCTGTCGGAGCTGGCGTCGCTCGCGAGCTGACGCAGCCTCAAGGCGCGCGGCGCACCACCAGGACTGCTGCGTCATCGCCGCCTCCCGTTCCGGCCCACGCATGCACGCTGCGCGCGACGTGGTCGGCGATCGTGCCCGCCGAGCGCCCGCGGCACTGTCGGAGCGCCTCGGCGATCCCGGCCTCGCCGAACTCCTGGCGGTCGCGGCGCGCCTCGGTGACCCCATCGGTGTACAGCACGATGGCGTCGCCCCGGCCGAGGTGGACTTCGACGTCGGAGAGCTTGGGATCGGGCACCACGCCCAGCAGGGTTCCCGTGCAGGCCAAGGGGCGCACCTCGCCCTCGAGCGGAAGGACCAACGGGCGAGGATGTCCACCTGACGCGACCCAGACCGTGGCGCCGGTCGGCCCCGGACGGAGGTGTACCAGCGCAGCCGTGCAAAAGCGTGTGTCGTCGACTTGGCCGAGCAGCACCTCGTTGGCGCGCCGGAGCGTGTCACTCGGCGACTGGCCCGGTTGGCTGACCGCCCGAATCGTGTTGCGGACCAAGCCGGTGATGGCAGCAGCGACCGAGCCCTTGCCCGACACATCGCCGATCACGATCGACCAGCAGCCGTCGGGCAGCTGGAACAGGTCGTAGAAGTCGCCGCCGACATCGAGCTGCTCCTCGGCCGTGCGGTAACGCGCGGACACCTCGACATCGGGGATCTCGGGCAGGTGCGGCGGCAGTAGCGCCTGTTGGAGGATCCGCGCCACCTGCGTGCGCTCGGCGAAGAGCCGGGCGTTGTCGAGCGCCATGCCGGCGCGTGCCACGACGTTGTCGATGAGCCGCTCGTCGGCCAAGTCGAAGTGGCGCCCCGACGCACCGTCGCGGGTGCGGGCGCACGTCACGACGCCGATGACCCGGCCGCGACCGAGCAGCGGCAACACCACAACGGCGGTCGTGGCCAGCTGACGCTGGAGATCTGCGTCGAGTGATCCCACGGCGCGAGCAGCCAGCTCGTCTTCCGTCACGTCACGCCAGCGCGCCGCCCGCCCGGATCGCGCGACGTCGTCGATCCCCCACGCGAGCGGCTTCCCGGCCTTGTCGACCTCGTGGCGGCTGCCCTCGAGCAGGCCGATGCCCTCCTCCGTCGCGTGGGCAGTCGCCGCCTCCTTCAGGCGCCCCGCGTCGTCGACGCTGTGCACGGTGCACCAATCGCACAGCGCCGGCACCAGCAACTGGGCCAGCGTGCCCACGGTGCTCACCGGGTCGAGCGTGGTGGTGAGCGCGGTACCTGCCGACGCGAGGAACGCCAGCCGGTCCCGTTCGAGCTCCGCCTCTCGCCGCGCGGTCCGCTCCTGCTCGAGGCGGACGCTCAGGGGCACTTCGGGCATGATCCGAGAGGCTATCGGTGGCGCCCAGGCGCGGGCGTGGGACGATGGCCTCGTGGATCCTTCGGAGTTCCGCGTGGTGCGCTACCAGGTCGACGCTGGCGTGGCCACGATCACGTTGAACCGCCCCGACCGGCTCAATGCATGGACCGGCCGGATGCACACCGAGTACCGGGCCGCCCTCGCCGCGGCCGAAGCCGACCACCGGGTGCGGGTGGCGGTCGTGACCGGCGCGGGACGCGGGTTCTGCGCCGGTGCGGACAGCCAGGCGCTTGCCGTCCACGCCGACGCACGGACGTACGACGCGGGCATCGATCCCGGCGCCATCGCCCGGCCGGGTTTCGGGGTGCGCCCCGAGTTCGACCACCCGTTCGCGTTCCACTTCGGGCTCCGGTTCCCGGTCATCGCAGCGGTCAACGGGGCGGCGGCGGGTGTGGGGCTCGTGCTCGCCTGCTTTTGCGATCTCCGGTTCGCAGCCAGTGGCGCCAAGCTCACGACCTCGGCGCCCCGCCTGGCGCTACCGGCCGAGTATGGGCTGTCGTGGCTGCTGCCGCGCCTGGTCGGCATCGGTCACGCGGCCGACCTGCTCTTGTCGAGCCGGGTCGTGCTCGCCGAGGAAGCGGCCACCATCGGGCTGGTCAACCGCGTGGTCGCACCCGACGACCTGCTCCCGGCGACGTACGCGTACGCCAACGCCATGGCGACGCAGGTCTCCCCGGCATCGCTACGGGTGACCAAACGCCAGTTGTACACCGACTTGCACCGCGACGTCGGCAGCGCAGTGGCCGACAGCGAAGCGCTGTTGGCCGAGATGACCAGTGGGGACGATTACGCCGAGGGGGTGGCGGCCCTGTTGGCCAAGCGTCCGCCCCGCTTCGCAGATCAGTAGCACCGCAGCTCCCCGCGTGGATGCGCGCCGATTCGCGCACGGGTGGACCCGCGAGCACCAGCCGAGACCTGGGCAGCGAGGTTCCGCCGATGGGCGCCGGCGGGGCTCGGCACGCGAGACTTCCGTCGTGACCGACGCGCCGCCCCATCCCGGTGACCTCGACCGTGGCGTCTTCAGCGACCAGCCGCCGTGGGAGCTCCCCTGGCCGCACCAGCTGGTGTGGCGCTACCCGGTCCCTGCACTCCGCGACGAGCTGACCGCGGAGCTGCCGAGGCTGCTCGAGCCTCGCCTGCTGCCGCCCGGCCGGCGCATGGTCGGCGTCGTCCGGCACTTGGGAGGGGCGCTGGCGGGTTGGGCGTTGCGCGAGCGGCGACGCGGCGGACAGGAGTCGATCGCCGGGCTGTCGCGCCGGCTCCGCAAGGCCGCCGAGGCGCTCGGGCCCACCTACATCAAGCTCGCCCAGATCATCTCCTCGGGCGAAGGCCTCTTCCCCGAAGAGTTGGTGTCGGAGTTCCGCAAGTGCCGCGACCAGGTGCCGCCGGAGCCGTTCGACATGGTGCGCAAGGTCGTCGAGGGTGAGCTCGGCCGCCCGCTCGAGCAGGTGTTCTCATCGTTCGATCGCAAACCACTCGCCGCTGCCTCGATCGCACAGGTGCATGCAGCGGTCCTGACCACCGGCCAGTCTGTCGTGGTGAAGGTGCAGCGGCCCACCGTGAACCGCCTGGTCCACCAGGACCTGCGAGTGATGTCGTGGGTGGCGCCGAAGCTGGTCGGACGGATCCCGGTCGCCGCGCTCGCCAATCCGCCCGCGCTGGTCGAGCTGTTCGCCGAGACCATCACCGAGGAGCTCGACTTCCGCCTCGAAGGCGACAACATGCTCGACGTCGCCCAGGTGTACGCCGAGCTCGATCAGCGCCATTTCGTGATCCCCCGACCGCACCCTGATCTGGTCACGCCTCGAATCCTGGTCATGGAGCGACTCGACGGCTTCAACTTCGACGATGTGGCCGGGATGCAGGACGCCGGCGTCGACACGAAGGCGGTGGTGCGTGCCGGCATGATCGGTTTCCTCGAAGGCGCCCTCCTCCACGGTGTGTTCCACGGCGACCTGCACGGCGGCAACTTGTTCGTCCTGCCGGACGGCCGTACCGCCCTGCTCGACTTCGGGATCACCGGGCGGCTGAGCCCGGTCCAGCGCCAGGCCTTCTTGCGGTTGCTCGTCACCGCCACCACCAACGACCTCGCCGGCCAAGTCGCCTCGTTCCGCGACCTCGGCGCCCTTCCGCCCGACACCGACATCGACGCGGTGGTCGCCGAGCTCGGCCTCGATCAGCCCGCCGTCGACCTCACGACGCTCACCGGCGACGACCTCACCAAGGAGATCCAGCGCGTCATCAAGGCGCTGCTCGGCATGGGCGCCCGCTTTCCCAAGGAGCTGATGTTGTTCGTGAAGAACATGGTGTTCCTCGACGGCTCCATCGCCACCCTTGCTCCTGACGTCGACTTGTTCGCCGAGATCACGCATGTGGCCACGTACTTCGCCACCCATCACGGCGAGCGGATCGCCGCCGAGGTCGGCCTCGAAGGCACCACCTGGGACCTCGATCTCACCGGCATCAAGGCCAGCTACGGCGTCGACCCCTCCGTGACGACCTCGCTCACCTACCAAGAGCTCCAGGACCGCCGGGTGGTCATGCGCCAGCGGATGGAACAGCGTGAGCGGCGACGCGGCCGCCGCCTGCTCGGCGGCCGTCGCCAGCACGGGGACTGAGTCCACCCGGTCACGCTCTACCATCGGCGGCCGCATGAGGCTCGTGATCGCCCGCTGCTCGGTCGACTACGTCGGTCGGCTCAACGCCCACCTCCCGCCTGCCATCCGCCTGTTGATGGTGAAGGCCGACGGGAGCGTGTGCGTCCACGCCGACGGCGGCGCGTACAAGCCGCTCAACTGGATGACCCCTCCAAACCGCTTCGAGGAGGCCGACGGCGAATGGCGGGTGTCGAACAGCAAAGGCGACGCGCTCGTGATCACGATCGACGAGGTCCTGTCCGACTCGTCGTGGGACCTCGGTGACGACCCGGGGCTGCACAAGGACGGCGTCGAGGCCCACCTCCAAGAGCTGCTGGCCGCCAACTGCACCGCGATCGCACCCGGCTTGGAGCTGATCCGCCGGGAGTACCCCACGGCCATCGGGCCGGTCGATCTTCTGTGCCGCGACCCCGAGGGTGGCACCGTGGCGATCGAGATCAAGCGGCGTGGCGAGATCGACGGCGTCGAGCAGCTCACCCGCTACCTCGAGTACCTCGAGCGCGACCCACTGCTGCGACCCGTCCGCGGCATCTTCGTGGCCCAGCAGATCAAGCCCCAGGCCCGCACCCTCGCCACCGACCGCGGACTCGGTTGGGTCGAGGTCGACTACGACGAGCTCCGCGGCATCGAGTCCGACGAGCTCCGCCTGTTCTGACCCCGCCCCGTCCCCGCGCCACCCCCCCAACATCCCCGTTCTGGGCTGTTTTTTACGCGTCCCAGCGCGTCAAAAACAGCCCAGAACGGGAGAGCGGGCGGGTCAGGCGAACTTGACGAGGCCGGCGTCGAGGACGATGCGACCGTCGCCGCCCTGGGTCTGGAAGACGGCCTCGCTGCCGCCCGTGCCCCACACGCTGATGGTGAGCGACTCACCAGGGAACACCGGCGAGGAGAAGCGGCCCTCCATGGCCTTGAAACGCGACGGGTCGCCTTCGCACACCGTGTTGAGCAAGGCCCGACCAGTGAAGCCGTACGTGCACAGACCGTGCAGGATCGGCCGATCGAACCCGCCCATCTTGGCGAACTGCGGGTCGGCGTGGAGCGGGTTGCGGTCACCCGAGAGCCGGTAGATCAGCGCCTGCTCGGGCCGGGTCGTGTACGTGACCTTGTGGTCAGGGTCGCGCTCGGGCGGCACGTTGCGCGGGCCCGATGGGCCACGCTCGCCGCCGAAGTCGCCCTCGCCCCGGATGAAGGCCGACATCACGGTCGTGAACAGCGGCTCGCCGACCTTGCCGTCGCCCTCGAGCAGCGTCGAGACCGAGGTGCTCTCGACCACCGCGCCCTTGCCCTTGTCCCAGATCGCGGTGATCTCGCCGACCGTCGACACCTTGCCGGCCACCGGGATCTCCTGGTGGAGCTCGATGCGTTCCTCACCGTGGACGAGCATGGCGGGGTTGAACGAGCCGATCTTCCCCATCACGCCGCCGCCGCCGAAGCCCAACACGACGGCCTGGGTCGGCAGCACGCGCTGGGTGATGTTCATCGAGTTCTCGGTGGTGAAGGCGAGCTCCTCGAGCGGCTCCTGGCCGGCGCCCACACCGACCGCGTACAGCAGCGAGTCGCGGCTGGTCCACGACGACTCGACCGGGTCACCTTTCGCGCCGACGGCGCCGGGATCGATGGCCATGTCAGGCGTCCTTCTTGTCGGCGCCGAACATGTCGGCGTTGGGACGAGCCTCGGCCACGAGCTTGCGGACGACCTCGCCGGTCTCGGCGACGGTGTCGGGCGTATCGGCCGTGGGCCCCCGGTGCCAGCCCTCCGACACCGACAGCAGCCGACCGCTGATGTCGAACACGCGACCGGTGACGTCCTTGGACTCGGCCGACGACAGCCACGCGATCAGCGGCGCGATGCGAGCAGGCGACATCTGCTCCTTCACCTCGTCGGACGCTTGGCCCATGCCCAGGTTCTCCGTCATGCGGGTGAGCGCGGCGGGGGCGATGGCGTTGACCGTGACGCCGTATCGGGCGAGCTCCATCGAGGCGATGATCGTGAACGCGGCGATGCCGGCTTTGGCAGCGCCGTAGTTCGTCTGTCCGACGTTGCCGTAGATGCCCGACGGCGACGAGGTGTTGATGATCCGGCCGTCGACCGGGTTGCCGGCCTTGGCCTGTTCCCGCCAGTACGCCGCGGCGTGACGCGACGGGCCGAACGTGCCCTTCAGGTGCACCTTGATGACCGCGTCCCACTCGGCCTCGGTCATGTTCGTCAGCATGCGGTCGCGCAGGATGCCGGCGTTGTTGATGACCACGTCGAGGCCGCCGAACGTGTCGATGGCTTGTTTGATCAGGCGCTCCGCGCCGTCGAAATCGCTGATGTCGTCACCGTTGGCGACCGCTTCGCCGCCGGCCGCCTTGATCTCGTCGACGACTTCCTGCGCGGGCCCGGTGGAACGGCCCTCGCCGTCCATCTCCCCGCCGAGGTCGTTGACGACCACCTTCGCGCCTTCGTGGGCCAGGAGCAGTGCGTGCTCCCGCCCGATCCCTCGGCCGGCGCCGGTGATCACGCAGACGCGGCCTTCACAAGTCCCTGCCATCGATGTCGTCCCCCTGGGGTGTGCCGAGCGGTGTCGGCATCTTGGCAGACGCCCCCGAGCGAGTGCACACCGAGGACCGGCACGCGGTGCGGCCACGCCGCCACGGGATCACACCGGCACGAACGCGGCGATCTCGTCGGCTACACGAGCTGGCGCGTCGAGCGGGACGAAGGCAGCCCGAGCCGAGATGCGCCCGATCATCGCCACACTCATCCACGGCCTCGCCGCCGATCGCCGTCCCTCGGACTGACCCGGCGATGGTGGTTCCCGTTCGATGTCACAGGTCGTCGTCATGATGGGGGTTGACGGGCGGACGACGACGAAAGGCGGGCGCCACGATGGAAGCGGAACGACGAGCAGAGTTGGAGCGGATCATGGGCCGCCTCGCCGAGGGCGACGATGCTGCAGTGGTCGAGCTGCTCACGGGGTTCACCAAAGAACTGCAATCGGCGGTCGCCACTCAGGCGTTGCGGCGCGGGGTTCCCCTCGATCGCGCCGATCGTGAGTCGCTGGCGGTCGACACCGCCTTCGCCATCGCCGCCGTCGCCGGTACGTGGCGCGCCGATGGCGGGGCCCTCCCCTGGGTGTGGGCGGCGCACCGCATCGGCAACGTCATCGCCGCACACGTCGGCACCTTTGCCACCTCGTGCGACACGGAACAGTTCGCCGAAGCGCGTGACGCTCGCGACGAGATCGTCGCATGGATCGGTCGACCGGCCGACGAGGAACCGGTCGCGCTGCTCGAACAGCTGGCCACGTCCGACGAGCAGCTGGCCGCGCTCTGCACCCTGGCCCGGCGCGTCGGTGACCGCGACCTCGGACTGCTGCTCGACTACCAGGTCCAACACGACCAGGGCGACCCCGCTCCGGCCGAGACGGTCGGGCGCACCCGCGGCCTACAAGCCGCCACGGTGCGCCAGCGAGTGAGTCGCTACCGCCGCAAGCTGCGCGACGCGGCGAGGGCGGACGCCGAGCTCGCCTGGCTCGCCGACATCCCCTTGTTGAGCGGTGGCCCCGCAGGCGACGAGCCGATGCTGGCGCCGGTCGCATGAGCGCCGGCCGACCCGAGCCACGAGCGGAGGAGGGGTTGCCGTTGCGGCCGCCGGCGACCACCTCCGAGCGGCTCGCCCGGATGGCCTACGAACGACTGGCGGCGAACTACCTGCGGGCGAGGCGGCCGTGGCCCGCAGGCATGGCTGCCACCGTCACGGTCCGAGGGGTGCTGGGCGGCACCCGGGCCGAGCTCGCGGCGGCGTTCCAGCTCCCGGTGCCGGGCGTCGACGATCTCGAGGAAGGCCGTGTCCACCCCGCCTTGATCCCGGCGTCCTATGTCGAGGCGAGCCCGTGGCTGCCGTGGAACGAGATCGTCGAGCTCGCGCTCGACGAAGCCGCCACTCCGGTGTTCCAGCGCGACCGCAGCTGGCCACCGGCAACCGCTGCTGCCTGGCTCACCCAGCACGCCTTGTTGCCCGACGCCGCGCCGTCGCGCCACCCGGCCGCTGGCCGCGCCAAGCCGGGTCCGGCCGACCGACCCGGCCCCGTGCCCCCATCTGAACCCGCGCCGTGATCGACGGCGACCGCCCTCAGCTGTTCGCCAAGGCGGCGACGAACAAGACCGCCCAGAGCACGATGCCGACGTAGCCGAGGATCAGCCCCGCCAAGGCCATCCCGTCGCCCCGCTCCCCCGTCTCGCGGATCTGGCGCCGCCCGAGGTGACCGAAGATCACAGCGAGCAGGTTCCCGCCGAGCAACCCCAGCACGAGCGCCACGACGGCGAACGCGTTGGTGGGCGTGAGCCCCGACCCTCCCGTGGGCGCGCCTTGTCGGCCGGCCGCGAGGGTCGAGGCGTTGGTCACGTCCACCGTTCGCGCCGCCGGCTGCGGTGCGTCGAGCGCGGCCGCGACCGCGGCGATCCCGAGCACCACCAGGGCGCCGGCCACGCCAAGTGAGTTGGTGTACGCGTGCTTGGCGGTGTGGGTGATGAGCGGCTGGGGGCCGAGCAGCAGCGCGCCGGCGAACGCGCCGCCGAGCGCTGGGAACCACGACCGCTCGAACCCCGTGGCCACCACGATCACCACGAACCCGAACACCGCACCCATCACCGCGCTGGCGCAGGCGTAGCGGACCGCCTGGGTGGTGCTCAACTGGAGCCCCGTGTGCAACAGGTAAGGGCTGAGACGGGAGATGCGGATCACGAACCTGGTGCCAGCGACGCGATCGCCGGCGACCGCGGCGGCGACCGCCACGGCCACCACCATCACGCCGAAGCCCACCACGGCACCGGCGACGACCTGCCCGAGCCGCTTCGTCCGCATCATCAGCGCGCCGGCCGCGACCGTGAGCACCCATGGGAACACCAGCAACGCAAACCAGACCTTCCCGTCCGACACGCGCCCGTAGCCGTACGGGCCCGCCCATTGGAAGTCCGCGACGACTGCGGCGAGCAGCGTGGCGCCCACCATCGCGACCACCACGCCGGACGCCCGAAGGGAACGTCGGCTGCGGGAGGCGGCGGCTGGAGCCGGCACAGGACGTTCGGGGGGCACCGCACCGGTGGCGCCGCGTGGCGGATCGCCACCCGGAGGCGGGCCGTCCGATGTCGTGGTCGACTCGTCACTCGGTGTGCTCATGGCGGACAGCATGGCATGACAGGGTCTGAGGATGTGCGATCGAACGGCCGGGTGCCGGCGACGTGTCTACGGTGGCGTCGTGGAGCAACGCGAGATCGTCGTGGTCGGTGGAGGGCCCGCAGGCACCGCTGCCGCCATCACCGCCGCGCGGGCCGGCCGTCAGGTGACCCTGATCGACAAAGCGAGGTTCCCTCGCGACAAGTGCTGCGGCGATGGGCTGACGGCCGGGGCGTTGCGGCTGGTCGAGCACCTCGGCCTCGACCCTGCCGATGTGCCGTCCTGGCAGGTGGTCGACGACGTGATCGTCCGGTCACCGTCCGGCCGCGAGGGACGATTCCCCCTGCCGCGCGACGACGGCCAGTTCGCAGTGGTGGCTCGTCGCCGGGAGCTCGATGCAGCGATGCTCGACCTGGCACGCGCGGCCGGCGTTGAGGTGCTCGAAGGCCACGGCTGCACCGGTGCGGTGAACCGGCCCGACCACGTCGAGCTCGTCGTGGACCGCGTCGGCACGATCGCAGCCCGCTACGCGATCGGCGCCGACGGGATGTGGTCGCCGCTGCGCAAGCACCTCGGCCTTGCTGACCCGACGTACCGGGGCGAATGGCACGCCTTCCGCCAGTACTTCACCGACGTGGGCCCCCGGGCGGCGAGCGAGCTGTTCGTGTGGTTCGAGCCCGACCTGCTGCCGGGCTACGCGTGGTCGTTCCCGCTGCCGGGCAGCCGGGCGAATGTCGGCTACTGCATCATCCGACCCGAAGAGCTCGACGGAGGGGCGCTTCGGCGGCTGTGGATCGACTTGCTCGACCGTCCCGCCATCCACGAGGTGCTCGGCCCGACCGCCCGCCCGGAGGACCGTCACAAGGCGTGGCCCATCCCTGCCCGCATCGACGGCGTGCGGCTCGCCACGGGCCGAGTGCTGTTCGTGGGCGACGCGGCGCGGGCCACCGATCCCATGACCGGCGAGGGAATCGGCCAGGCCTTGTTGTCCGGGGTCCTCGCCGCGCAGGCGATGACCGCGGCGGGGCCGCTCGACGCGGTGGGCGCAGCCCGTCACTATCGCCACGCCGTACGCCGCGAGCTCGTCGCCGACCACCGGATGGCGCTGGTGACCGCCCGGGGGCTGCGCCACCGCAAAGGCGCTCGAGCCGCGGTGCGCTTGGCGGCCGCCAACGACTGGACCCGGCGCACCTTCGCTCGCTGGCTGTTCGAGGACTATCCGCGGGCCATGGCGGTCACGCCCGGCCGCTGGCACCCCGGCGTGTTCACCGGCCACGGCGCGTACCGCGAGCACCCACGGCCCGGCCCTTGTTGACCGCACGGTCGAGTGCGGGCCTACAGTCCGGTCGATGCGCACTCGTCTGACCGAGACCCTCGACGTCGAGCACCCGGTGATGCTGGCCGGGATGGGTGGCGTCTCCTTCCACGAGCTGGTTGCGGCCGTGTCGGAGGCCGGCGGCTACGGCTGCATCGGTGCCGCCGCCGCGAGCCACGAGGAGATGGTCGCCGAGATCGCGGCCACGCGGGCGCGGACGTCGAAGCCGTTCGGTGTCGACTTGCTCACCGCCGCCCCCCAGGACATCGAGGCGAAGATCCGCGACATCGCCAAGGGCGGTGCGACTTCTTACGTGGCCGGCCTCGGCGTGCCCCGCGACGTGATCGAGTTGTGCCACGAGCTGAATCTGCTGGTGATGAGCATGTGCGGCAAGGTGCGCCATGCGGTGGCCGCGGTGGAAGCAGGGTGCGACATCGTGGTCGCCCAGGGCACCGAGGCCGGCGGCCACACGGGCACGGTCGCCACGATGGCGCTGGTCCCCCAAGTGGTCGACGCGGT
This sequence comes from Acidimicrobiales bacterium, assembly GCA_035547835.1. Lineage (NCBI taxonomy): Bacteria > Bacillati > Actinomycetota > Acidimicrobiia > Acidimicrobiales > Acidimicrobiales bacterium. Next base: position 21,641 of record DASZTW010000006.1, read on the forward strand.
GGGCGACCGCGTGCCGGTGGTCGCCGCCGGCGGGATCTTCGACGGTCGGGGTCTGGCGGCCGCGCTCAGCCTCGGCGCCGACGGTGTCTGGGTGGGCACACGCTTCATCGCGACCCCCGAGGCCCACACTGTGAAGGGGTACAAGGACCGGCTGCTCGCCACCCCTGAAGACGGCACCATCGTCACCCGTGCGTACACCGGCAAGACCTGCCGGGTCGTGCGCACCAGCTATGTCGACGACTTCGAGGCGGCCGGCGGTGAGCCACTCCCCTTCCCTGGCCAGGTCCTGCAGTCCTGGCAGGACGGGGTGAACCACCTCGGCGCGGGACCCGAGACGACCGACGTCGACATCGACCGCGAGTTCATGCCGGCGGGGCAAGGCGTGGGCGCCATCCACGAGCTGGTGCCCGCCGGCGAGCTGGTGCACCGCTTCGTGGCCGAGGCCGAAGCCGCCCTCGGCCGGGTCGACGCGGCCCGCTGAGGAGGCGAGCCGGTAGGCGAACCGACCATCAACACGGCGCCTGATTCGCCAGGCACAGCCTGGCGAATCGCACGGCGACCCGCGAGTCGGGCGACCCGTCCGCGCAGGTCCTGAGCGGGTCCGGTCTCAGCGCGGGTTGCGGCTGGGCAGCAGCGCCTTGAGCTTCTTGCCGGCACCCGACCGGTACCGGGCCCGCAGCAGCTTGAGGCCCATCCGGTCGATCCGCTTGGGCAGCGGGAACCAGTAGACCTCCTTCTTCAGGCCGGCGCGGTCGACCAACACCGACTTCTCGATCGAGAAGCGGCGCAGCGCTTCCTCGCCGTGCACCCGCCCGATGCCCGATTCCTTGACACCGCCGAACGGCAACGACGTGACGCCGTAGCTGACCAGCGCGTCGTTCACGCACACGTTGCCGGCCTGGATGCGCGCCGCGAGCTGCTCGCCCCGCTCGGGGCTCTTGGTCCACACCGAGGAGTTGAGGCCGTAGACGGAGTCGTTGGCGAGCGCGATCGCTTCCTTGTCGTCGTGGAACCGCATGATCGGAAGGACCGGCCCGAAGGTCTCGTCGCGCATCACGGCCATGTCGTGGTCGACGTCGACCAGCACCGTCGGCTCGAACCACAGCCCCGGCTTGCCGAGGACGCGGTGGCCGCCGACGAGTGCCTTTGCACCCTTGTCGACTGCTTCGTCGACGTGACGCTCGACGATGTCGACCTGCTTGGGGAAGGTCATCGAGCCGATGTCATGCGCCGGACCCTCGCCTTGGCGGATCTTGCTCGCACCATCGACCACCTTGTCGACGAACTGGTCGTAGACGGAGTCCTGCACGTACACACGCTCGACCGCCATGCACGTCTGGCCCGAGTTCGAGAACGCACCCCACAGCGCGCCCGCCGCCGCACGGTCGAGGTCGGCGTCGTCGCACACGATCATCGGGTCCTTGCCGCCGAGCTCGAGGATCACCGGGATCAGCTGCTCCGCCGCCGCCACAGCGACCTTGCGGCCGGTGGCGACCGAGCCGGTGAAGCACACCATGTCGACCCCGCCGCGCACGACCGCATCGCCCGTCATGCCGTCGCCGGTCACCACCTGCACGATGTCGGGATGCCCGCCGACCTCCGCGAACAGCTTGCCGACCTCGACGCCCACCAGCGGGGTGACTTCCGACGGCTTGAGCACCACCGTGTTGCCGGCGAACAGTGCAGTGGCCACGGGGGTCATCGTCAGCGTCAGCGGATAGTTCCACGGGCTGATCACGCCGACCACGCCCATCGGTTCGTACCACCGCATGGCCTTCTTGTGGACCATGGTCGAACCGGCCGACACCTTCTCGGGCTGGAGCGTGCGCCCGCCGTGCTTGGCGTAGTAGTCGATCAGCTCGCAGGCCACCATGAGCTCGGTGAAGACCGCCTCGCCGCGCAGCTTGCCGGTCTCCGCGCAGACGACGTCGACCAGCTGCTCTGCCCGGTCGAGCAGGAGGTCGCGCACCGCCTTCAGATGCGTCGCACGCTCCTCGAAGGTGAGGCCGGCCCACGCCACCGATGCGACGCGGGCGCGCGCGATGGCCGCGGCCACTTCGTCGGGACCCTGGTTCGGCACCGAACCCGTCACCGCGCCCGTGCGCGGGTCGCTGGTCTGGATCGTGCGTTCAGCGGTGTCCGTCATGCCCCTATGCTCGCCGCGATCGCGACGAGATGCACGCGGCGAGCCTTGGCGGTCGGGCTCACGGACCGTTGACGATCGTGCCAGAGCCAGCAATCGGCATGAGGTGCGGAGCAACAACGAGGTCAGCTGAGGGTCACCAGGAGTCCCGACCGGGTCGGTAGCGCAGCACCACCGCGCCAGAGCCGAGCTCCTCGCGACCCACGAGCGTGAGATCGAGCCGCTCCCGAAGACCGGCCAGCAGCGCGGGCCCATGACCCGCAACGATGGGCTGCACGACGAACTCGTACTCGTCGATCAGCCGCAAGTCGGCCAACGCAAGCGGGAGGGTCACCCCGCCGACCGCGAGGCCCTCGCCCGGCTGCTCCTTGAGCGCACGGACCGCGTCGCCGAGGTCACCGGTCACGAGCTCGGCGTTCCAGTCGACGTGGTCCAAGGTGCTCGACACGACGTACTTCTTGGCGCCGTCGATGGTGTCGGCGAACGGCACCATCCAGTCGGCCATCCATTCGGGCCAGGCGCCGGACGGCGGCCTCCGCCATGCCTCCTCCATCATCTCGTACGTGACGCGGCCGAACAGGAGGGCGTCAGCCCGCGCGAGGTTCGCCGCGTGGTGGCGGTGCAACTCCTCGTCGGGGATGCCCTCGCGATGATCGCAACAGCCGTCGAGTGTCACATTGATCGAGTAGCGAAGTGGTCGCATCGGGTTCTCGGCGCTCCCTTGCCGCGGCGGCCGGCGCCGCGCCGGCCTCCATGAGACGTGATCAGCGGCGCTGGCTCATCGGTCGCCGATCGCGATGGCAACACGGCCACCGGCCGCGGCCACCGTCCGGAGAAGTCCAGATCCGATGTATCTGCGACGCCGACGGGCGCTCTGTGCAGCAACCCCTGGCAACAGGGGTGCGAGGACGGGCGGTCTGCGGGGGATGTGGGCGCAGCTGCAGAGCGCACGTCGAGTGGAGGGGTGGGGCTCTCGGCTCGGATCGCGCCGACGGTCCGAGCCGGCTCGCGTTCGCCCCTTCAGTCGCTGATCGCCTTGACCTTCTCGATCACCTCGGTGGGCTTTTGGCCGCCGGTCGGCACCGGTGTGACCTGAAGGTGCGTCACGCCGGCCTCTTTGAAAGCAGCGACCCGCTCCGCGATGTAGCTCTCGGGCCCGCACAGCGTGGTGGCCTCCAGCAGTTCGTCGGGCACGAGCGCCGCGGCTTCCTGCTTCTTGCCGTCGAGGTAGAGGTCCTGGATCTTCGCAGCCGCTTCCTCGAAGCCGTAGCGGCAGGCGAGGTCGTTGTAGAAGTTCTTGCCCTTTGCGCCCATGCCGCCCACATACAACGCCACCATCGGGCGTGCGAACTCGCGGATGGCGGTCACGTCGTCGCCGTCGCCGATTGCCAGCAGACCGCCTGCAGAGATCTGCAGCGGCCCGAGCGCCGGGTCACGCTTGGCGGCTCCCTCGTCGACCGACTTGCCCCACACTTCGCGATACCGCTCGGGGATGAAGAAGATCGGCAGCCAGCCGTTGGCCACCTCGGCCGTCATCGCCACGTTCTTCTCACCGATCGACGCGACCCACACCGGGATCTGGTCGCGTACCGGGTGGGCGATGATCTTCAGCGCCTTGCCGAGGCCCGTGCCCTGCCCTTCGGGCAACGGCAGGTGGTAGTGCTTGCCGTCGAACGTGACGCGCTCTTCGCGCTTCCACACCTTGCGGCAGATGTCGATGATCTCTCGCGTGCGGCCGATCGGCGCGGTGTACGGGATGCCGTGCCAGCCTTCGATGACCTGCGGGCCCGAGGCGCCGAGACCGAGCTGGAAGCGACCTTCGGACAAGGCGTCGATGCCAGCCGCGGTCATGGCGATCAAGGTCGGCGTGCGGGTGTACAGCGGCAAGATTCCGGACGCGATCTGCACGCGCTCGGTCTTGGCGGCCAGATACCCCATGAGGCTGGGGCCGTCGAAGCCGTAGGCCTCGGCCACCCACACCAGGTCGAGCCCGGCCTTTTCGTACTCGGCCACCGACTCAGCGGCTTCCCGGAAACCCCCGGCGTAGCTGAGCGGCATGCTGATCTGCATTGGACTTCCCCCTGCGGAACTTGCGGACGGCGAGACGCGATCGCCCATCCTTCCGGCACGGACGCCTGCGGCGCCAACCGGCACGGGTGCAACGAAGCCGGCCACGTCCTCAGGAGGCGAGCCGACAGGCGAGCCGACCCATCAACCCGACGCCTGTCCGCCAGGCGTAGCCTGGCGAATCGAACCCTGACCCGCGACTCGGGCGACCTATTTCGCGCAGGTCCTTACCCTGGTGAACGATGACGAGTACGCCGCCCACACCCGCCGACCCCTCTGAGGTGGCGGGTCGCCTCCGTATCGCCGTGGCCCGACTCAACCGGCAGCTGCGCCAGCAGGCCGACCTCGACCTCCCCCCGACCCGGCTCGCCCACCTCGCGACCATCGAGCGGCGCGGTCCCCTCACGCTCGGCGAGCTGGCCGCGATCGAGCGGGTGGCGCCCGCGACCGTGACCAAGGTCGTCGACCACCTGGAGCGCCTCGACCTCGCCCGCCGCCAGCGCGATCCCCGCGACCGCCGCGTGACCCGGGTCGAGGCGACGGCAGCCGGTCGGGCCCGGCTGGCCGAGACCCGCACCCGCAAACACGCGTGGTTGGCACAGCAGGTTGCCGCCCTCGACCCCGACGCGATCGGGCGTCTGGCAGCCAGCCTCGACGTGCTCGAGGGATTGGCACAGCCCGAACTTCACGATGGAGCCGCCGCCACGAGCGACCCCTGCTGAGCGCAGCCAGCACGCTCAGCCCGGCCTCCACAAGCGGCAGCTCCTATCGCTTCAAGCGATCGGTCGCATCGAAACAAACCATGTCGATGATGGCGAAATCGGCGCTCGGCGGCCGCACAATGAGGTCATGCGCAAACTCATCGACCCCGTCAGCCAGATGTTGGTCGAGCGCCGCGGGCTGAGCCGGCGGGCGGCCAACCACCTCTCCCTCGCAGGGACCACCATCGCGGTCGAGGACGGCCAGGTCCTGTGCCGCAAAGGTGACCGAGGCCTCGAGGCGTTCGTGATCGCCGACGGCACGGCCACCGTGCTCACCGACGACGGTGCGATCGAGCTCGGCCCCGGCGACGTGGTCGGCGAGTTGGCCACGCTGGATCCGAGCCGGGTGCGCAACGCCACCGTCGTGGCGTCGTCGCCGGGCCATGTGGTGGTCTACGACGTCCGCACGTTCCGGGCGCTCACCGAGGACGAGGAGCTGTCGCCCGTCTTGCAGCCTGCCCGCGCCGCCTGACCCCAACGGTCGCAGGGTCCGACCAAGCGGGGCTCACCCGGCGACGAGTCGACGCGACTCCGCCCAGGTGCGGCCGACTTCCACGTCGATGTCGTGGGGCAACCCGAGCACCCGCTCGCTGATGATGTTGCGCTGGACGTCGCCAGTGCCGCCGCCGACGGTCAAAGCCTGCGAGAACAGGTAGCCGTAGTGCCAGATCGAGTCGTCTGAGCCGAGCGGCCCGTTGTTCACGCCACCCGTCAGCAGCGCGCTGGCGCCGGACAAGTCCTTGGCCAGGGCCATGATCCGTTGGCCGTGCTCGTCGGCCAACACTTTGCGCACCGACGCTTCCGGGCCGGGCTGGTCGCCGCGGATGCGGGCGCTGACCGTGCGCAACCGGATCAGGTCGAGCACCTTCGCTTCGATGTAGAGCGCCGCCACGCGCTGGCGCAGCAGTGGGTCGTGCAGGCCTCCGCGCTGGTGGATCACGTCGAGCAGGTCCCCCGCGTCGGGTCCCTGTCCCCACAGCGCGCCGCCGCTCGAGAGCGAGACGCGCTCGTTGGAGAGCGTCACCTTGGCCAGCGTCCAGCCACCGTTCACGTCGCCGACGAGGTTCTCGGCGGGCAGTCGCACGTCGGTGAAGAACACCTCGTTGAAGTTGTGCGCGCCGGTCATCTCGATGATGGGCCGGATCTCGATCCCGGGGGTGTCCATCGGGCAGATGAAGTAGCTGATGCCTTGGTGCTTGGCCACGTCGGGGTCGGTGCGGGCGATCAAGATGCCGTACCTGGCCAGGTGGCCGAGCGACGTCCAGATCTTCTGGCCGTTGATGACCCACTCGTCGCCGTCGCGCACGGCACGGGTGCCGAGGTTGGCAAGATCGCTGCCCGCGCCGGGCTCGCTGAACAGCTGGCACCAGATGTCGGTGCCGGCGACGATGCCGGGAAGGTACTTGGCCTTTTGCTCCTCGGTGCCGGCGTGCAGCAACGTCGGTCCCGCCCAACCCATCGCGATCGGGTTCGCCGGTCGCTTGACTTTGGCCCGCCGGAGCTCGTCGTCGATGATCAGCTGGTGGATCGGGTCGGCGTCGATCCCGTAGGGCTTGGGCCAGTGCGGAACCATGTAGCCCGCCGCTCCCAGGTCGGCACCCGACGGCTGGGGATGGTCGTCCAACCAGGCACGGATCTCCGCGCGGCGCGGGTCGTCATCCGGGGGCAGCTCGAAGTCCATGTCGCAAACGTTCGCAGGCCCCTGACCGACCGGTCAAAGAACGGGCTCCGGGCGAGCCGGCGGCGTCCGACGCCGTGGCACGCCGAGGGGGACAGCAGCGGCCCGCCACCGTACGGTGAGCGCCGTGACCGACCCCCAGCGGATCGACCGCTTCCGCATCGAGGTGCACCTCGGCCTGGCCATGGTGCCGGCGTTCGCCCCGCTTGGCTGGGACGCCGCCGCGTACGAACGGCACTTCACCGGCGACGACCCGCTGCCCGAGGTGCTCGCGTGGCATGCCGAGCATTGGCCCGAGGTGCGCACGTTCGCCGACTTCACGCCGCACCTCGACCTCGCCGCCTGGGACCTCGCCACTTGGGTCGGCCTCGCGAGCACGGCCTGCGCCGGCGGCCTCACCGTCGTCGCCGACCCCCACGTCCACCCCCACCTCACCGAACCAGGTGGGGACCAGGTCGTCGGGGCGACCACATCTCCCCCCAGTTCGGGGTTCGACGCGGGGGTTCGTCGGTCTGGGGCGGTGCTGCGGCGGGGGTTGGGGGCGTCGTCGACCTGGAACCGGGTCGAGGGCGACGACGACCGGCTCGGCGCCGCCGATCTGGTCGCGGTGATCGCGGCTGCGGCGGCACGCGGCGACGCGCTGGCCCTCACGCTCGGGCCGCTGCCCGATGGGTCGGTGCCACCGGAGGTCGCCAGCACCCTCGGGGCCGCGGGCCACTGGCTGTCGGCCAACGTCCATGCCCTCGCCGACGTCGATCCCTTCGATGTCGCCGGCGACCCCGAAGTTCGCTACACAGCCCGGCCCGGCCCGGACCCGGGCACCCGCACCGTGTACGTGATCGACCTGACGGGCGCCCCCACCCGGGAGATCGCGCACTTCAGCCCGCACCGCTACCCGATCGAAGCCGTCGACGGCGCCGCCGACTGGAGCCAGGGCCCCGCGGGGGTGCGGCTGATCGCCAACCCGGCGCAGCCCCGGCCCGCCGGCCAACCGGCCGGGGTCACCTATGAGCTCACGATCCGCGCCAAGCGCGCCCGGGTACTGGCCGTGACGGGCGAGCGGGCGCCCGCCGCCGTGCGCATCGACGCGACCACGTTCCCCACGCTCGCCGCCGCGCTCGACGCTGCCCGGCCCGGCGACCAGATCGATCTCCCCGCCGCCCGCTACGGCTCCCCCGCCGTGACCTTCCCGATCGCCGTGCCGGCAGGGGTGACGATCGCCGGCGTCAGCCCCGACGACCCCACGGTCGACCCGCCCACGCTCGACGGCGCCGACGTGGCACCCGGCACGCCGCTGGTCGTCCTCGCCGACGACGCCGGCATCGAAGGCCTCACCTTGATCGGACCGGCACGGCGAGGGCGCACCCTGGACGCCGAGCTGCCGACCCACGCAACCGACACCTCCCCGCTGGTCACCAGCGAGGGAGCGCACCGCACGGTGGTCGAGCGCTGCGTGGTCCACGGGTCGGTCCACCACGACGGCGGCGCGGACCACGCCGTGTCGTTCAACACCGTTGCCGGCGGCGCGATTCGGTCGTCGGCAGCCGAGCGGGTCACCGTCACCGGCAACCGCGTGCTGGAAGCCGCCGACCACCCCACCGGCGCGCCACCGACGGGCACCGGCATCTCGATCAGCGGCGGGACGGAGCACCGCGTCGACGCCAACACGGTGTCGGGCGTCGACACCGGTATCCGCCTCACCGGAACCCGCGACGCCACCGTGTCGTCCAACGCCGCCCGCGCGGAGCGCTGGGCCATCCACCTCGTCGACTGCAATGGCGGCGACGTCTCCGGGAACCAGTGCCGGGGTGGACGGGGCGTCACCCTCACCGGCGGCGAGGAGAACCACGTCATGGTCAACGTGGCCGACGGCACCGGCACCGGCCTTCTGCTCGAGCGCGGCGCCGGCGGCACGGTCGCGAGTGGGAACCAGTTCCTCCGGTGCCGCGTCGGCATCCTGTCGTGGTCGCACCACGCCTCGGCCCTCGACGGCAACCGGTTCGTCGACTGCGACACCAACCGCGTCCGCTGAGCGCCGGCCGGGTCCGCTGGCCCGCGCCGCCACGCCCCCGGATCCCCCACGGGCGCGACCAGTCGCTGCCGCGCCCTACACTCCGCCCGGAACCTGACCGGTCGGTCAAGCGGTCGCTCGGGTCCACCACCTGCCGAGCCGATAGGGGGACAAATGCCCGGTTGGAACTACGCCGACATCTGGGAGACCGTCGCACAGCAGATCCCGGACGCGACCGCCCAGGTCCACGCCGGCGAACATCGCACGTGGTCGGACTTCAACCGGCGCGCCAACGGGGTGGCGCAGGCGTTGCTCGACCGCGGTGTAGCCGAGCAGGACAAGGTGGCGCAGTACCTCTACAACGGCACCGAGTACCTCGAGTCGATGTTCGCGGCGTTCAAGGCCGGGCTGGTGCCCATCAACACCAACTACCGCTACGCCGACGACGAGCTCGTGTACCTGTGGGACAACGCCGACGCCACCGTGGTCGTCTTCCACGGCACGTTCACCGACACCATCGAACGGATCCGCGAACGGGTTCCCCGGGTGACCACGTGGCTGTGGGTCGACGACGGGTCGGGGCCGTTGCCCGAATGGGCGATCGCCTACGAGGACGCCGCCGCGACGCCCGCCAACGGCGACGTGTCGGCCCCGTGGGGACGCAGCGGCGACCAGCTCCTCATGCTCTACACGGGCGGCACCACGGGGATGCCCAAGGGGGTGATGTGGCGCCAGGACGACCAGATCCGCAGCGTGGTCGGGTCGCTGTGGCCCGACCTGCAGAACGCGCCTGCCGCCGACCTCGACATGATCCGCGAGCGGGTGCAGGGACCCGGTCTGGTCGGCATGGCGGCGTGTCCGCTGATGCACGGCACCGGCATGTTCACGCAGCTCGCCCTGCTCGCCCTGGGCGGATCGGCCGTCACGATGGCGAGCCGCCATCTCGACATCGAGGAGCTGCTCGACACGATCCAGCGCGAGAAGGTCAACCAGATCGCCATCGTCGGCGACGCGTTCGCCAAGCCCATCGTGTCGGCGATGGACGCCGAGCCCGGCCGCTGGGACATCTCGTCCCTGGTGAGCATCACGTCCTCGGGTGTCATGTGGAGCCAGGAGGTGAAGAACCGGCTGCTGGAGATCCACCCCGGGATGATGTTGCTCGACGCGTTCAGCTCGTCAGAGGCACTGGGCATGGGCAGCTCGATCTCGACCGCGGGCAATGCCGCCAGCACCGCCAAGTTCATGCTGGGCCCCAACGCCAAGGTCATCACCGACGAAGGCAAGGAAGTGCAACCGGGCTCCGAGGAGATCGGCCGAGTCGCCGTCGGCGGCTTCCAACCGATCGGCTACTACAAGGACGAGGCGAAGACCGCCGCCACGTTCATCGAGTTCGAAGGCAAGCGCTACTCGGTGCCAGGCGACTACGCCAAAGTCGAAGCCGATGGCTCGCTGACGCTGCTCGGGCGGGGCTCGGTGTGCATCAACACCGGCGGCGAGAAGGTCTTCCCTGAAGAAGTCGAGGAGATCCTGAAGCTGCACCCGGCGGTGGCCGATGCCGTCGTCGTCGGTGTGCCCGACGACAAGTTCGGCGAGGCGATCACCGCCGTGGTCGAGGCCGCCGACGGCGCGGAAGTGCGCGAAGACGACGTCATCGGCTTCGTGAAGGGGAAGCTGTCGTCGTACAAGGCGCCCAAGCGCGTGCTCACCATCGACACGATCGGCCGCGCCCCCAACGCCAAAGTCGACTACAAGCGCCTCAAGGCCTACGCCCGCGAGAGCCTCGGGGTCTGACGTCCCGCCACGCCGGGGTCGGCGCCGCCGCCGGGCGGCGAGTGACCGCCGCGGCTTGGCTCCCGGATCAGGGCCACCACTACGGTGACCCGGTCGCCATCCCCTGAAGGAGCAACGAAATGGCTGAACTCGGTTACGACGGCAAGGTCGCGATCATCACCGGCGCCGGAGGTGGGCTGGGCCGCTCGCACGCGCTCGAGCTGGCGAGCCGCGGCGCGCTCGTCGTGGTGAACGACCTCGGCGGGGCGATGGACGGCACCGGCGCCGACGCGTCGGCCGCGCAGAAGGTCGTCGACGAGATCAAGGCGGCCGGGGGCGAGGCCGTCGCCAACCACGACTCCGTGGCCACGCCCGAGGGCGGCGAGGCCATCGTGCAGACCGCGCTCGACACGTTCGGCCGAGTCGACATCGTGATCAACAACGCGGGGATCCTGCGCGACAAGGCGTTCCACAACATGACGCCCGACCTCGTCGACGCCGTGATCGACGTGCACCTCAAGGGCGCCTTCAACGTGACACGGCCGGCGTACGTGAAGATGAAGGAGCAGGGCTACGGCCGCATTGTGAACACGGCTTCGGGCGCCGGTGTGTTCGGCAACTTCGGCCAGGCGAACTACGGCGCCGCCAAGATGGGCCTCGTCGGGTTCACCCGCGTGCTGGCAGTCGAAGGCGCCAAGAACAACATCAAGGCCAACGTGATCGCGCCGGTCGCCAAGACCCGTATGACCGAGGAGCTCATGGGCGCACTCGTCGAGCGGTTCGGTCCCGAGTTCGTCACCCCGGTGGTGGCCTGGTTGGCGCACGAGGACTGCCCGGTGTCGGGCGAGCTGTACACGCTCGGCGGCGGCCACGTCGGCCGCGTCTTCCTCGGCGTCACCCCGGGTTGGACCGAGACCGACCACGACAAGTTCACGGTCGAGGCGATCCGCGACCACTTCGACGAGATCCGCGCCGAGGACGGCTACGCCGTGCCCGCCAACCTGAACGAGGAGCTGGGCCTCACCCTCAAGTCCCTAGGCTGAGCAGCGGCCAAGTCCCTCGGCTGAGTAGCAGCGGGGGTCCCACCCCAACCCCACCGAGCTGTGAGCAGCTACCCACCCACCAGGTGGCCAAGTGCTCACAGCAGCGGGGGTTTGGGGGCGGGGTTGACGGCCACGCCTGCGCCCACCCGGGGGGGCCGGGGCAGCGGCGGGTAACGTCGCCGGACTATGGGTGACGAGCGACCCCCGACCACGGGCGACCGGTTCCACGCGGAGGAGACCGTCATCGAAGCCGCCGCGGGCCGACCCGTCACGGCGCCCGACGACGCGGTCGCGCCGCGCACGGGCGGCGAGGGCGGCCCGCTCCGCAAGCTCGCCGCGCTGTTCCCCCCGGGCACCGTGCCGGTCGCGGCGGCGCTGCTGGTCACCGGCCTGACCGCGTACGCGTTCTTGGCCGTGGCCAACCGTGCGCTCAACGCCGACCAGTACGACTCGGTGAGCGTGCTGTGGGCGCTCGTGTTCCTGCTCGGCCCCGGCCTGTTCATCCCGATCGAGCAGGAAGTCGGTCGGGCCATCGCCCACCGCCGCAGCTTGGGGCAGGGCTGGACCCCGATCGTGCGCCGCGCGGCGCAAGTGGCCGCCGCGTTCGCCGTCCTGCTCACCATCGTCGCCCTCGCCGCCAACGCGCCGCTCCGTCAGCACCTGTTCGCCCACCAGTGGATGGTGCTGATCGGCCTCATCCTCGGCGTCGACGGCTACGCGATGGAGCACCTGCTGCGCGGCACGCTCGCCGGGACCGGGCGGTTCGCTGCCTACGGGTGGGTGTTCGGCACGGAATCGGTCCTGCGGCTCGTCGGCGCGGTCGGCCTGTGGATCGTCGGCACCAAGACGGCCGGGCCGTTCGGGTTCGTCGTGGGCATCTGCCCGCTGATCGCCGTGCTGCTCGTGGGCCGCCACCAGCGGGAGGGGTTGCTCGAGCCGGGCCCCGAGGCGCAGCTCCCGGAGATCTCCCAGAACCTCGGCCTGCTGCTCGCCGCGTCCATCGGCAACTTCGGGCTGATGAACTGCACCCCGGTCGCCGCCCGCCTCCTCACCCACGGCGGCGCCAACAACGCCGGCACGATGTTGAACGGTCTGCTGATCGCCCGTGTCCCGCTGTTCTTCTTCCAGGCCGTGCAAGCCGCGCTGTTGCCCAACTTGGCCAAGATGGCTGCCGAGCGCCGCTTCGCGGAGTTCCGCGACGACCTCCGCAAGCTGTTCGTCGTGGTGGCCGCCATCGCGGTGCTGGGGGTGTTGGGCTGCCTGGCCATCGGGCCGTGGGTGGTCGACACCTTGTTCCCCAGCAAGCAGGTCCTGAGCCGTTATGACCTGGCCCTCCTCGCGCTCGGCAGCGCGGCCGTGATGGTCGGGATCGTCACGTCGCAAGGCTCGATCTCCCTCGGCGCGCACCGCGACGCGGCCATTGGGTGGCTGGGCGGGCTGGTGGTGTTCGTGGCCGCGTGCGCGCTACCCGGCGCGGTGTTGACGCGGGTGACGTGGGCGTTCCTGCTCGGCACCGTGTCGGCGGCGATCACGCTGACCGTGCTGATGGTCAAACGCGTCCGTGCGGCACACCCGACACCCTCACCCGCTCGCACCTGAGCACGGCGACCGTCGCGCAGCGATCCGCTGATCACCTCAGGCAGGTCGGGCAGGTCCCGCAACACACCTCGTGGGTCACGGCACTTCGCTGGCGGGCACCTGCGTCGGCGGCACCAGCGCTCGGCGACCGACACGCCACTGGCCACCCAGGTAGTCGACCGTCTCGGCCTCATACACGCTCGGGCAGCAGTTCGGGTCGTCGGGCCCGAACTGCGCGGCCCAGTCGTGGTACACGCCGTCGCTCACTTGCACCCGCCCCTGGTCGAGCTCACGGTGGAACTGCACCACGCCCGCGGCGCCGACCACGTCGACGTGGAGCTGGCCGCCCGTCCCGCCCAGCCGGTAGCCCACCACGATCTCGTCACCGGGCGGCCCGCCGACGTCCGCGGTGAACGCCTTGACGCTCGTCCATGACGTGCCGTCGGGGTCGGTGGCGGTCAGGGCCACGGTCGCCGTGCCCGACCCGACCCGGTAGATGTCGACGCCTTTGGTGGCGCCGGGCCCGTGGTGGACCACCCACGCCAGGTCGGAGCTGCCCGCCGTGCCCCGCCCGCACCCGTCGGCCACCGCCCCCGCCGGCACAAGGTCCCTGCAGTCGCCGGTGTAGGGCACGGGCGTCGCCGTGGTCGTGGGCGGCGCCAGCTCCGCGCCTTGGGCCGACACGACCGGCCCGTCGGGGTTGGCGGGTGTCGTGGTGGTCGCTGCAGTGGGAGGTGTGGAGCTCGTGCTGGAAGTCGACGCGACCGTGGTCGACGATGAAGACGACGAAGACGACGAGGTCGACGTCGAGGCCGCATGCTTCGCGCCGCCGCACCCTGCGACGAGCAGCAAGCTGACGAGCGTCGCGATGGCCACCCGCCGACGACACGTCGCGCCCCGGCGCCGAGGCATCAGCGGCTCGGGCCTTCCTGCAGCGGGTGATGGGCGAGCTCGGCCACCAGCGCGTCGCCTGCACGCTCGAGCAGCTCGTCGAGCGGCCCGTCGACCACGACCATCGCGTCGTCGGCCACACCGTCGATCACCGAGAGGTGGCCCCGCCCGGCCCGCACGGTCACGCCGTCGCCCCCTGCGGGGCACATCGCCACCGAGACGGCGAACGGGCTGCGGGCGACCGCCATCCGGATCGCCGCGCCGCTCAAGAACTCGGGCAGGGCCTCGGCCACCAGGTGGGCGAACAGCGACGCGCCATGCTCGTCGATCTCGACGACGGGCAACGGCGGCGCCGACCTCGCCAGCGCCCACCCCGCCAACGCCCAACCGGCGAACGGCACGGCGAGCGGCCACAGCGCAGTGGCGGCCACGACGTCGGTGGCGGCACGCCCGAGCGAGCGGGGCACCGCGCCACGCACTTGGCGCTCGAGGTCGGCCAGCGCCTGGTCCGCGATCGCCGTAACGGCGGTGACCCCGACCGCGGCGCGGACGGCGCGGACCACTGGGGGTGCGATCGCATCGGCGAGCGACTGCGGCGCGGAAGGCCGCCCGTGCTCACCAGCAGTGGCGGCGAACTGAACGACCGCCCGCGTGGCGTCGTCGCCACGGGGTTGGCCCATCGCTTCGGCCCATTGGCGGTGCGCCCACGCGACCCGAGGAGCACTCGCGGCGTCGGCGAACGCCACCAGGGCGGCTTGCAGGCGGCGGCGTGAGATCACCGGCCAGGGGCCGTACGCACCAGCCAGGCCGGCGGCGTTGCGGGCGACCTCGACGACCCACGCGCCCGCGGCGCGAGACAGGCGGGGGTCGCGGGGAGGCACTGGCCGAATGGTAGTTGGACGACTGGATTGGTCCGTGACTGCGTCGCCTGCAAGCGTGGCGATGCCCACCGCTCACGAGAGGTCCACGATGTACACCACCGGGTCCGGATCGATCCCGGCCGTGCTGTGCCACGCCACCGGGTTCTGTGGCGCCGTGCTCGGTCCCTTGGCGCGGGCGGTGCCCGGCCTACGAGCGGTCGCTCCCGACCTGCGGGGCCACGGCGACAACGCCGAGCTGCCCCCGTCGGGCGTCGACTGGCGGCTGTGGGCCGACGACGCGCTCGCCGGTGCAGCGGCGCTGCGAGCCGAAGGCCTCGACGGGCCCATGGTCGGCTTCGGGCACTCCGGCGGCGGCGCCGCGCTGCTCATCGCCGAACAGCAGCAGCCCGGCACGTTCGCGGCGCTGTACCTCTACGAGCCGGTCGTGTTCCCGCCGGAGCGCCTCAGCGAGATGACCGGCGAGAACCCGCTGTCCGGCTCGGCCCGCAAACGGCGTCCCGATTTCCCGTCGCGCGACGACGCGATCGCGAACTTCGCCTCCAAGGCACCCATGAACGTGTTCGACCGCGAGGTGCTCGAGGCGTACGTCGACCACGGCTTCGCCCGACGACCCGACGGGTCGGTCACCTTGAAGTGCCGCCCCGAAGTCGAGGCCCGCTGCTACGAGATGGCCCCCGAGAGCGGCGCGTGGGCCGCCGTCCCGTCGGTCGAATGCCCGGTCGTGGTGGCTCGCGGCAACCTGTCGAGCGGCGGACCGGCCCTGTTCGCCGAGCACACGGCCGCCGCGCTCCCCCACGGATCGTTCGAGACGTACGACCACCTCGACCATTTCGGCCCCCTCGAAGCACCTGAGGAGATCGCCGCCGCTTTCGAGCGCCTCGTCAAGCAACGCTGACCGGCCAGCCACGAGCCGACCACCGGCATCACGGTCACCGTCACACCCTCTGCGTAGGGTTGGAGCATGCCGTTGGCGCCGCCTCGCACACTGTCACCCTCGAAAGTGAGCTCGTTCAAGGACTGCGCGCTCGCGTTCCGGTTCTCCGTGATCGACAAGGTGCCGGAGCCGCCTTCCCTGCCGGCCAGCCGCGGCACGCTCGTGCACGCTGCGCTCGAGCGCCTCTTCGGTCTCGTCCACGTCGCCCGCACGCCCGAGGCCGCGGCCGCGTGCCTCGCCACCGCCTGGGATCAGCTGCGCACCGACCCCGAGTTCACCGGGCTCGACCTCGATGCCGACGGTGAGGCGCAACTGCTGGCCGACGCCGGCGCGCTGATCGGCAACTACTTCGCGCTCGAAGACCCCCGAGCCGTGACGCCGATCGGCCTCGAGCTGATGCTGTCGGTGCCCCTCGGCGGCGTGGTGCTGCGGGGCATCATCGACCGCCTCGAGCTCGACGACGACGGCGAGCTGGTCGTCACCGACTACAAGACCGGTCGGGCGCCGAGCGAGCGCTACGAGCAGGCGCGTTTCGATGGGGTCAACTTCTACTCGTACCTGTGCGAGCAGCTGTTCGGGAAGCGGCCGGCGCGGGTGCAGCTGTTGTACCTCGCCGATCCCGTGGCCATCACCGCCGTGCCCACCGACCAGACCACGCGGGGGCTGCGCACGAAGGTCGGCGCCGTCTGGCAGGCGGTGGAGCGGGCCTGCGCGAACGACGACTTCCGGCCCCGCACCGGACCGTTGTGCAACTGGTGCAACTTCAAGGAGTTCTGCCCGGCCTATGGTGGCGATCCCACCAGAGCCCGGTTCGCGGCCCGTGAGGCCCGCACGGGTGAGGTGCCACTCCCCCTCTGAACCCATGGCGCGGTGAAACCCCGGCGATGAAGAAGTTCGCACCCCCTGACCACTGGGCCGAACCGGTCCGCCGCTTCGACCGCGCCGCCGAACGGCACTTCGGTCGCCTGCGCGGTCATCCGGTGGTCGACCGCGTGATGTACGGCGCATCGGAGCTGGGCGACTTCGGCCTGGTCTGGCACCTGGTCGGGGCAGTGCAGGCGTTCCGCAGCGACCGCGATTTCGTGCGGGCGGTCCGCTTGTCCGCCGTCTTGGGGGTCGAGTCGGTGATCGTCAACGGGGGCGTCAAGTCGCTGTTCCAACGGTCGCGCCCCGTCCACGAAGGCGAGCGACCGCACCGGCTGCGCCAACCGCTCACGTCGAGCTTCCCGAGCGGCCACGCCAGCGCGGCGGCGTGCGCCGCGGTGCTACTCGCCGACGACGATCCGCTGTCGCCCTTGTGGGTGGCGATGGCCGTGGTGGTCGGCACCAGCCGAGCCCACGTGCGCATCCACCACCCGTCCGACGTGGTGGCCGGCGCCGCGATCGGTACGGCGATCGGGCTGGTCGCGCGCAGGCTGTGGCCGCTGCCGGGCTGACGGGAATGTTCGACGGCGCGGGTCGGTTCACGAAACCATGCCGACGTTTCGCCTGACCTGGGACTACCGCTGCCCTTTCGCCCGCATCGCCAACGAGCAGGTGCTCGATGCATTGGAAGCGGGAGCGGGTTGGGACGTCGAGTTCGTGCCGTTCTCCCTGGGCCAGGCACACGTCGCCGAAGGTGACACCCCGATCTGGGATCGGCCCGACGACGACAGCGGCCTGCTCGCCCTGCAAGTCGGCGTCGTCGTGCGCGACCGGCACCCCGACCACTTCCGCCGGCTGCACCGGGCGCTGTTCGACGCCCGCCACCGCGACGGGCGCCAGATCCGCGAGCACGACGTGCTGCGCGACGTGCTCGCGGACGTGGGACTCGACGCCGATGAGGTCTTCGCCGAGGTGGACGACGGCTGGCCGCTCGACACGGTGCGCAAAGAGCACGAAGCCGTCGTGGCCGCAGCCGACGTGTGGGGCGTGCCGACCTTCATCGTCGGCGACCGCGCCGTGTTCGTGCGGCTCATGGAAGGCTCCGGCGGTGACGGGGAGCGGGCCACCCGCACCGTGCAGCGCATCTTGGACCTGATGGTCGAGCTGCCCGAGCTCAACGAGTTCAAGTACACGACGCTCAACCGCTGAGCGCCACCCGACCCCAACGGGCCGTCCGTCCCGACCGCCCCGTGTGGCTCGGCGGCTGGCCAGCCTGGTGAGGACGGAGGCCGAGTTGGCCGATCAGTTCGTACCGGCGAGCGCGACGGACGAATCGTCGCCCGCGTCGTCGCCGTCGTCGAGCGAGCCGACGACTTCGACGGTGGGCATGGTGAGGAGCAGCCGTACGTCGAGCAGGAGGTCGGCGACCTCGCTGGACGACAACAGCTCGCGGTGCTTGATGTCGGCGAGGCCACGATCGATGAGGGCCTTCGCCTCGTTGATCACATCGGTGCCATCGGTTTCCGTCATGCCCCCACTCTACCGACGGACTGTGACGCCAGACGTGTCATATGGCGCCACTGCGGGGTGAGGCCGGTAGCGTCGCCGACCATGACTGCTCCAACACCGATGGGGGTGACCGCGGCCAGCATCATGGGGCTCGGGCCGCGGACCTGCTTGCGGGTCGCCGACTTGGGCCGCGACCTGGGCTACCACTCGTACTGGACCGCGGAGACCACCGGTCCGGAGGCGTTCAGCCTGCTCGGCGCAGCGGGCGCGGCCGCACCGGGAGTCGACCTCGGCACCGGGGTGCTGGCGATGCAGCTGCGGACCCCGATGGTCGTGGCGATGGCCGGCGCCACCTTGCAGGCGATGGACGACGACCGCCGAGTGCTACTCGGCATCGGCATCTCGTCGCCGGTCGTCACCGAGCGCTGGCACGGGGTCCCATGGGACGGTGCCCGCCCCTTGGCCAAAGTGCGGGAGTACGTCACCCTCGTCCGCCAGTGCCTGAGCGGCGAGAAGGTGGACTTCGCCGGCGACTTCTACGGCGTCAAGGGCTTCCGCCTCGGCGTGCGTCTCGGGGAGCGCAAGCCCGAGATCGTGATCGCGGCACTGAACCCGGGCATGTTGCGCCTCGCCGGTCAGATTGCCGACGGCGTGCTGTTGAACTACCTGCCGGCGTCGCATGTGGCGTGGTCGGTGGCGCAGGTCCGCGAAGGCGAAGCTGCCGCCGGCCGGCCCGCAGGTGCGTGCCGCGTGTACGGCTACGTGCACGTCGGCGTCGCGGACCGCGAAGCCGGGCTCGACAACGGCCGCAAGGACCTCTTCTCCTACGCCGTGGTCGACAGCTACGCCCGCAACTTCGAGCGGGCCGGCTTCGCGGATGAGGTGGCCGAGGTGCGGGAGCGCTTCGCGGCCGGCGACCGGGCCGGGGCGGTGGCCGCGGTGTCGGACCGCATGGTCGACGCCATCGACGTGCTCGGCGACGCAGACCTGGTCCGCACGACGATGCAGGACTATGTCACCGGCGGGGTCGACGAGCCGATCGTGATGCCCCTGCCGTGGGGGCCCGATCGCCAAGCGGTGATCGACGACACCTTGCGGGCCGCCATCGGCGCCTGAGCCCCACGCCACACCGCCACGGGGCCGGCGCCGACGGGTGGCCGACGGTCGCCCAAGGTTCCGAGGCGGCCGAGGACCTGCGCGGACAGGTGCCCGAGTCGCGGCCGGGGCTGTCGGACGGCGACGGTACAGTCCGCCTCATGGAGCTGCGCGACAAGGTCGTTCTCGTAACCGGCGGAGCACGGGGCATCGGGCGTGCGCTGGCCGAGCGCTTCTTGGCCGAGGGCGCCAAGGGCGTGACCGTGGTCGACCTCGACCAAGCCACCGTTCAGGCCACCGCGTCGGAGCTCGGCGAACGCGCGCTCGGCCTGGCGGCGGATGCCAGCGATCGCGCCGCCGTGGAGGCAGCAGTCGACGCCACCGAAGCGAGCTTCGGGCCGATCGACCTGTTCTGCGCCAACGCCGGCATCGCCACCGGCGTCGGCCTCGACGCGCCCGACGAGATCTGGGAGCGCGCCTGGAAGGTCAACACGTTCGCCCACGTCCAGGCCGCCCGGGTGATGGTGCCCCGGTGGCTCGAGCGCGGCGGCGGTCACCTGCTGCTCACCGCGTCGGCTGCCGGCTTGTTGAGCCAGATCGGCGACGGGCCCTACAGCACCACCAAAGCCGCCGCGGTCGGCCTCGCCGACTGGCTGGCGATCACATACGGCGACCGTGACATCCACGTGTCGTGCCTGTGCCCGCAAGGCGTCAAGACCGACATGGTGCTCGGCGGGGCGGGCGAGCTCGGCGCCGAAGTCGTCATCGCACAAGGGTTGATCGAGCCCGCCGAGGTTGCCGCGGCTGTGGTGGCCGGGCTCGCCGAGGAGCGGTTCTTGATCCTCCCCCACCCCGAAGTGGCCTCCTACACCCAGCGCAAAGCCGCCGACCACGAGCGTTGGCTGGCCGGCATGCGGCGCTTGCAGGCCCGCATCAACGCCGCCGGCTCGAGCCAGGCACACCGCGAATGACGGATCGCCGCCACGACCACCCGCACGGCGCGCCGGCACGTCGCGACGCGCTGGCCGTCGGTCCCGACGCCGACGCGGGCCTGGTCTCGCTCGGGCTGGCGCCGGGCCAGACCGTGCGCTTCCGGCCTCGCGAGGGTTCGCGCTGGCTGGAAGCCACCGTGGTCCGACGCGAGCGCGACGGGTCGGTCGGTCTGCGTGACGAGCGGGGCCGCACCAGGGCGATCCCCGTCGAGCGGCTCCAAGTCGCAACCCGCGGACCCCGCGGCGGTCGGGTCTGGGAGCCGCTGTCCGAGCGCGCCGAGCGCGAGGAGCAACTCGCGTTCCGGTTGCCTGACTGAGCGCGATGGACCGCGAGACCGTCGCCGTGTACGACGCCAACGCGGCGACGTACCACCGCAATCGAAGCGCCGCCGACACGGAACGGGTCGCGTCGCTCACGGCGCTGTTGGACGACGACGATCGCATCGTCGACCTCGGTTGCGGGCCAGGCCTGAACCTCGACCAGCTCGGCGCCCACCGCACCGTCGCCCTCGACGCCGCTCGTGCCATGCTCGCCGAGATCCCGCCCGACCAGCGGCGTTTGGCGGTGCAGGCCGACCTCGCCGCCGTTCCGCTCCGCCGGGGTTCGGTGCAGGCGGTGTGGGCGAACAAGTCGCTCCAGCACGTCGACGCCGCCACCCTGCCGATGGCGCTGGCGGGCCTGCACCACAGCCTGTCGGTCGGTGGGCAGCTCGAACTGCTCGCCTTCACCGGCGAGGGCGAGTGGCGGAGTGACGACGACCTGCCCGGGCGCCGCTTCACGTTGTGGTCCCCGGAGGCTTGGCTCGACCTCCTGATGGGCGCGGGCTTCGAGGTCGACCAGGTCGATGAGCGGACGGCGCCGCCCGGGCAGCACTGGCCGGCCGGCATGATCCGCCTCCGTGCCACCCGGGCGCGCACGCTGCCTGACACCGTGGGCCCGGGCATGGACCTCCTCGTCTGCGGGCTCAACCCGAGCTGCTACGCGGCCGACGCCGGCGCCGGGTTCGCGCGCCCCGGGAACCGCTTCTGGCCAGCCCTCACGGCGGCCGGGCTCAGCGACGAGGCGACCGACCGCGCTCCTGCGCGGCTCCTGGCCGTGCGCCACATCGGGATGACCGACTTGGTGAAGCGCGCCTCCGTCGGGGCGGCCGAGCTGTCGACAGCCGAGTACCGGTCGGGCCTGGCTCGCGTCGAGCGGTTGTGCGGTCGGCTCCAGCCGCGGGCGGTCTGCTTCGTTGGTCTCGCGGGGTGGCGGGCGGCCGCAGACCGCAAGGCCGTCGCCGGATGGCAACCACGCGAGCTCGCTGGCGTACCGGTCTACGTGATGCCGAGCACCAGCGGCCTCAACGCGCGCACTTCGCTGGAGGTGTTCACCGACCACTTGAAGGCAGCGATTAGCGTCACGCGCAGGAGCCGACGCCCTGGAGCCCACCGATGACGGACGATCCCGCCCGCGCCCGCCGTGCCTGATCCGTCACCGGTCATCGGCTGGTACGCCGATCCCACCCGGCGACATCAGCACCGCTTCTGGGACGGGCAGGCCTGGACTTCCCGGGTGGCCGACGACGGCCTCGAGGCCAGCGACCCGCCGGTGGCCACTTCGACCGGCCCCCGCCGCCGCGCGTCGCGCCCGTCGGCCACCGGCCGCGCGGCGACCGCCCCGGTGACGTCCACGCTCGACCGCGGCCCGGCAACCACCGGCGTCCGGCCGGATGCCTCGACCCCGCCGCCGCACCTCGCCGGGTCGGCGCGTCGTCGTTGGCCGTTCCTCGTGGCGGCCGCCGTCCTGCTCGGGGTCGCCGGGGGCGCGGCGGCGTTCGTCGTGACCCGCCACCACGGTTCGAGCGCGCCGCCCACCACGGCGCGACGCGCCACGACAACGACGCGACCTCGCCTGCCCCGAGAAGTCGACGTCGCGGGCTCGGGGCACTACCAGGTCACGCTGCGGCGCGGGCAGCTCGACGTGCACCTGCTGCACTTGCGGGCCGGGCAGACCGCAGTGGTCGGCTGGCGTGTGGCATCCGGCCGCGCCACGGTCCGTACCGGCATCTCGGCCACCACCGTCGACCGCTTGAGCGACCACGGCTACGTCACGGGCGTCCAGCGCGCCAGCGCCCGCGCCAGCGGCAGGTCGTTCGTCGCGCAGATCGCCGCCGACTCCGTGACCGGCACCACCACCACCGCCGGTCCTGGCGACACGGGTTCCGCCGGCGCCGGCTCGGCGTCGACCGACACATCGAGTACGACGACCTCCTCCGGCAGCGGCATCCGGGCTCCCGGCGCCAACGACCCCACGGTGCGGGTCCCCGGCTTCCACGGTGTGGTGCTCGGCTCGCCCGACACGATCGTCGCGCCGGTCACCGGTGACTATGCCGTGCTCATGGTGGGCGACACTGCCCCCACGAAGGTCGACGTGCTCATCACCGTCCGCAACGAGCCGACGATCCGTGGCGACCTGCGCGCCGACTCCTACAACCGTCTGATCGCCGGCCCCTTCCACGACTCGCTCAACGCGTTCCTCACCGCGTACTGCGTCGCCAACCCCACGTACGACCGAGGCGCATGCGACCGCTTGCAGCACGAGGAGGACAACTGGCCGGTCACGGGCGCGACACCGGCCCCCGAGTCCTCCACGACCACCACCACCGCCCCTACCGACACCGGTGCCGGCGCGTCATCGGGCTCGGCGCCGCCCGGCGGGTCGACCACGACCACCGGAGGCTGACGGCCCCGCCAGCCGGGCCGGATCAGCGGCGCGCGACGTCGCGGATGGCCTGGCGGGGATCGGACCCGAACGGCAACAGCGCCAGCGCCGGGCAGGTCACCCCGTTGTCGAGGTAGCGCTGGATGTGCTCGCGGCACGCTTCAGGCGACCCGTGCACGATCAGCTCGTCGACGAGGGAGTCGGGGATCGCCGCCAAGGCGGCCTTGCGGTCGCCGGCCTCCCATGCGTCCCACATCGGCTGGAGGATCTCGCCGCGGCCCATCCAGCGGTGGAACGCCGCGTAGACCGGCACTGTGAGGTAGGCCGCGATGGCGTAGCGACCCATGGCGAGCACGGTGTCGCGATCCTCGGTGACCGCCA
The DNA here is from genome assembly GCA_035547835.1 of Acidimicrobiales bacterium. NCBI lineage: Bacteria > Bacillati > Actinomycetota > Acidimicrobiia > Acidimicrobiales > Acidimicrobiales bacterium. The sequence goes on from DASZTW010000006.1 coordinate 44,943, forward strand.
CGAAGATGCGAGCCACCACTTCGCGGGGCTCGCCCCCGGCGGCTTCGTGGACGATCGGTGCCACGGTGCGGACGTCGTCGGCCGACAACCAGTTGATGATCGCGCCGTCGCCCTCGCGCCCAGCCAGACGCAACATGCCTTCGCGTAACGCGGCGATCATGATCAGGGGCTGCTGTTCTGGCACCAAGCCGAGCTTGAAGCCCTTCACCGAGAACGTGTCGTAGTCGTGGGTGACCTTCTCGCCGGTGAGCGCGGTGCGCAAGAAGCGGACGGTGTCGCGCACCCGCTTGTACGGCTCCTCGAACGGGATGCCGTTCCAGCGCTCGACGATGACATTCGACGAGGTGCCGATGCCCAACGCCACCCGGCCCGGGGCGGCGTCGGCGAGCGACGCCACGGATTGCGCCAGGCACGCCGGGCCGCGCGTGTACGCCGGCACGATCGCGGAGCCGAGCCGCAACGACGGCGCCCACACCGACGACAGGGTCAGCGGCGTGAACGCGTCGGCACCCATGGCCTCGGCCGACCACACGTCGGTGTAGCCGAGGTCCTCGAGCTCTGTGATCCAGTCGCGGTGGGCATGCAGCGGCACGCCGTCGAAGGGGATGGTCATCCCGTATCGGGAGGTCATGGTTCGTCACCCTTCCACATCCGCACGATGGTCGACTGACTCGCGGTGGCCATCAGCGTGCCGTCGGGCGCCCACAGCAGCACTGCGCCGTTGGCGAACCCGTGACCCACCGCGATGATGCGGATGTCGAGCAGCACCCACTCGGTCGGCACCAGGGTGGCCACCCGGATCGTGTTGTCGAGGCTGTTGCCGCCGCCGGCGCGACCCAGCGCCTGGCCGATGCCGAACGGCACGAAGTCGCCCATGATCGCCAACGTGCCGGCCGACATCTCGAGCAGGTCGGGGATCCGGGCCCACAGCGCCGACCTTCCGTCGCCGGGCGTGCCGTCGAGGTCGCCCCAGGGCCGCGCGTCGGCCAAACGGACGTCGAGCCGGTCGTTGATCGACTCGACGCCGGGGAAGCGCAACGGCCGGTTCGGGCAGTCCTCTGGTGGCGGGACCTTCGGCATCGTGGCCCAGGTGCCGTCGAACTCGCTCGGGCGCGCCCCGAGCGCGGCGTTCACGGTGAGGATCTCCGAATCGCCCACATGCCCCACCGCGCGGGCCTGGGTCGTGTGGTGGCCCGCCGACGCCACGGTCACGTCGATGTCGAGCACGGATCCCGGGCGTGCGTAGCTGAGGTACTGGGCGGTGGCCCAGACCACTCGCCGGCCGGTGGTGGCTTCCATGGCGGCGATGCCCGCCCCGAGGCCGCAGCCGCCGAACAGGAACTGCCCACCGGCGCAGATGCCGGGCACGATCGGCAAGTACCAGCGGTTGGGGTTGTGGGTCGACTCGAGGCCGAGGAAGGCAGGCGCATCCACGGCGAGCAATGTACGCGGCCGGGTCGCCCGCTCCGACCATCGCACGACCGATGTCACGCGCGGGCGGCCCCGACAAAGCTGAGCGTCGACTCGGTTTCCCGCGACGCCAACGCGTAGCATCTCGGCCCATGACGTCCACCTGGCAAGGCGATGCGTGCTCATTGGTCGACGCGTTCCGGCGCGGCGAGCACTCCCCGGTCGACGAGCTCGACGCGGCGCTGGCGGCGATCGACGCCAGCCCGCTCAACGCGTTCTGCCACCTCGAGGCCGACCTGGCCCGAGCGCGCGCGGCCGAAGCCGATGTCCGCTTGCCGTTCGGTGGCGTGCCGATGGGTGTCAAGCAGCTCGACCCCGTCGACGGTTGGCCCGCCACCGAAGCCTCCCTCGTGTTCGCGGACCGCACCTGGTCGTTCGACGCCACGCAGACGGCCCGCCTCCGCAGCGGCGGCGCCAACTTGATCGGTCAGACCACCGCCAGCGAGTTCGGCGGTCTCAACATCGGCCTCACCCGCCTCAACGGGGTGACCCGGAACCCGTGGAACCACGAGCGCACCACGGGTGGGTCGTCCGCCGGCTCGGCGGCCGCGGTGGCCGGGGGGCTGGTCCCGATCGCCACGGGCGGTGATGGCGGCGGGTCGATCCGAATCCCGGCGGGCTTTTGCGGCCTGGTCGGCATGAAAGGCACCGCGGGCCGGATCCCGCGCGGCCCGCACACCTCGATCGGGCCGCTGACGGTCGTGATGGGCTGCATGGCCCGCTCGGCGCGCGACGTGGCCCGGTGGTACGACGTCTGCGCGGGTTACGACCCTTACGACCCCTACTCGTTGCCCCGGATCGAAGGGTGGGAGCGCGACCTCGACCACCACGACCTCGCCGGCAAGAAGGTGGTGATCACGCCCGATCTCGGCGGCGCGGCCGTGGTCGCACCGGCGGTCGCCGGGCTCGTCAGAGCGCAAGCGGAGCTGCTGGCCAAAGACGCCGGGCTCGAGGTGGTCGACGTGCCGGTCGACCTACCGGGCTTCGGCTTCGAGTGGGCGATCATGAACCTCATCACGCTGCGCGAGGAGCTCGGCGATCGCTGGCCCGAGTGCAAAGACGAGCTGACCACCGAGATGGCGTTCGGCATGTCGATCGCCGAGTCGACCTTGAACCTCGACCTCGCGGCCAAGGCCGAGGCGTCGCGACGGGCCATCAACGACGCCATGGCCGCCCTGCTCGGCGAAGTCGACTTCGTGATGACGGCCACCAACCCCGACGTGGCGTTCGGCGCCGAGATCGCCCTGAACACGCGGGTCCGCGAGCAGAAGGTGGGTCCGGAGAACAACGGCGCCCTCACCATCCCGGCCAATGTCACGGGTGTACCAGCCATCTCGATCCCTTCCGGCACCGTCGACGGCCTGCCCGTCGGCCTCCAGGTCATCGGCCACCACCACAGCGATGCGTTGTTGCTCGACCTCGCCCGGATCGTCGAGGCCGAACGGCCCTGGCCCCTCGTCGCCGCCTGACCCTGGTCGGCGAATCACCGTCGACCAGGCCGCTCCGGCCTCGATGTCACAGGTGATCGTCATGATGGGGGTATGGCACAACCACAGCTCTCGTTGCTCGAAGCGCCGGTCGAATGGCGGCTCGACGAGCGCACCAAGGAGGTCGGTCGCCGGGGCGTCGCCCAGGCCCGGGCGGCGCTGCACGCGGCCATCCTCCGTGGCGCCGGCGAGCACCCCTCGCACGACGACGACGATCACCGCCACGCCGCCTGAACGCACGTGCGCGGCGACCGGCGGATCCGCCGATCGCCGTCGCCGATACGTTCGCGGCTGACCGCCGCCTCCACCTTTTCGCGGCACCCGGCCGCCCCTGGTCTCGCGGCACCGGCCGCCTCTCATCGCCGAGCCCGAGGTCGTCCGATGTCACCGCCATGCCCCCCACTCGCCCCGCCCCAGCCCCGAACACGGCACCTCCGCCACCTGCTGCTCGTCTCGGTGGCCCTCACGGTGCTCCCGTTGTCGGGCTGCACCACACGCCGGGCCACTGGCGCCACCGCGGGCCCGCCCGGCACCGCGACGGTCGAGCGCGCGATCGACGGCGACACCATCGACGTGCGGATCTCCGGCCGCACCGAGCGGGTTCGCCTGCTCGGCATCGACACCCCCGAGACCAAGGACCCACGCCGGCCCGTGCAGTGCTACGGCAAGGAAGCCAGCGCGCACACCGAAGCACTCCTGCCGGCGGGGACCCGGGTACGGCTCGTCCGCGATGTGGAGAGCCGCGACAAGTACGGCCGGCTGCTCGCGTACGTCTACCGGCTGCCCGACGGGCTCTTCGTCAACCTCGACCTCGCCAAAGGCGGCTTTGCCGCGCTGTTGACGTACCCGCCCAACGTCGCCCACGCCGGCGAGTTGCGCGCCGCGGTCGACCAGGCGCGGGCCCGCGGCAGCGGCCTGTGGGGCACATGCGGCGGGCCGGGCCGACCGGCGTCGACCACCGGCTGAGCTGCGGCGCGCGGGGCCGGGTCCGTCCTCGACGGCGCGGGCGGGTCGGGCCGGTAGCGTCATGGTCGTGACGGAACTGGCCCAGCAGCTCGGCTTCGGCGACGACGACCGCGTGCTGATCATCAACTGCGACGATCTCGGCTCCAGCCATGCCGCGAACGTCGGCGTCTACGAGGCGCTCCGCACCGGCATGGCCACCAGCGCCACCTTGATGGTCCCCTGCCCGTGGGCCCGCGAGGCCGCCTCCCGCTACCGCGGCGAGGACATCGGCGTGCACCTCACGTTGAACGCCGAGTTCGACCTCTACCGCTGGGGACCGATCACCCATGCGCCCTCGCTGCTCGACGGCGACGGCGGCTTCCCCCGCACGCAGCGCGATGTGTGGGACCACGCCGACCTCGACGAGGTCCGCCGCGAGCTGCGGGCGCAGGTCGAGCGGGCGATCCTGTGGGGGTTCGACGTCAGCCACCTCGACTCGCACATGGGCACGCTCCAGTTCCGGCCCGAGTTCTTCGACGTCTACCTCGACCTCGCCGTCGAGTTCGACCTGCCCCTCCGGCTGTCGGGCGCGTCGACCGAGCGCATGATCGGTTTCCCGTTCCGCAAGCTCGCCGCCGCGGAAGGTGTCCGCTTCCCCGACCACCTCGTGGTGGTCCCGGGCGTCGGAAGCCGCCGGACGATCGAGCAGGCGCTGTTCGACTTGCGGCCCGGCATCACCGAGATCTACGTGCACCCCACGGTCGACACCCCCGAGCTGCGGTCGTTCGCCGACGACTGGCCTGCCCGGGTCGACGATCACCACCTCGTCACGTACGACACCGATTTCCCCGCGATGGTGGCCAGGGCCGGCCTGAAGCTCATCGGCTACCGCGAGCTGCGCGACCTCCAGCGTCGCGAACGCCGCCCCGCGGCCTGACGCGCGACGCGCCTGACCACGCAGCCGTCGCGCCGGCACCCGGTCGGCGAGCCGTGGGGGCGCGAGGTCAGGCGTCCGTGCGGGCCGCGAGCTCGACGCCCAGCTTGCGCACCGGCCCGGTCTGGCTCCACGCCAACAGGTCGAGCAGGCGACCGGTGTGGCCGGTGGGCTTGAGGTCGCCGCGCATGTACGCCGCGTTGGCGTCCTCGCTGCCCCCCAAGATCGAGCTGGCCAACGAGTAGGTCATCGCGATCGACACGTCGACGGTGCCATCCGCGGCTGGGCCGGCCGCCGTCGACATCACCTGACCGTTCGACACGTCCAGCTGGTAAGCGACATCGCCCTCGGGGGTGCCGGAGACCGCGAGCTCGGCCCGGACCGTGACCCCTGGCGTCTCCGGCAAGTCGACTGCGAGCTCTTCGAGGGCCGCAAGCCACTCGGCCGAGCCGTACGCCGCCATCACGCTTCCCCACCGACGAGATCGTGCAGCCCGGCCGCGAGATCATGTTCGGGCGTCTCGGTCGGCACTTCGCTCGACGCCAGGATCCAGTCCTCCCAGGGGTACGCCGCTTCGGCCACGTCGTCGGGGAGGCCGAACCAGAACTTCGAGGTCGGATCGATCTGGGTGGCGTGCGCCACCAGGGCGGCCTTGCGGCGGGCGTAGTAGCCCGCCACGTCGAGGCGGGTGGTGATCCGCTGATCCTGCGAGGGACGCTCGAACCACCGGTCATCGTAAGGCGACTCGAGGCCGAGCTCGAGGAACTTCTCGTGGAAGGCCTCGATGCGCGAGCGGGACCACGACGAGTAGTACACCTTGCTCACCTGCCACGGATCGCCGGGCAAGTGGGTCGCCGGGCCGGCCGCCACCTCGATGGCGGGCGCGGAGATGTCGTGCACGCGGAGGTGGTCGGGATGCGGATACCACTTCTGGTCATCGGCGTATGTCAACACGATGTGGGGTCGCACGACCCGCAACACCGAGGCCAGCCGATCGACGGCTTCGTCGAAGGGGGCGTTGGCGAAGGCCCGCGGGTGGGCGTTGTGCTCGCTGTCGGGCATCCCCGAGTCGCGGTAACCGAGCATCACGACCTGGTGGTAGCCGATCACGCCCGCCGCCCTTGCGAGCTCGTCCCGCCGCACGTTGGCGAGGTCGGCCTTGACCTCGGGACGGTCCATCGCCGGGTTCAGCACGTCGCCGGCCTCACCGCCGGTGCAGGTGACCAGCACGGCCCGGGCACCGCCGTCGGTGAGCTTGGCGATGGTGCCGGCACCCTTGGACGCCTCATCGTCGGGGTGGGCGTGGACGGACACGATCCGCAGGCGCCCGCTCGGGCCGGGGTCGACCTCGTCGACGGCGATGAGCGGCGCCGCAGGGAACGTCGTGGTCGGGTCTGGTGGCGTGTCCGACATGGTCACTCACGCTACCGGGGTGCCCGACCAGCCCGGCGCGGCGGACACGCCGGACCCAACCGACCCCAACCCGGCGGGAAGGTCGGAACGCGAGGCGCCCCGCCGACGGCGGGCGGTGGAGGCCCGGGGTCGGCGGGACGCAGCGTCTGGGTCGCGGCCCGGCGCCGTCAGTGGTTGGACGGGCCCGGTGGCTGGCGGAGAGGTCTCGGCGATGAGGGGCCGGCGTTCCCGGCTGGGTTCCACCCCACGTCGACGTTTCCCCTACCTGCACATCCGCGGTCCGTAACGGATCGGCACAAGCGGCTCCCAGATCGACTCGTCTGCGGCGCGCACCAGGCGAGCCGCGGCCCGGCCGGGATGTCAGCTTCCGGCTCGAGCAGCCGTCAGCAGGGCGGAGACCGCTCCAAGCGCCTGCGCTCCACGGTCGTCACGATCGTTCAGCACCTCCTCGGATGCGACCGATGTGTTGCCCACCCCGATGGTCGTGGCCAATGGCCGCTCACCGGAGTAGTGCCACTGTGGACCTCGCGCGGTGGTGCGTCAAGAGGCTCCGCAGGCTTTTTCCGCTCGTGAAGCGATGCGCTCGCAAATCAACCGGGAGCAGCCAGGAACACCGCGAGTTGGCGGCTCTGGGCGAGCAGCTTGCCTCCCTCGGTCCACACTTCGCCGTCCTCTTCGAGGTAGCCCGACGACGACACGTCCGTCGTGAAACGGACCAGTGACCACGCCCCGGTGGTGTCGCCTTCGGGCAGCGGGTCACGGAAGTGGATGGTGAGGTCGACGGTGGGGACGGCCGCGAAACCTTCGTGCTTGGTGAACACCGCAGGCAGCCACGCGTCGGTCAACGCGGCGACCAGCGGCCAATCGAGCGGTTCGTGCACCTTGGGCCGGATCCAACCGGTGGTCAGCGCTCGCGCCTGGCCGCTGAACGGCACGCCTTCGACCCAGCGCTGCTCGAAGCGGTTGCCGAGGGGCACGGTCGGCTCGGTGCTGGTGGCGATCGCGTCGGCCGGCGGCGCGTCGACCCGCTCGAGCGTCGACCACTCAGGCGCAGGCCGGTCCGCGGCGACGGCGGCCATCGCCAGTACTTTCGGTTCCCCGTCCTGCACGAGGCGGGCGGTGACCGTGGTGAGCGACCGGCCGGTGCGCTCCACGGCCGTGACGATCTCGACGGGCCCGTCGGTGGCGGGCGCGATGTAGTGGAGCGTCAGCGAGCGCGGGCGCCGCGACGGGTCGTCGACCTCGGCGAGGATGGCCCGCAGCACGATCGCCGCCAGGTAACCGCCATTGGGTCCCCGCACGATCCACCAGCCGCGGCGCAGCGACGCGCCCCACCGGCCAGGGCCGAGCGGGTGGACGGTCGTGTCCGTCGCGAAGTCGGTGGCGTCGTCGAAGTCGGCCGGCGAGGGTTCCTCCGGGTGTGCCACTAGCCCACCCCCAGCCAGCTCTTGACCGGCTCGATGGCGAAGTAGACGAGGAACACGAACGCCGTGATCCACATCAGCGGCTTGACCTCGCGCGCCTTGCCCGACGCGGCCTGCAACACCGCGTACGCCACGAATCCGGCCCCGATCCCGTCGGTGATGGAGTACGTGAACGGCATGACGACCATCGTCAGGAAGGCCGGCAGCGCGATGGCGAAGTCGTCGAAGCTGATGTGGCGCACCTGGCTCATCATCATCAGCCCCACGATCACCAGGGCCGGTGCGGTGGCCTGGCTCGGGATGACCCCGACGAGAGGGGTGACGAACAGCGCCAAGCCGAAGCACAACGCAGTGACCACGCTGGCGAAACCGGTCTTGGCCCCTTCACCGACGCCGGCGGCCGACTCGATGTAGCAGGTGGCCGAGCTCGACGCCGCGAGACCACCGCCGAAGGAGGCCACCGAGTCGACCAGCAGCACGGCGTCGGCGCGGGGCACCTGGTCGTGCTCGTCGAGGATCCCCGCTTGCTCGCTGACACCGTGCATGGTGCCCATGGCGTCGAAGAAATCGCTCAACATGATCGTGAAGGCGAAGACGATCACCGTGATCACCCCGACCTGGTGGAACGCGCCCCCGATGCTGAAGTGACCGAGGAGGCCGAAGTCGGGCGCGGCGACGACTTTCTTGGGCCACGCCGGTATGGCACCGCCCCACGCCGCGGCCGGGACGTCGGCCGCCTTGTTGATGATCATCGCCACCACCGTCGTGGCGATGATGCCGATCAAGATGGCGCCCTTCACCCGCCGGGCCATGAGGATCCCGATGGCGAGCAGGCCGATCACGAACACCACGACCGGCCACCCGAGCAGGTTGCCGGTCGGGCCGAGCTGGACCGGCGGGCCGCCCGGGTTGGGGGTGCGCTGGGCGAAGCCGGCGTCCACGAAGCCGATGAACGCGATGAACAGCCCGATGCCGCACGTGATGGCGTGCTTGAGCGCGGCCGGTACCGCGTCGAAGATCATCCGCCGCACCCCGGTGAGCACCAGGACCGTGATGCCCACACCTTGGATGACCACGATGCCCATGGCGGCCGGCCACGACATGCGCGGCGCGAGCTGGAACGCCACGATCGCGTTGACGCCGAGGCCGGCGGCGAGCGCGATCGGCACGCGCCCGACGATGCCCATCAGCAACGTGGTGGCCAGCGCCACCAGGGCGGTCGACGCGGCGATCTTCGCCGTCTCGGCGGTGAGCGGCACCGAAGCCCCACCTGCGACCTTCGGCACGAGCTGGCCGGTCAGGTAGTGACCGCTGGCGTCACCGTGGCCGAGGATGTTGGGGTTGACGGCCAGGATGTAGGCCATCGTGAAGAACGTGGCGAGGCCACCACGGATCTCCGCGCTGAGCGTCGAGCCCCGTCGGCTGATCTCGAAGAACCGGTCGAGGGTGCTCCGCATGCGTCGGGATACTACGGGGCACCTCACCGCCGACGCGCGGACCGCTCACGTCGGCGACGGTCGCGCCGAACGGCCCCGGAGAGGCGTTACTCGTCGCGGTCGCGCCGCGGTCGACCCGCGCTGCGCGTGGCGCGCGGCTGCGGTTTGAACAACGACGACAACAAGCCCGGACGCGGGCCGGTGTTCGGCGAGCTCGCGGCCGCGGGCCGCCGGGCGTTCGCCCCACCGCTGCGCGCCGCGCTGCGGCGGGCAGGTGCGCCGTCGTCGTCGTCCTCGTCGGCGTCGTGGTCCTCGTCGTCGAAGTCGTCGTAGTCCTCGCCGTCGAGATCCTCAGCGGCGGTGGCATCGCGGGCCGTGGTGGGGATGGCGCGGCCGCCGCCTGCGTCGGCAAGTCGCTCGAGGCGGGCGACTTTGTACGCCTGGTAGGTGCCCCAGGCGAACGCACCGAACGGCACGATGTAGAAGATCCCGAGCTGCTGGTAGAGCATCACGAACAAGAACATGGCGATGGCGCCCATGATCCAGGTGCGCTTGCGGTTCGACGGCCGGGCGATCAAGACGGTGAGCCAGGTGAGCACCACCGGCAAGGCCAGGAACAGCCAACCACGACTGCCGGCGTTCTTGAGCAACGTCTCGGTGTGGACTTTGCCGTGCAACGCCACGATCTGGTCGAGGCTCTGCTTCGACAGACCGGCGCCGACGTTGCCGGCCCGGTCGACGACCTCCCAGGGCCCGTCGGTGGGGATGATCTTCACGAAGATGAGCGCCACGGACGCGAGGATCGTGGCGGCGGCACCCAAGATGACGGCCTGGCCGCCCGGTTCGTTCCAACCGAACTTGCCGAGCAGACCGCCGCGTGGCACGGGAGTGCGCACCGGCCGGCCGGCAGCGGTGGTGGCGCGGCCGCCCTTGCCGGTGGCGCTGGCAACGCCGCGTGCCGTGCGCGCCGGGCGACCCCGACCCGAGGTGGGCTCCTCGTCGCTGCCCTTGCGCCTCGACGTCTCGGCCCGCGCCGCGATCTCGGCGCGCCGCGCCCGGTTCTGCGCTTGGCGCCGTTGTTTGGCCTGGTTGCGGTCAGCCATGGCCTTCCACGCTACCGGGCTGCGGCCAGGCGCCCGAACCGGCCAGACTCAGCCGATGCCCGCCCGAGCCCGCCGGATCGCTGCCGCGCTCCTCCTCGTCGGGTCGTTGGCCCTGACGACCAGCGGATGTGCGCGCACCGCCGGGCCGGCCAGCGCGGTGGGCCCTACCGCCGGCGGCACCACCATCCGCTTCAAACCGTGCGACGACACGGCCGCGATCAGGCGCCTGCGGCTCCTCGACCCGCGCAACCGCGTGGTGTGGTCGGCCACGGTGTCGCCAGGCGGCGCCTCGACGACCGACCTGACGGTCGCGAGGCACGTGCCGGGCTACCGGGTGGTCGACGACCTCGGCGCCGGAGGGCTCCGACGAGGCACGACGTACCGCGCGTTGGCGGAGTCCACGACCGGTGACGCGTGGACCGGGCCCACGTTCGACCCCGCCGACCTGCGTGCCGGCGAAGTCCGAGCGGCCGGTCGGCGTGTCGAAACCTCCACTTGGCTCGCGGGCAAGGCGAGCTGCGGCCACCGGTCGCTGACGCGGGTGGCGGTCAGCGCGCTGCTCGCCGGCGTGGTCGCTGCCGCGCTCATCGGCGTGGTGCTCGGCCCGCTGTGGCTGCTGCGCCGGGCGGCACTCCGACGTGCCCGCGACCGAGAAGGTCCCGTGCCCTGGTTGCACGACCCGCCCCCGCCGCCGTCGCCGCGTCCCTGGCGCGTCCGCCGCCACGACCAACCCCGGGACCCCGACCCCTGAGTCCCCCACCTCAACTGTTCTGGGCTGAAAAAAGCGCGTTGGGACGCGTAAAAAGCAGCCCAGAACGGGATGTTGAGGCGGTCAGGCGGGGAAGGCGATGCCGGTGGCGGAGTGGCAGCGGTAGCCGTTGGGGTTCTTGTGCAGGTACTGCTGGTGGTAGGGCTCGGCGTAGAAGAAGGGGCCGAGCGGACCGATCTCGGTGGTGACCTCGCCACGGCCCGCCGTGTGGAGCGCTGCCTGGTATCGGGTGGCCGACGCTTCGGCTTCGGCCAACTGCTGGTCGGACGTGGTGTAGATGGCCGACCGGTACTGCGTCCCGATGTCGTTGCCCTGACGCATCCCCTGGGTGGGGTCGTGCGTCTCCCAGAACGTGCGCAGGATCTCGTCGAGGCTCACCACCGCCGGATCGAACACGACCAAGACCGCTTCGGTGTGGCCGGTCCGGCCGGTGCACACCTCTTCGTACGTGGGGTTCGGGGTTACCCCACCCGCATAGCCGACCGCGGTGGTGTACACGCCCGGCAGCTGCCAGAACAGCTCCTCGGTGCCCCAGAAGCAGCCGCTGCCGAGCACGATCTGCTCCAGCCCGTCAGGGAACGGTGGCACGAGCGGATGGCCGTTGACCTCGTGCGTTGCGGGGACCGGCATCGGCTCGTCGCGCCCAGCGAGCGCGTGCTCGGGTGCCGGCAGATCCTGTGCCTTGCGAAGCGACCTCATGCCGTCAGGTTACGGACCGACGACGACGTCTGCGCCCGCGCCGACCGGGCCGAGGGCGTTCGCGGAAAGTGTTCACAAGCGCACGAGCGCGCCGTCGTCGCGTATCGTGGTGCTGCGGGCACGAAGGAGGTCAACGATGCGCCGATATCTGGTGGTGGCCCACCGCACCATCGGGAGCAGCGCCCTGCTCGACGAAGTGCGCCAGCGCATCGCGCAGGGCCCGAGCTCGTTTCACCTCGTCGTCCCGATCACCCACCCGGCCGACCACGTCTGGACCGAAGGCGAAGTGCAAGCGGAGGCACAGGCCCGGCTCGACGCCGCCATCGCTGCGTTCACCGAGCTCGGCGCAGCCGAGGTCAGCGGCGAGATCGGCGACATCAACCCGGTGCACGCGGTGCACGTCGTGTTCGACCGCGACACCGCCTTCGATGGCGTGATCATGTCGACCTTGCCGGCCGGGCCGTCGCGATGGCTCAAGCTCGACGCACCCAGCCGTCTCCGCAAGGAGCTGACGATCCCGTTCACCCACGTGGTGGGCGACCGCGAACCGGCGTCGACCTGAGCCTGAGGGACCCGGCCTCACCCGCCGGTAGGGCGCGCCCGCTCGCTCAACCGCGGGCTGCCGCCCACAAGGCCGCCAAGTCGTGGGGTCGCACGTCGGCGAGCGTCGACACCTGCACCACTCCGGGCTGCTCCGCGACGCCCGCCACGTTCGGCACGGCCAACGTCGGGACGCCGGCAGCCACGGCCGCGGCCACGCCGGTCGGTGAGTCCTCGATGGCCAAGCCGTGAGCCGGCTCGATCCCCAGCCGGGCGGCCGCCGCCAGATACGGGTCCGGATGGGGCTTGCCGCGCGTGACCACGTCGCCGGTCACCACCGCCGCGAACGTTCCGGCCGGCAGATGGTCGACGACCGAGTTGGCAAGGCCGGCCCACGACATGGTCACCAGCGCGCACGGCACTTCGGATCGGCGGAGGCCATCGAGCAACTCGTACGCGCCCGGTCGCCACTTCGGCTCGTGGGCGATCCGGTCCTGCACCTCGGCGGACAAGCGGTGCACGATCTCCTCTGGCTGCAGGTCGACCGAGCCGAGCCGCCGGATCACCCCGGCGGCGGCGAGCAGGTCGAGCCCGATCAGGCTGTGGGCCCGCCCGTCGTCCCAGTGCCCGCCGAACTCCTCGACCAGCGCGTACTCCGCGGCGATCCAGTCCGGCTCGGTGTCGACGAGCGTGCCGTCCATGTCCCACATCACCGCGAACGGAGGGCTTTCGAGCGGGGTCGGCATCGATGCGGAGTCGACCGTCATGGCTGGATGATCCCCCGCCGCCGAGACGGCAGCGAAATCGGACACGCCCGGCCGCCTCGGCATCAGCGGAAGTCGCGGGAGCGGAGCGTGCCGGCCGCCAGCGGCAGCGGCTCCAACTTCTCGGCAACCACGTTCACCACCCCCTCGACCTTTTCCAGCCGACCGCGCACCAACAGGGCGGGGCACGTGCGGGCCAGCCGGCGGTAGCGAGCCCAGCACCCCTTCGAGCACACCACGTTGATGAGGCCGGTCTCGTCTTCGAGGTTGACGAACACCGTGCCGCCTGCCGTGGCCGGGCGCTGGCGGTGGGTCACGACCCCACCCACCGTGACCTTGGCCCGGTCGGGTAGCTGGTGCAGCCCCACTGCGGTCGTGACGCCGAGGCGGTCGAGGGTGTCGCGCACGAACCGGGTGGGGTGGCCGTCGGGCGCCACCCCGGTGGCCCACAAGTCGGCGACTGCCGTCTCCGCTGGCGACAGTCCCGGCAGGGGCGGCGCCTCCACCCCGGTGACGACACCCGGCAACCGGCCCGGCCCCCCTTGGGCCACCGCCCCCGCCGCCCACAACGCAGCCCGCCGCGCCATCCCTCCCCCGCCAGACCCGGCCCCGTCGGACGGCCCGGCACCGGCAAAGCAGGCAAACGCGCCGGCGGTGGCCAACGCCTCGAGTTGCGGCTGGGACAGGCCACACCGTCGGGCGACGTCTTCCATGCCGGTGTACGGGCGACCCGCCGCGATGCGCTCGGCGAGCTCCGCGCCGATGGTGCGCACCGACGAGATGCCCATGCGGACCGCCACGTCGTTGTGGCTGCCAGGGCACGGCTCGAGCGTGGCCTTGGCCGACGATGCAGCGAGGTCGGGGGAATGCACGACCACACCGTGTCGGCGTGCGTCCTGCACGAGCGAGTGCGGCGAGTAGAACCCCATCGGCTGCGCGTTCAACAGCGCCGCGCAGAACGCAGCCGGCTCGTACAACTTGATCCACGCCGAGCTGTACACGAGGTAGGCGAAGCTCACCGAGTGGCTCTCGGGGAAGCCGAAATTGGCGAACGCGGCGAGCTTGTCCCAGATGGCGTCCGCGATGTCGCCGGTGATCCCCCGCTCGGCCATACCGCCGTAGAAACGGGCGCGCAACCGCTCCATCCGTTGCGCCGACCGCTTCGCCCCCATGGCTTGGCGGAGCTGATCGGCGTCGGCGGCCGAGAACCCACCGACGTCGATGGCCATCTGCATGAGTTGCTCTTGGAACAGCGGGATGCCGAGCGTCTTGCGCAGCGCCGGCTCGAGCAGTGGGTGGAGGTACGTGACCGGCTCGCGGCCATTGCGGCGACGGATGTAGGGGTGGACGGACCCGCCTTGGATCGGGCCGGGCCGGATCAGCGCCACTTCGACCACCAAGTCGTAGAACTCGCGCGGTCGCAAGCGGGGCAGCGTGGCCATCTGCGCCCGGGACTCGACTTGGAACACCCCGACCGAGTCGGCCCGGCACAACATGTCGTACACCGCGGGATCCTGTGGAAGCTCGGCCAAGTCGAGCTCGTAGTCGCGGTGCGCACGGATCAGGTCGACCGCTTCGTGCAAGGCGGTGAGCATCCCCAGGCCGAGCAAGTCGAACTTCACCAGCCCCTCGGCCGCGCAGTCGTCCTTGTCCCACTGGAGCACGCTGCGGCCTTCCATCCGACCCCACTCGACCGGGCAGACCTCGACCACCGGCCGGTCGCAGATCACCATGCCGCCCGAGTGGATGCCGAGGTGGCGGGGGGCGTCGAGCAGCTCACCGGCGAGGTCGACGACCGCCGCCGGGACCTCGCCGCCGGCGTCGGGCAAGGGCCCCCAGTGGTCGATCTGCTTGGCGAAAGCATCCTGCTGGCCGGTCGCGTAGCCGAGCGCCTTGGCCATGTCGCGGATGGCCGACCGCGGCCGGTACGTGATGACGTTGGCGACTTGGGCGGCGTTCTGGCGGCCGTAGCGCGCATAGACGTACTGGATCGCTTCCTCCCGCCGGCCGCTCTCGATGTCGAGGTCGATGTCGGGCGGGCCGTCGCGCTCGGGGGACAAGAAGCGCTCGAACAACAGACCGAGGCGGACCGCGTCGGCCCGGGTGACCCCGAGCGCGAAGCAGACCGCCGAGTTCGCCGCCGACCCGCGGCCCTGGCAGAAGATGCCGGCCCGCTCGCAGAACTGGACGATGTCCCACACCACGAGGAAGTAACCCGGGAAGCCGAGCTGCTCGATCACTTCGAGCTCGTGGTCGATCTGGGTCCAAGCTCTGGCGACCAGGGGGTCGGTGGCGGAGGCGTGCCGAGGCCCGTAGCGGCGGGTGGCACCTTCGACAGCGAGCCGCCGCAGGAACGCCATCTCGTCGAGCCCGTCGGGGCACGGGAACGGCGGCAACTTGGGCGCCACCAGCCGGAGGTCGAACGCGCACTCCCGCCCGAGCGCCGCCGCCCGCTCCACCACCCCCGGCCAACGGGCGAACCGGCGGGCCTGCTCGGCGCCGGAACGCAGGTGGGCACCAGCCCCGGCGGGGAGCCACGGATCGACTTCCTCGAGGCTGCGGCGGGCGCGGACAGCGGCGAGGGCGGTGGCCAACCGCCGGCGGGTCGGGACGGCGTAGTGCACGTTGTTGGTGGCCACCAACGGCAGCCCGGCACGCACCGCCAGCTCGGCCAGAGCGTCGTTGCGAGCGGAGTCGAGCGGGTCGCCGTGGTCCCACAGCTCGACCGCGACGTTGGCGGGCCCGAACGCGGCCAGCAGCCGTTGCAGCTCACGGGCTGCGGCTGACGGGCCGGCATCGACCAGCGCGGCGGGCACCGCGCCTTTGCGACAACCGGTGAGCACCAGCCAGTGGTCGGCGGCCCCGGCTGGGCCGGCTCCCGTTCCGCCGGGACGGCTCGCGGGGGTCGTGCCGAGCGAGCCGCCCGAGCCCAGCAGCGCCAACTCGTCGAGCGTGAGGCGGGGCGCGCCTTTCTCCCCCGCCATCTGCGCCTCGCTGATGGCGCGGGCCAGGCGGGCGTAGCCGACCGGATCGCGGGCCAGCACCACCACGTGGCGGCCTGGCGGATCGGCGACCCCCGCCGGGGTGCGGGCGGCACCGTCGAGCGTGAGCTCGGCACCGAACACCGTGGGCAGGCCGACCTCACGAGCCGCCTCCGCGAAACGGACCACCCCGTAGAAGCCGTCGTGGTCGGTGAGCGCGAGGGCTTCGAGTCCCAACCGGTCGGCTTCCTCGGCCAGCTCCTCGGGATGCGACGCGCCGTCGAGGAAGCTGAAGTTCGAGTGGCAGTGGAGCTCGGCGTACGGCACACCCGCGGCACGGTCGGACCGCGGTCGGCGGTCGGGCGCGACGTACGGCGAGCGTTTGCGCGACCAGGCCGGGCTGTCGCCACCGTCGGCCCCAGCAGGCACCGCGTCGGAGCGGCCGTCGCGACGACGCCCCTGTTGGTGGCGGACCTTGCCGGAATACCGTTGCTCGAGCTCCCTCCAGGGGATCTGCGGGTTCCCGAACCCCATCGCGCGAGTATCGAACGTCTGTTCGTTCTCTGCAACTCGCTTCGCCGGGATCATGCGGGCGACGCCGCCGCCCCGGCCCGGAAGCCGAGGAGGGACCGCGATTCGCCACGTACGAATAGTTCGCCCTACGATTAGTTCGTGTCAGAGCTGCCACCCATCTTCCAGCGCCCGACGTTCGCCCGGCCCCGTCGCCTCTTCCTCGAAGCCTTCTCCGGGCCGCGCAACCGGTTGCTCCCCCTGGTGGTGGCCACGGGTCTGATCGGCGGGCTGGTCGGCGCCGGGTACGTCGAGGCGCTGCGTGGCCTGCAGCACTTCCTCTGGCCTACGCACTACGCCAACTGGACCCACTGGCCGCTCCTCATCGCGATCGGCATCGCCGTCGCCCTGCTCGTCAAGCTGCTTGGCGACCCCGGCGACACCGAGCTGCTCGTCGACAACATCCACATCACCGGCGGCATGGAGGACGTCCACAACCTCCGCTCGCTGGTGCCGGTGTCGCTGCTCGGCATCGCGGTCGGTGGCGGCATCGGGCCCGAGGCCCCCCTCACCCAGATCACCGGCACGCTCGGCTCGTGGGTCGGGATCCGCTCCGACAGCGACCGGGTCGACCGCCGCATCCTCACCATCACCGGCATGGCGGCGGGCTTCACCGTGTTGTTCGGTGCGCCGCTCGGCTCTGCCGTGTTCGCGCTGGAGATCCTGCACCGGCGCGGCCTCGAGTACTACGAGGCTCTCCTCCCCGCCTGCCTGGGCAGCGCGATCGGGTACGCGGTGTACGTCGCCATCACGTCACTCGGGCTCCAGCCGATCTGGCGCTTCCCGGCCGCACCGATGCACATCCACACCAGTGACCTCGGGTGGGCCGTGTTGTGCGGGGTGGCGGGCGCCGTCGTCGCCTACCTCTTCACGTGGTTGTCGATGTTCTTCCGCTGGACGGTGCGGCGACTGCCGAGCTGGTCGAAGCCGGTCGTGGCCGGCGTCGCGCTCGGCGGCATCGCCTGGATCTCGCCGTACGCCCTCACGTTCTCCGAGGCGCAACTCACCCACATCGGCGCGCTCAACACCATCGCGGTGTCGACGTTGCTGCTCGCCGCGCTGGGTCACCTCATCTCCGCGCCGGTCACCATGGCGGGCCAGTGGAAGGGCGGGTTCATCATCCCGCTGTTCTTCATCGGCTACTGCGTCGGGCGGGCAGGCGGCATCCAGTTCGGCCACGGGCAGGACTATGTGCTGTGGGCCACCGCGTGCATGGTGGCGTGCAACGTGGGGGTGACCAAGACGCCCCTCGGCTCGACCTTGGTGGTGGCCGAGATGGTGGGGATGCGCATCATCCCCACGTTGCTGATCGCCGCGATCGTGTCGCTGTTCCTCACGTCGGGCGCCAACTTGTTGCACAGCCAACGTCGCCGCGAAGGCGCCCACGGCGAGAGCAGCGGCGACCCGGAGGACCTCGTCCGCGGCGATGACGGCCTCGCCAACCCACACCCGTCGCCACGCAAGCCCGCGGGCGCCCACGGGTCGGCAGTGGAGGCGCCGAGCCGATGAGCAAGCCGACGACCTCATCGCCCGCTCGCGCTTCGAAGTCGACCCCGCGGGCGAAGCCGTCGGCGGCGGACTACCAGGCGCTCGCGCAGTTCCGCTACACGCTGCGCCAGTTCCTTCGCTTCTCCGAGCAGGCCGCCCGCGCCGCAGGGATCACCCCCGCCCAGCACCAACTGCTCCTCGCCATCAAGGGCGCACCCGGCGAGGAGCCACCGACCTTGAGCGAGGTGGCCGAGTTGCTGCAGCTGCGCCTGCACTCGGTGAGCGAGCTGGTCGAGCGGGCGGTCGCCAACGGCCTGGTCGACCGTGACACCGACCCGGGCGACCACCGCCGCGTCCGGCTGCGCCTCACCGACACCGGCGACGAGCGTCTGGCCGACTTGTCGACGCTCCACCGCGACGAAGTCCGCCGCTTCCGCCAGACGATGACCGAGATCCTCGACTCGATCAACACCTGACCCGGCCGCGAACAGCCGCAGCGGGTGACCTGACCGGACCGCGACGGACGGAGCGCGGGATCGATCCGCAGCCCGCCCCATCCGCGCCCGGACCGGCACGCGAGCGGCTGCCTGCGCGCGATCGACGCCTGTCCGCCGGGCGGCCGAGGGCACCGAAACGGCAGATCGGTCCCGGCTACCGTCGCCGGCGATGCAGACCACGACGGTGCACTCGGGCGGTGACGGCTATGCGTTCGTGGTGGACGACCGCGGGCTGCTCCACCAGGCGGGCTTCGGGCCCGCGATCGAGCGCCATGTCGCGGCGCTGTCGCCCGAGCTGCCGGCGGGGCTGTACCCACTCGCCCACCCGTCGTGGGACCAGGAACCGCTGCGGGCGCCGGCGCTGCGCGTGACGCACGCGGACGGCGCCACCACCACGCACCTTCGGGTGGAGCACGTCGAGACGGTCGACGAACCGGGCGGCTCCGGTGGTGCCGGGGGCGAGGCTGGAAGTAGCCCCGGGCTCACCATCGTGCTGGTCGACGACGGCCGACCGCTCGAGGTCCGGCTGCACTTCCGACCCGAGCCGCACGGGGTGCTGCGCCAGTGGGTCGAGGTCGTGAACCGCCAGGACCGTCCCGTCACGCTGCACGAGGTCGCGGCGGCGGCCCCGCTGCTGCGCGACAGCGGCGCCCACCTGACGCACTTCGGCGGCGACTGGGCAGCCGAGTGGACCCCCACCTGGGAGCCCGTCACCCTCGGCACCCGGCTGTTGGAGTCACGCGGCGGGGTGCGGCCCCACTTGCAGCGCAGCCCGTTCTTCCTGCTGGCGCCCGATGGCCCGGCCACCGAGATCACCGGCACCGTGGTGGCCGGGATGCTGGCCTGGGGCGGCAACGTGCGCTTCGGGTTCGAGCGTTCGGCCCACCCCGTCGTGCGGGTGTGGTGCGGGCACAACCCGTTCGCCGCCGAGTACGTCCTCGACCCCGGCGAAGTGTTCACCACGCCGGAGATGTGCTGGGCGTGGTCGACCGAAGGGGTCGGCCCGCTGAGCCGCCGCCTGCACCGGTGGGCCCGCGAGCGTGTGGTGCGTGACGGCGACACCGTCCGCCCGATCGTCGTGAACAACTGGGAAGCCACCGGGTTCGCGTTCGACGAGCAGCGGCTGGTCGACCTCGTCGACGACACCAGCGACTTGGGTGCCGAGTTGTTCCTCCTCGATGACGGTTGGTTCGGTGACGCACACCCGCGCGACGACGACGACGCCGGCCTCGGCGACTGGACCGTCGACCCGGGCAAGCTGCCCAACGGGCTCACCCCGGTGGCCGAGCGGGCACGCGAACGTGGGGTGCGCTTCGGGCTGTGGCTGGAGCCGGAGATGGTGAACCCGGGATCGTCGTGCTACGAACACCATCCCGACTGGGTGGTCGGCCAGCCGGGGCGGCCGCGCCGCGAGGAGCGCCAGCAGCTCGTCCTCGACGTGCTGCAACCCGAGGTGGCTGACTTCGTGGCGGGCGTGTTCGACCGCACCCTCGAGGCGACCCCCGGCATCACGTACGTGAAGTGGGATGCCAACCGGGCGATGACCGATGCCGGATCGCCCATGCTCGGCGCGGATCGGCAGTCGAACTTCTGGGTGGACCACGCCCGGGCCACCTGGGATGTGATGGCCACCGTGGCCACACGTCACCCCGATCTCACGCTGATGCTGTGCGCGTCGGGCGGCGGGCGGGTCGACGTCGGCACCATGCGGTGGTTCCACGAGGTGTGGTTGTCGGACAACACCGACCCGCTCGACCGGGTACGGATGCAGTGGGCCGCGTCGCACTTCTTGCCGGCGCTGGCCGTGGGTGCACACGTGACCCGTTGGGGTGGCCGGCCGGTCGCGTTCGGCTGCGCCGTGGCGATGAGCGCCCGCTTCGGGTTCGACCTCGACACCCGTGCGCTCACGCCGCACGAGCGGGAGGTGTGCCGGCGCGCTGTCGGCGTCTACCGCCGAGTCCGGCCGCTCGTGCAGCACGGCGACCTGTACCGGCTGGTGTCGCCGTTCGAGGGTGACGCAGACCGCGCGGCGTTGGCCTACCTGGCCCCCGACCGATCCGCGGCCGTCGTGTTCGCCTACCAACTCACGGCGCGGGCGGGCGCCGCCGACGCAGGCGCAGCGCTCGACCCGTCGCACGCGGGCGGCCTCGACGCGTTGCACGTGGACGGCCTCGACCCCGACCGCGACTACGCCGTGACGGAGATCGACCTCGCGGCCGGCGACACCGATCGCGGCGTCACCACGGGCGCCGCGCTGGCCGGTAGCGGCCTCGCCTGGCCACTCACCTCGGCCACCACCGCCCGGATCTGGCACCTCCGCCCACCCACCTGACGTCCTGTCCTGTCCCCGCGGCCGCACCCGGTACCCGAACTGGGGGGGATTCCGGTCGCCCCAACGACCACGTCCCCACCCACTACGGGGTCTGGTGGGGGGCGACGGGGGCGGGGGCGGCGGGGTGTCAGGCGTAGAGGGCTTCGAGCCACCAACTGCCGTGCTCGCGGGCCACGAGGTAGGCGCCTGTGGGGGTGACCACCTGGAGGCGGGCACGGCGACGATGGTGCTCAGGGTCCCACCAGCGCTCGTCGGTCGGCCACGGGCCCGCCCACGCGGTGACCGGCTGGGACCGTCGGCCGCGCCACACCTCCGCCGGCGGCGCGCTGAGCTGCCCGCGCCCGTCGACCGCCACCTCGCGGCCCGTGACGTCGCACACTTCGATCGCCTCACGCTGTGCCGTGGCGGCAGCCGCCGCAGGAGTGGGCGGCGGCATCCGCCCGGGCCACGGGAGCGCGTGGGATGGGGTGGTGGCTCGGCGCTGCTCGCGCAGCTCGACTGCCACCGCCGGCACCAGACGGACCTGTCGTTCGGGGTCGCGCCCGCCGCCCAACTCGGGCACACACACCGCTTCGGGACCGAGCAGACCGCTCACCCGGGCCACGGCCCGCACGACCCGCTCCCCCGCCCCCGCGGCACCGCCCCAGAACCCCGGCTGGCGGCTGCCCGCGACCACCAGCTCCTCGGGCACCAGGGCGAGGCGGATGATCCCCGACGTGGGCCGCACGGCGGGCGGGCCGCTCAGCCAACCGTCGAGTTGCCACCGCACCCGGTCCGCCACGGCGGCGGCGCCCATCTGCCCGAACCCGGTGTCGGTCTGCCAACAGCGCTCGAGCCGCTCGCTGTGCTCGGTCTCGGCGACCACCAGCAGGCGGGCGCACGCGAGCCCGTCGTGGTGCAGCCGGCCGAGCAGCTCGTCGGCCAGGGCTTTGGCGGCGAACGCCACCCGGTCGACCCGTTCGGCCGGCGGGTCGAGCTCGGCGGCCACGGTGAGCTCGGGCGGGATCGGACGGGTCGACAGCGGCCTGGGGTCGAGGCCCGACGCCAAGCGGTGAGCGGCCGACCCCGCGGGGCCGAACCGGCCGGCGACCTGGCCAGCGGGAAGGGCGGCGAACGCGCCGAGGGTGTGCAGGCCGAGGCGGCCCAGCACGCCGACCAGCTCGACGATCGCCCCGTCGCGCACCTCGGCACCACCTCCGCCTCCCACGCCGGCAGCCCACTCGCCGAGCACGGTGACCGGCAGGGGTGCGAGGAAGGCCGGCGAGCCACCGGGCGGCACCAGGGCGGTGGGCTGGTGGTCGCTGGCCCCCACTGCGGCGAGCAGCGCGGCGAACGGCCCGTCGGCCAGGCCGACACGCACCGGCGCACGGCCGGCCACGGCTCCTCGCGCCACGGCTTCGGCCCGCTCGAGGAGCGGCGCGTCGCCGCCGTGGTAGCGCGACGGGCCGCGGCTGGCGAACGAGCAGGTGCCGGGCCGGGTCACCTCGACCCGTGGGGTGAGGGTGCCCAACGCCGCGGCGACCGCTTCGAACGCCCGGGCGTCGCGGGCAGGGTCGTGGGTGTGCACCACCAGTTCGGGGCAGCGCCGCTGCGCTTCGCGGCGCCGCAGGCCCGGCACCACGTCGTCGCGGCGCGCCGCGGCGGTGGCAGCCACCACCCGGTTGGCGTGGAACACGGCGGCCGGCTCGTCCGGCGGTGCGCCGGCGGCGGCGGCGGGCCAGTCGGGGCAGTGCACCGCCACCGTGCGGATCGGCTCCGCGCTTGGGACCTCGCGGGAGCGCGCGTTCACGAGCGCAAGGCGGTCACCGACGCCACCGGTTCGACCACGGCCATGTCGCCCGACGCCCCCGGCAGCCACAGCTCGGCGCGGCGCGGCCGCGGGACTCGGCGCCCACCCACCTCGACCTGCACGCGCCGGCCGGTCAGGTGGCCGTGGCCCGAGCCGATGCCGATCCACTCGGCGGTGTCGGCACGGCAGTGCAGGTCGGTCGATTCGGGCCACGCCTCACACCGCTCGCCGAACGGGTCGGGCAACGGCACGAGCACGCTGCCTTGTTGGCGGGCGCGGCCGGCCAGGCGACGTGCCTCGGCGGCGCGCACGCGCTGCCGGCCCGGGCCATGCACCGCCACCACCAGGTCGAACCCGTCGAGCAGGGCGCCAGCCGCCTCGGCCCAGCGTTCAGCGCCAGGATCGGCTACGGCGACCGTGCGCTCGATGGCGACCCCCAACTCGGCGGCAGCGGGCCAGGCGAGCCACGGCGCGCCGAGCACGGCCAGCCACGATCCGGTGCGGGTTGCCTCGGCTGCCAAGGCCAAGGTGAGCGACACGGCCGCGTCGCCCACCACGCCCACGGCGGTACCGCGGCGCAACCCGTCGGGGAACAGCCCGCGCAGCTCGGGAGCGACGACCAGGGCGCGTTCGCCGGCCAAGGTGAGCGGCCCGGTGCGCGCGCGGAGCCGGCGCAGCGCTTCGGGTTGGTGATCGGGTTCCGGTGCGGTCGAGCGGGAGCGTTCCGGTGCGGCGGGCGGCGTCACCCATCCACTATCGAACGTCTGTTCGCTTCCGTCAAGCGGGGTTGGCGAGCGCGTCGCGCCGACGAACAGAGCGCAACGAGCGGATCGTCCACCCTGCGGCGGCCCACGACACGAGCGCCAGCACCGTGTGGACGCCCTTGAAGCCCACGGACCGCCCGTCGAACCAGATCACCGGGAGGCGCACCACCCAGTAGAAGATGGTCCACCACGCGACAACCCGGGCGAGGGTGCGGTCGCGTGCCGCGAGGTGCGGACCAGGGGTCCGCACCACCACGGCGAGCGCCGCCATCCCCGCGACGACGAACACCACCACCGGCACCGTGGCCCACAGCTTCGAGGCCGACGAGCCGCCGGTGCCCCACGCCAACCCCAACCGCCCGGTCCACATCGCCAAGGTGAGCGCGCCCAACACGGTGACGGCAAGGGGTCGGAGCCGATCGGACATCCGTCAACGGTAGAGGGGCGACCCCCCGTGGGGCACTTCGCCAGGTCGGGCAACTCCACGCCCCGGCGCGCGGACGTGCCGGGGCGGCCGCGGTTCTTGTAGGTTCACCTCTGCCACTTGACTGACTGGTCAAGTTGTGGAGCCGGACTGCACCCGGGGGGAGCACGACCAATGGCAGAACCGACCATCAGCCTCGACGACTTCCTGGCCGAGGCCGCCACGTTCCTCGACGGCCACGCCCAACTCCGCCAAGCCGACAAGCGCTTCAAGTGGGGCGAAGGCGAAGAAGAGCTCGGCATGTTCGAGGAGACCGACCGCGAGACCGAAAAGGCCGACATCGCCAAGGCCAAGGAGTGGCGCGCCACGCGCTACGACGCCGGCTTCGGCTGGGTGGCCGGGCCGACCGAGCTCGGAGGCCGGGGCCTCCCCGCGGCATATGCGCGTGCCTACGACCAACTCGAGGCCCGCTACGCCACGCCGGACGCCGGCTTCTTCGGGATCGGCCTCGGGATGGTCGCGCCGACGATCCTGGCCCACGCCCAACCGCACGTGAAGGAGCGGTACCTGGCGAAGATGTACCGAGGCGACCTGATCGGATGCCAACTCTTCAGCGAGCCCGGTGCCGGCAGCGATCTCGCCGGCCTCACCATGCGGGCCGACCGCGACGGCGACGAGTGGATCGTCAACGGCCAGAAGGTCTGGACGTCCGGCGCGCACTACAGCGACATCGGTGAGGTCATCTGCCGCACCGACTGGGATCTCCCCAAGCACCAGGGCCTCACCGGGTTCGTCGTCGACATGAAGGCGCCCGGGCTCGAAGTCCGGCCGTTGCGCCAGATGACCGGGGGCGCGGCGTTCAACGAGGTGTTCTTCAACGACGTCCGCATCCCCGACGACCACCGCCTCGGCGACGTGAACCAGGGGTGGGCGGTGGCGCTCACCACGCTCATGAACGAGCGGGCGTCGATCGGCGCCGGCTCCGGGTCGGGATCAGGGATGGCGAACGGCGTGCGGTTCATGGAGACCATGCGCCACTTCGACCTCGCCGACGACCCGGTGCTGCGCGACGAGTTCGCCAAGGTCTACATCGGCTACCAGGTCGCCAAGTTCACCAACCAGCGTGCGGTCGACAAGATCCGCGCCGGCCAGGCACCGGGCCCGGAGATGTCGATCACCAAGATGGCCCTGTGCAACAACATGCGGGCCACCACGCAGTTCATCTCCCACGTGCTCGGTCCGCGCCTGGTGGCGGACACCGGCGAGTGGGGGACGTTCTCGTGGAGCCAGTTCGTGCTCAGCGAGCCCGCCATGCACATCGCCGGCGGGTCCGACGAGGTACTGCGCAACATCGTCGGCGAGCGCGTGCTCGGCCTCCCGAAGGAGCCCGGCATCGACACCACCAGCCCCTTCCGCGAGCTCCGCACCAACTGACCACCCCAAGCACCCGACGGGGTGGCTGTCCGGTCGCCCCAACCACCACTTCCCCACCCACCACGGGGTTGTTTCGGGTTGTCGGGCGGATGGGTTGTCGGACGGTGGCGGTTGGCTCGATGGGTGGGGCGGGTCAGGGATCGAAGAGGCGGTGTTGGGGGTCCGGGACGACGGGCTGCCACTCGGCGAACGGGGGTGGATCGTCCTCCCCGCGCCACTCCGGTGGGCGCCAGTGACCGGACCACGCGGTGTGATCCATGAACACCCAGCGGCGTCGATGGATCGACGACGGACCCATCCACTGCAACGCCATCTTGTGGCGCGGGCACGGATAGCCCTTGTTGCTGTCGAACTCGTAGCCGGGGTGGTGCTCGGCTTCGGCGCGCATGATCCGGTCGCGGGTGACTTTGGCGAGGATCGACGCGGTGGCGATCGACAAGCAGGTCGCGTCCCCTTTGACGATGCGGCGGACGTTACCGGTGCCCACGAAGTCCCAGTTGCCGTCGACCAGCACCTGGTCGGGCACGACACCGAGACCGTCGATCGCCCGCCGCGCCGCCACTCGTTGGGCCTCGGCCATCCCGAGCCGGTCGCATTCCGCCGGGCTGACGTGGCCGACCGACCACGCCACACACCATGGCACGAGGCGGTCGAACATCGCTTCGCGCTCCGCCTCGGTCAGGACTTTGGAGTCGCGCACCTTGTAGACCCTGCGGTCCGACGGCAACACCGCGGCACCGATCGTGAGCGGCCCGGCCCATGCACCGCGGCCCACTTCGTCGACCCCGACCACGTACTCCGCGCCCGCGCCCCACAGCTCCCGCTCGACCGAGAGCGTGGGGCCCTTGCCCTGCAAGGCCTTCCGGAGCTGACGCACGCCCTCGAAGTTAGGGCCCGAGTGGGCAGGCCGGCGAGGCACGCACGTCAGGCTGCCCGGTCCTTTGTCGAGCGCCGGGAGGCCGGCGAACCGCGAGACTGAGCCGATGGCACTGCCGGAGCACCTCCAACAGCTCGCCGCGAAGGTGTCGAACTGGGGACGCTGGGGACCTGACGACCGCCGCGGCACCTTGAACCTGATCGACGACGCGGCCGTCCGCCGTGGCCTCGCGGCCGCCCGCACCGGCACGGCGTTGTCGCTCGCCATCCCCTTCGACGAGGACGGCCCGCAGACCGGCGGGATCCCCGGACGTGACAACCCCCACCGCACGATGCTGACGGTCAACCAGTCCATGACCGGCGACCCGACGGACTTCTGCACGTCCGACGACGCCGTCACCATGGGCGTGCAAGCCGCGACCCATTGGGACGCGCTGGCCCATGTCGGCTACGACGGCAAGCTCTACAACGGCGTGGACGCCGTCACCAACGACGAGGCGGGCGCCCACGAGCTCGGCATCGAGCACGTCGGCCCGGTCACGACCCGCGGCGTGCTGGTCGACATCGCCCGCCTGAAAGGCGTCGATCATTTCGACGACGGCTACCCGATCACCGGCGAGGACCTCGATGCGGCCACCGCCGCCGCAGGCATCGAGGTCCTGGCAGGCGACGCACTGCTGGTGCGCACCGGGCAGATGCACTTCCTCCCCGACCGCCGCGCGCGCTACAGCCATCCTTCTCCGGGCCTGTCGGCACACTCCATCGAGTGGCTCCACGACCACGACGTGGCGGCGGTGGCCACCGACACCTTGGTGTTCGAGGTCTTCCCGTGCGAGGACCCGAAGGCGCTGTTGCCCGTGCACATGATCCACTTGCGCGACATGGGGCTGTTACAAGGCCAGAACTGGTTCCTCGACGAGCTGGCCGACGCCTGCGCCGCGGACGGCCGCTACGACTGCCTGCTCGTGGCCAGTCCCCTGCCGATGACCCGGTCGGTCGGGGGCCCCGTGGCGCCGGTGGCGATCCGATGAGCGCGTTGCCGGTGCCGGCGAACGGGGCGAACCGGTCGCCTGGGTCGATGTGGTCGGACGGGTCTCCCGCGTCGATCCGCTCGGTCGGCTCCGCCGGATCCATCCGGTCGGTCGGGTCCACCGGATCCATCCTGTCGGTCGGCTCCGCCGGATCCATCCTGTCCATCGGCTCCGCCGGATCGATCCTGTCCATCGGCTCCGCCGGATCCATCCTGTCCATCGGGTCGGTGGGGTCGATGCTGTCGATCGGCTCGGTCGGATCGTTCCGTTCGACCGGGTCCGTCGGGGCGGTGGGCGGCAAAGGGACGGTCGGCCCGACCGAGCCCGACGGCGATGACGGGCGCCGCGCTGCGGGCGGGGGGCGCGGGCTGCGCGTGGTCGGCGGTGGCGGGTTGCTGCTCGGCGCCGCCTGCGCCTTGGCCGTGGCGGCCCGACGGCGATGAGCGGCACCGTGCACCTCTACCGGAGCGGGCTCGAGTGGGCCGGGTCGACCGGCGTCGGCTACGAGGGCTACCACCGGGTCCACCGCTGGTGGGTCGAGCTGGTCGACGGCACGCGGGTCGAGCCCGGCGCGGAGATGTCGAACGACCCCGCGTTCCTCGGTGACGCCCGGTTCGTGAACCCCGAGCAGCTCGTGGTGGCGGCGGCCTCGTCGTGCCAGCTGTTCAGCTTCCTGGCCGTCGCCGCGCGGGCCCGGATCGACGTCGTGGCCTACGCCGACGACGCCGTCGGCATGATGCCCGAAGACGACCCGCCGTTGCGCCTCACCGCCATCGGTTTGCGGCCCCGGATCACCATCAACACCGACCACCCCGGCCCGACGCCCAGCGACGACCGACTCCTGCACTTGTGCGAGGTGGCCCACCGCGAGTGCTTCATCGCGAGCTCCTTGCACACCGGCGTCACCGTGGAGCCGACCTTCTTTCGTCGGTGACGACGACGCTGCGCCGTCGGTGACGACGGCGCAGCTCAGCCGATGACGCCGTCCGCGGTGAGTTGGTCGAGGCGCGCCGGGTCGTAGCCGATCGACGTCAGCACCTCGCGGGTGTGCTCGCCCACCGATGGCGCCGGCCGCAGCGCGCCGACCTCGACGCCGGGCCACGACGGCACCGGCACCACCTGGCGGAGCGGGCCCATCACCGGATGGTCGAGCACGGGTGCCGATCCGTTCGCCACGACTTGGGGGTGGTCGGCGACTTCGTCCAACCCGAGCACCGGCGCGCACGGCACTTCGTGGCGGGTGAGGAGGTCGACGGCCGCAGCGGTGGTCGTCGCGCGGAGGCAGGTGCGGAGGCGGCGGAGCAGGTCGACCCGCGACTCGCCTTCGACGGCCGGCTCCCCCATGTCGACCACCGCCGCCGCGACACCGGCCCACTGCGCATCGGTCATGGCGACGAACACGAGATGGCCGTCGCCGGTGGGGGTGGCGCGAAACGAGCCGGCGACGGCCGGTCGCCCGACGGTGGGCGCCAGCACCGACTCGGTCATCATCCCGTCGGGCCACAGGAAGGCCAGCGCGACTTCGAGCATGCTGATCGACAGCGACGCACCCTCGCCCGTCCGGTGCCGCCGCAGCAGGGCCGCGCACACCGACTCGGCCAGCACGTGGCCGGTGGCCTTGTCGACCAGGCCGTGGCGAGTGAGGCGCGGCGAGCCGTCGCGCTCGGCCTGGATCGACGCCATGCCCGACAGCGCCTGGACCACGTGGTCGTAGACGGGCAGGCCCGCGAGCGGGCCGTGCGTGCCGAACCCGGCGATGGCAACGTGGACGAGCTCGGGGCGGTCCCGGCGGACGGTCTCGGCATCGAGGCCTGCCCGGGCCGCCGCATCGAGGCGCATGCTGTGCACGAAGACGTCGGCTGTGGCGATGAGGTCGCGCACGACGGCCCGTCCCTCGTCGCGTCGAAGGTCGACCGCCACCGACCGTTTCGAGCGATTGAGGTTTGCGAAGTAGGCCGACATGCCGTTGGCTTCGGTGCCGGTGTGGCGGGTGATGTCGCCCACGAGCGGCTCGACCTTGATCACGTCGGCGCCCTGGTCGCCGAGGATCTGGGTGCCGAACGGTCCCGCCATGTTCGACGTCAGGTCGACCACCCGGTAGCCGTCGAGAGGTGCGGAGCTCACCGGCTCACCCTACGGCCCCCATCCCCTGCTGTGAGCACTTGACCACCCAGGAGGTGGCTGAGCGCGCACAGCAGGGTTGGGGCAGGACGGCCCGCCGCACGCGGGGCGACGTTTACGCTGCACGGCATGGCGCGAACCGTGCACGTCTTGCCGCACACGCACTGGGATCGGGAGTGGTACAAGCCGTTCCAGTCGTTCCGGATGACCCTCGTCGACCTGGTCGACGACCTCTTGCCGCTGCTGGAAGCCGACCCGTCGTACGCCCATTTCATGCTCGACGGGCAGACGGCTGTGATCGACGACTACCTCGAGATCCGGCCCGACGCCGCCGACCGGCTGCGCCGCCTCGTGACCTCGGGCCGGCTGTCAGTGGGGCCGTGGTACATCCTGATGGACGAGTTCCTCGTGTCGGGCGAGACCATGATCCGAGACCTGGCGCTCGGCATCGACAAAGCAGCCGAGTTCGGCGGCGCGATGGAGGTCGGCTACCTGCCCGACATGTTCGGCCACATCGCGCAGATGCCCCAGCTGCTGCGCCAGTTCGGCTTCGCGCACACGACAGTGTGGCGGGGCGTGCCGGACCGCTTGTGCGACTCGCCCGCGTTCTGGTGGGAGGCGCCCGACGGCTCGCGGGTCCGGGCCGAGTACCTGCCTCGCGGGTACGGCAACGGCGCCAAGTTGCCCGACGACGCCAAGGGCCTGGTCGAGCAAGTCGACCGCTACGCCGAGGCGCACCCGCATCAGGCCACCGACCCGCTGCTGTGGATGAACGGCACCGACCACCTGCACCCGCAACCGCAGCTCGGCCGGCTGGTCGCCGAGGCCAACGCGCTGCAGGACCGTT
Organism: Acidimicrobiales bacterium; assembly: GCA_035547835.1. NCBI lineage: Bacteria > Bacillati > Actinomycetota > Acidimicrobiia > Acidimicrobiales > Acidimicrobiales bacterium. The sequence goes on from DASZTW010000006.1 coordinate 75,081, forward strand.
GGCACTTTCGGGTCGGTGGGCTGGCGGAGTACGCCCGTGACGCGGTGACCAACGGGCTGCCGACGTACCGCGGCGAGCTGCGTTCGGGCGCCCGGGCCAACTTGTTGATGGGGGTCGCGTCGAACCGGGTCGACGTGAAACAGGCAGCGGCTCGCGCCGAGCGGTCGTTGGAGCGCGAGGCCGAGCCGCTGTGGGCGCTCTTCGCGCCGCCCGACAGTTGGCCCACCACGTTCCTCGCGGCGGCCTGGAAGGAGATGGTCCGCAACTCGGCGCACGACTCCATCTGCGCGTGCTCGGTCGACGAGGTGGTCGACTCCGTGCTGCACCGCTTCGACGAGGCCATCGGGATCGCCGAGGGCCTCGCGGACCGAGCGCTGGCCGCGGCCGCCGAGGGCGCGGGCGGCGACGTGCCGCTGGCGGTCAACCCCGTGGCCCGCACGCGCAGCGGGGTCGTGTCGTTCGAGCTCCCGCCCGGCGACGACCTGCCCGGCACACAGACCGTCGGCTCGTCGCCGCCCGAAGTCCAGTTCGTGACCACGACCGCCGCACAAGCCGTCGACTTCCACCGTGTCGTGGTGGAGAACTTCCTCGACGTCGACCGGATCGACGTCGAGCACGGCGCCGACGGCAGCCTCGACCTCCACCTCCACGTCGACGCGGGTCGCTTCGGGCTGCTCGACCCGGCTCCGTCGCTCGCCGCCGTCGAGGAGCTGGCGTCGACCCGTCCCGACGCGAGCTGCCGGTTCCACATGACCTGGCAGGCCACGCGGACCGTCCTCGCCCACGTGGCCGACGTCCCCGGCTTCGGCTGGCGGCGCACGGCACCCGCAGCCTTGTCGGTCGATCCGGCCACCGCGTCGGACCGCACGCTGTCGAACGGCATCTTGACCGTGGACGTTGCCGACGACGGCACGTACTCGGTGAACGGCCACGGCGGCCTCGGCCGGCTGGTCGACGACGGCGACAAGGGCGACACGTACAACTGGTGCCCCCCGGCGAACGACACCGTGGTCGACGCGCCGGACTCGGTGGAGGTCACGGTGCTCGAGACGGGGCCGGTGCGGGCCCAGCTCGCCACCGTCGCCACGTACACCTGGCCACACGCCACGTTCGGCGAGGAACGGGTGGGCGAGCACCGCGTCGTGGTCACGACCACACTCGAGCTCCACGCCGGCGACGACCTGCTGCGGGTCGACGTCGCCCTCGACAACCAGACCCGCGACCACCGGCTACGTGCCTGGTTCCCGTTGCCGACCGCCGCCACCACGTCGACCGCCGAGTGCGCCTTCGCCACGATCGAGCGGGGCCTCACGGCCGAAGGCGGGCCGAACGAGGAAGGCGTCCCCACGTTCCCGTCTCGCCGCTTCGTGTGCGCGGGTGGCCTGACCGTCGCCCACGAAGGCCTTCTCGAGTACGAGCTCGTCGACATCCGCGATGGCGCCGCGCACTCGCTGGCGCTCACGTTGTTGCGGTGCACCGGGCTGCTGTCGCAGATCCCCATGCGGACCCGCATGTTGCCCGCCGGGCCGATCACTCCGATGGAAGGGCCGCAGATGGCAGGCCCGCAGCGCTTCCGCTACGCCGTCCACCTCGGTGGCCGCGACCCTTACGACGTGGTCGACGACGCCTTTGTCCCCATGCGCGGGCTGGGTTCGCCAGGTGGTGCCGAACGGATCCACGGCGACCGGCACCAGGCCCTGTCGGTCACCGGTGCGGTCGTGTCGGCGGTGCTCCGGGACCCGTCGGGAGGGCTCACCGTGCGGGTGTTCAACCCGAGCGCGTCAACAGCCGAAGTCACCATCGACGGTCGCCACGGTTGGAAAGTCGACCTCCGCGGCCGTCCGCTCGAGCCGTTCGAAGCCACGTTCGACCTCGCCCCCTGGGCGATCCAGACCGTCCAACTCCAGCCGTGACCCCACCCCACCATCGTGGGGTGAGCAGTTGAGGCACCTGGGCAGCCCCGCATGCCCACAGCAGCGTGGAGCTCACCGTCGGGGTGAGATCACCGTGGGGTCGGGTGCCAGAGGGTCTCGCCGCGGTGTTCCACGGTCGACCAGGTGGGGTCGAGGCCGGAACGCAAGGTGACCGGGGGGCCGTCGACCTCCCACAACACCGCCGGACGCTCTCCGTGCCAGCGGACCGCGAACGACACTGCCGACGCCCCGAAGCGGATGCCGTGCGCCTCCAGCCCGCTCCCCCGCCACTCCGACGGCCAGGCCGGACACAACGTCAGCTCGCGCGCGGCGCGGTGCTCGCCCGCACCCTCGCCCTGGTCCGGCCCCTGGCCACCCGTCGCCGTGGCCTGACGGGCACCGTCGAGCCTGCCGCCCACCTCGACGACGGCGAGGGCCCGCGCGGCGCGCAACAGCCGGGCCGCCACGGCAAGGTCGTCGTCGCCTCCCGTCCCCCACGCACCTGCGTCTGACGCAGTCGCCGCGAGTCGCTCCAAGCGCACCGTCGCGTCGGCCTCGCCGCGCCGCACTGCGACCGTGGCCGCGTCGAGCTCTTCCACGAGCGAGCCATGTTCGCCCTCGTCGCCCGCCCCCGCGACAACCGGCCCGACGCCGGGGTGCGAAGCCGCCAACGCCCCGGCTGCCACGGCCGCCACCACGGCTCGAGCCTGCGCGCGGGCCTCGTCGGCGACCCGTCCGCCCGCACCGGCGCCGTTCGCACGGTGGTCGTCGGCATCGGCATCGGACGAGCCGGCATGGCCGGACGGCCCCGTCAGCGCCGACAGCGCGGCGTCGCGCGCGTCGGCGAGGGTGCCGACCGTGTGGCGCGCGTCGGCCGCAGCCCGGTGGTCGCCGATCTCGTCGAGCAGCGATGCCGCCGCCTGCAGTGCAGCGACCGACCAGCAGCGCAGGGCCACGGGCAGGTCGGTTCGGGCCGCGCTGCTTGCCACGGCTGCCGCCATGTCGCGCAGGATCTCGCGCCCGGCGCGCACGAGGTCGTCGTCGCCCGTGGCCGACCAGTACCGAGCGAGTGCGACAAGGGCGGGCGCACCGGCGCCGACCGATCGAGGTTCGGCCAGCAGCCACGAAGCGAGGATCTGGCCCGCTTCGTGGTCATGGCCTGCGTCGACGAGCGCGTCGAGCACCGCCACGACGGCCAGCGGGTCGAGACGGCTCACCAACGTCGACCCCGCCGCCCCACCCTCGGTGGCGCCGAGCAGGAGGCGCCGGTGTGCCCGGGCGGCAGCCTCGGCGAGCTGGCTGTCTGGCAACACGATGCGCCGCTCGGTTCCGCAGTGGATGTCCCACCCGGCCACCACGTCGTCGGCGGTCGGCAGGACCGGCGGGAACGTCGGCGCGATCGGGTGACCGACATCGAGGGGCACGACCACCCGGACCGTCGCCCGGTGCGGAACCGCGACGATCGCCACCGCCTGCGCCAGCCCTCGCGGGCAGGCAGCGGTCGCCGGCCCTTCGGGCACCAGCGCCGCTTCGCCGAGGAGCACCACGCTGGCCAGATCCCCGCCGGAACCCGCGCCGACGGCAACGCGGCCCGGACCACGATCGAGGACCACCGCGGGCGCGTCGTGCGCGGCGGACCCCGCGGCAGGCCGCGCCACGACCGTTCGCCCCTCCACGACCACCGACCCCACCGATCCGACCCGACCGCGGACGAACGGCCGGACCGCCCATGCGAGGGCGAACGGCATCGAGGAGCGGTTCTCGACCTCGACCACGACCACGTGACCATCGGGGACTTGCGCCGCGTACACGCGCTGCACGGCGTCGCCGTTGGGGATGCGCATCGCCGTCTCGACGACCGGGGCGGCGCCGAGCGGGCGCTGGCGGACCGCGACTTCCTCAGACGGGAGGTGCCAGCGATCGTCGGCCCCGACCCACCAATCGAGTGACCAGCTGGCGCCGCCGGGCGTGACCAGGCCGCGAGGGTCGACGGCGGCGAGCGCCGGTCCGTCGATCGTGCCGATCGATGTGAAGCGATCAGGCCGCGCGTTCGCGACCACGGGCGTGCCCGAGGCAGCCGAGCCGCCGGTGGTCACGTCGACGGTCGTCACCTCGACGGGTCCCACCTCGTCGGGTCCCACCTCGTCGCCCGCATCCGGCGTCGCGGGTCCCCCGTGCGACCACGCCCAGGGCCGCACCCAACCCTTGGTGGCCGCCGGGTCGGCCGGCTCGGGGCCAGCCCCCCGGCTGGTCCCGCGCCCGCGACCGCCCAGCGGCTTCGCGACCACCGAGCGCCAGCCTCGGCGAGCCGTCATCGACGAAGCCGCGGCGGATCAGCCAAGCCGTACATCTCCCGGCCCGTACGCCGCCGAGCAAGACCTCGGTAGGCGTCCTCGGCCGAACCACCTTGGTGGCAGACCTTGTAGACCTCTTCGCAGATGGGGAGCTCGATGTCGTACTCCTCGGCGAGCTCGACCACGACCTTCGAGGTCTTGACGCCCTCGGCCACCATGTTCATCTCGTCGATGATGTCGTCGATCTTGCGGCCCTTGCCGAGCTGCTCGCCGACGTGGCGGTTGCGGCTCTGGCTCGAGATGCAGGTCGCCACCAGGTCGCCCATGCCGGCCAGGCCGGAGAACGTGATGGCCTCGCCGCCCATGGCGACACCGAGGCGGGTGGTCTCCGCCAGGCCACGGGTGATGACGGTGGCGCGGGTGTTGTCGCCCGTGCCGATGCCGTCGGCCATGCCCGACGCGATGGCGATGACGTTCTTGAACACGCCGCCGAGCTCGCAACCCACGACGTCGTGGTTGGTGTACGAGCGGAAGAGGTCGCCGTAGAAGATCTTCTGGAGCGCCCGCGCCACGTTGTCGTCGTCCATGGCCACGACGCTGGCGGCCGCGTGGCCGGCGAGGATCTCTTTGGCGAGGTTCGGACCGGTCAGCACGCCCACCGGGTGGCCGGGCACCACCTCTTGGATCACCTGGCTCATCCGCAACTTCGTGCCCAGCTCGAGGCCCTTCGACAAGCTGACCACCGGCACCCACGGCCGCAGAAACGGCTTCACCGCTTCGAGCGCGTCGCGGAAGCCGATCGACGGCACACCCATGACGAGCACGTCGGCTTGACGCACCGCCCTTTCCAGGTCGGCGGTGGCACGCAGCTGCGCGGGTAGCTGGAAACCCGAGAGGTAGTCGCGGTTCTCGTGCTCGGTGTCGATCTGCTCGGCAAGCTCCGCCCGGCGGGCCCACAACATCGTGGGGGTGTTGGCCGCGCACAAGGCCGCCACGGTGGTGCCCCACGACCCGGCGCCGATCACCGCCACGTTGATGTCCATCTCGCTGACTCTACGGCAGGTCCCCGGCCGTAGACTCAGCCCGGTGGGAGCCGTGGTGCTGGTGCCGGTCAAGGCGTTCGGCCGGGCCAAGGAGCGTCTGGCCCCACGTCTGTCGCCGGCGGAGCGTTCGGCGCTCGCGCGCCACATGGCCACGATCGTGGTGCGTGCGGCCGCGCCGCTTCCCGTGTGGGTGGTGTGCGACGACGATGAAGTCGCCACCTGGGCCCGGTCGGTGGGAGCCGACGTGAGCTGGCAGCCGGGATCGGGGCTGAACGGCGCCGTGCAGGCCGCCGTCGCGGCAGCCGCCGCGGCCGGCTACGACCGGGCCGTCGTCGCCCACGGCGACCTGCCCCGCGCCACCACCCTCGCCTGGCTCGCCGAGGAACCGCTCGTCGCCGCCGCCGACACGGTCGTGCTGGTACCCGATCGCCGCGGCGACGGTACCAACGTCGCTTCGGTGCCCACGGGCGCCGGCTTCGAGTTTGCGTACGGCCCTGGTTCGTGCGCGCGGCACATGGCCGAGGCAGAGCGGCGATCGCTGCCGCTGGTGGTGCGACGCCACGACGCCCTCCAGTACGACATCGACGACCCCGCCGACCTCGCGTACCTCGACTGAGGCGGCCTGGCCCGGCGCACGGCGCCCGGCGCCCGAGGTCGCGCGAGCGGCACCGCGCCGGACGTACCATCCGGCCGTGCCTGGGTCGCCGATCACCCCCGTCCGGCTGCGGAGCTCGAACCTCCCCACCCCGGCTCGCGCGCTCGCGATCGGGGCGCACCCCGACGACATCGAGTTCGGGTGCGGCGCCACGTTCGCCAAGTGGGCAGCGGCCGGCTGCGAGATCCACCACCTCGTCTGCACCGACGGCTCGAAAGGCACATGGAACCCCGACGCCGACCTCACCGCGCTGGTCGCCATCCGACAAGCAGAGCAACGGGAGGCGAGCCGCGCGCTCGGCGGTGGGGGCGAGGTCGTGTTCGTCGACCAGGTCGACGGCGAGCTGCGCAACGACCGGTCGACGTGTTCTGAAGTGGCCCGCTGGATCCGCGAGCTGCGACCCGACATCGTGGTCGGCCACGACCCGTGGAAGCGGTACCGCCTCCATCCCGACCACCGGGAAGCCGGCTTCCTCACGTGCGACGCGGTCGTCGCCGCCCGCGACCCCCACTTCTTCCGCGAGCACGGTCTGGCCCCGCACCGTCCCTCCGCGCTGTTGCTGTTCGAGGCCGACGCACCCACGCACGTCGAGGACGTCACCGGCTACGGCCACGCCAAGGTCGCCGCGCTCGAGGCGCACCGCAGCCAGTTCGAGTCCACGATGTTCGTGCCCGGCGACGACGACCCGAGCCGCGACGCGGCGCTCGCACGCTTTCGCCGCAGCATCCACGACGAGCTCGCCACGGTCGGCCGCGCGCTCGGTGTTGCCGAGGCAGAGGCCTTCGCCCTGATCGACGACCTCTGACCCCGCCGACCCCGCCCTGCTGTGAGCACTTGGCCACCTGGTGGGTGGTCAAGTGCTCACAGTTGCCGGGGTGGGCGGTGTGGGAAGGTGGCGGGGTGCTCCCCGATGGCCGGTACGACGCGGTGGTGGTCGACGCCGACGAGGTGGTCGACGCCGACGGCCCGTCCGGCGCGGCGGTCGTCCGCGTCGACTTGGCGATCGCGGCAGGCGAGCACCGCGGCGAGGTGGTCACCGTGCACGCCGCGGGTCTGGGCGACCGGGATCCGCTCGACCTCCTTGCGGTCCCGGTGACGTTGACGGTGGCGGACGGGCAGCCGAAGGTCCGCTTCGAGGGCTGACGCCCGCGAATCTCGCTGGCTCGCGGCGCACCCCGATCGCCATCGTGGTACATGCGCGACTGGCCTCTGTTCGAGCTCGAGATCCGGACCCCGCGTCTGGTGTTGCGCCACCCCACTGACGCCGATCTCGAAGCGCTCGCCGATGTGGCCGCGACCGGCATCCACCCCGCGGCGGCCATTCCGTTCGAGGAGGCCTGGGCGCTCGGCACCCCCGACGAGGTTCGGCGCAGCCTCTATCAATGGCACTGGTCCGGCCGGGGCGCGCTCGGGCCGGAGAGCTGGCGGGTGGCCTTCGGGGTGTGGGCCGACGGCGCACCGGTCGGCATGCAGGACCTCTTCGCGACCGACTTCCCGACCAACCGCACCTTCCACACGGGGTCGTGGCTCGGCCAGGCGCACCAGGGCCAGGGCATCGGCAAGGAGATGCGGGCGGCCGTCTTGCACTTCGGGTTCGCCGGTCTCGGCGCGGCGCGGGCCGCGACGGGCGCGCACGACGACAACCCGGCGTCGATCGGGGTCACGAGATCGCTCGGCTATGCGCCCAACGGCGACGAGCTGATGAGCCGCGCCGCACTCGATGCCGACGGTCGCGCCACCGGTGCCCGCGAGTCGGTCCGTCTCCTGCGCTTCGCCATGGACCGTGCCGTGTGGGAGGCGCAACGGCGCGACGACATCGAGCTGCGCGGGCTCGGCGACGCCTGCCGCAAGCTGCTCGGCGCCACCGCCTGACCAGCGGCGTCTCGGCCGGCTCGGCCCGACCCTCGCGGATCGGCCGCTCGAGCGGCCGCCCGGCGAGCCTTCGACCGGTCCCCGGACCGGCCGCCCGACCCCTCGTCTGACCGGCCGCTTGACCGGTGACGCGGCGCCCGCGGCCAGACTGTCGCGATGCATGCCGACGGCTACGTCCTCGTCGCCGTCGCCGGGCTGTTGTGCGGGTTGGTCAACACGGTGGCGGGCGGCGGCTCGCTGATCCTGTTCCCGGCGATGGTCGTGGCAGGACTCCCGGCGCTCACGGCCAACGTCACCAACTCGGTCGCCACCTGGCCCGGCTACCTGGGCGGCGTCGGCGGATTCCAGCGCGAGTTGCGGGAGGAGCCCACGGCCCTGCGCGGCCTGGCGCTGGCCACCGTGGCCGGGTCCACCACCGGCTGCATCTTGTTGCTGCTGACCCCGTCGGGCGCGTTCGACCTGGTCGTCCCCGCGCTGGTCTTCGTGGCATCGGCGCTCGTCGGCCTGCAACCGTGGATCGCCCGCCGCCTCGGCCACCCCACGGGCGAGGGCCGACGCTGGCGCTACCCGGCGATCTTCGCCGCCACGATCTACGGCGGCTATTTCGGCGGCGCGCTCGGGGTGATCATCTTGGCCACGTTGGTGCTGTCGCTCCCCGGCACCATCGCCCGCCTCACCGCGCTCAAGACGGTGTTGTCGCTCGTCGACTGCACGGTGAGCGTGGTGATCTTCGGTCTGTTCGGGCCGGTGCGCTGGACGGTGGTCGCCGTAGCCGCGCCGACGACGCTGGTCGGTGGCTACCTCGGCGCACACGTGGCCCGAGCGCTCCGACCCCCGGCGCTGCGCGCCAGCGTCGTCCTCCTCGGCCTCGCCGCCGCGATCTACCTCGCGGTGATCGCCTGACCTCCGTCGTGCTGTGAGCAACCAGCCACCCAGGAGGTGGCCAAGGAGGCGAGCCGGCAGGCGAGCCGACCCGTCGACACGGCGCCTGTTCGCCAGGTGGAGGCTCACGAACCGAACGGTGACCCGCGACTCGGGTGACCAATCCGCGCACCCGAAGTTGCTCACAGCAGGATCGGGGCGCGCGGCCAGGGGGCAGCGGCCAGGGGGCAGGCGGTCAGGGGGCGGGCGGGTCGTTGGTGGCGAGCCAGCTGCGGAGCCGGGTCGCGACCTCATCGGCTTCGCCGGGGGCGTACCTGGTTCGGGGCCAGAAGAAGCCGCGCAGGCCGTCGCCTCTGGTCCGCGGCACGACGTGCACGTGCAAGTGCGGGATGCTCTGGCTCACCTTGTTGTTGACGGCCACGAACGACCCTTGCGAGCCGAGCGCGCCTTCCATCGCGGCAGCCAGCCAGCGGGCACGTCCGAACAGCGGACCGACGAGGTCGACCGGCAAGTCCGTGAGCGTGCCCTGGTGGACCTTCGGCACGAGCAGCGTGTGGCCGTGGAACAGCGGGCGCACGTCGAGGAACGCGAGGAAGTCGTCGTCGTCGAGCACGACCGTGGCCGGCTCCTCTCCGGCGACGATCCGGCAGAACCGACAGCTCGTGGCCACGGGAATCCGTCAACCGCCGACGAGCAGTTCCTTCATGCGGGCCTCGGAGTTGGGCGTCACGAGCGCCAGCACTTCGTCGCCGGCTTCGAGCGTGGTGTCACCCCGAGGCACGACCACGTGGCCGTTCCGCACGACCGCCACCACGGTCGCGTCGCGCGGGATCTCCAACTTGGCGAGCGGGATCCCGGTGTTCGGACATGACGCCGCAAGCGTCACTTCGACCAACTTCGCCTCGCCGTTCTCGAGCTTCAGCAGCTGCACCAACGACCCCACCGACACGGCCTCTTCGACCAGCGCCGTGAGCAGGTGCGGGGTCGACACCGACACGTCGACGCCCCACGACTCGTTGAACAGCCAGTCGTTGTCGGGGTGATTGACCCGGGCCACCACCCGGGGGATCGCGAACTCCTGCTTGGCGAGCAGCGACACCACCAGGTTGACCTGGTCTTCGCCGGTGGCCGCGACCATGACGTCGACGTCGGCCATACCGGCTCTGTGCAGCTCGGCGATCTCGCAGGCGTCGGCCACCGCGAACGTCGCCCGAAGCTGCTCCTCCTGGAGCTTGGCGACGACGGCCTGGTCACGCTCGATCACCACCACCTGATGGCCGGCGTCGGCGAGGTCGTTGGCGATGTACGCGCCGACCTTCCCGGCGCCGGCGATGGCCACTTTCATGACGCCGCCTCGGCGTTGTCGTCGCCCGCCAAGCGAGCCGCGAACGCCTCGAGCGCGTCGCTGGTGCACATGACGTGGAGCACATCGCCCTCCTGTCCGACGAAGTCGTCGCTCGGCAGTCGCGCCTCGCCCTCGCGGACCACGCCAACCACGCGGAAGCGGTCGTCGGCCAGGTCGCTCAGCTTCTTGCCTGCCCAGGCCGCCGGCAGGGGACGCTCGACGAGTGACAGCGTGCCGGTGGAGTCGGTCCAGTCGGGGGTCAGCACGCTCGGGATGAGGCGCCGACGGATCTGGTCGACGGTCCAGGACACCGTCGCCACCGTCGGGATGCCGAGGCGCTGGTAGATCACCGCGCGCCGCGGGTCGTAGATGCGGGCGACGACGTAGGGCACCTGGTACGTCTCGCGGGCCACGCGGGCAGTGATGATGTTCGAGTTGTCGCCGCTGGTGACCGCCACCACCGCATCGGCCCTCTCGACACCCGCCTCGAGGAGCGCATCGCGGTCGTAGCCGTAGCCGACGACCGACCGTCCGCCGAACGCCTCGGGTAGCCGCTTGTGCAACGCGCCCTTGTCGCGGTCGACCACCGACACCGAGTGCCCGTGCTCGTCGAGCCAGATGGCCAGCTCGGATCCGACCCGACCACATCCCACGATCACCACGTGCACGGAGCGCCATGCAACACGGTCCACTGCCCAGTCGCAACTCCACCCGCCCCCGGCAACACCCTGCGGTGAGCACTCAGGAGGCGAGCCGACCCCGCAACACGGCGCCTGTTCGCCAGGCCGCGCAGCCTGGCGAATGAACGGCGACCCGCGACTCGGGCGACCCGTCCGCGCACGTACTTGGCCACCCGCCAGGTGGTGAAGTGCTCACCGCTCGGAGGGGTTCGCGGGGCGGGCGTCGGACGCGTGCTTCGCGGGAGGCGCGGTCATCTTTGCTTGACTGATGCCCTGTGGAAAGCACGGCCCCGCCCGAGACCGCCAGCCCGACCGGTTCGACCGCATCGACCGGGTCCCCTCCGTCGACCGACTCGCCGGTGGTCGAGCCGCTGCCGGAGTCCCCGGCCCTGGACCTGCCGGAGACGTTCGCGTACAAGCTGAAGAAGCGGTTCCTCGGCCCGCCCTTGCACACCGAGGAGCTCGAGCACCAACGTCTCGGCGTCCCGACCGCGCTGGCGGTCTTCTCGTCGGACTGCATCTCGTCGTCGGCGTATGCCACCGAGGAGATCCTCCACATCCTGGTGCCGCTCGTCGGCGTCTTCGCCTTCAGCCTGGTCGTGCCGGTGACGGCGGCGATGATCGTCGTGTTGGTGTTCCTGGTGTTGTCGTATCGCCAGACCGTCAAGGAATATCCGACCGCGGGCGGCTCGTACATGGTGAGCCGCGACAACTTCGGCCCCGTCGTCGGACTGGTGGCCGGCACCTCGCTGCTGATCGGTTACAGCCTCACGGTGGCGGTCTCGGCCGCAGCGGGCATCGCCGCGGTCACCTCTGTCGTCTCGGCGCTGGTGCCGTATCGGCTGGTGCTGTCGATCGTCGTCACCTGGTTGATCACCCTGGTGAACCTGCGAGGGGTGAAGGAGTCCGGGAAGATCTTCATGGTCCCGACGTACCTGTTCATCGGCGGGATGATGCTGATGTTCGCCATCGGCTTCGCGAAGTTGTTCGGCGGCGCGCACATCGGGCACTTCAGCTCGGCCGGCTCGATCCTCGACCTCACCAAGCACCCCACCGGCAAGCAGGGCATGACCCATACGTTCCTTTACGGCGCGGGTGCGTTCGCGGTGCTCCAGGCGTTCGCCAAGGGTGGTTCGGCCATGACCGGCGTCGAGGCCATCTCCAACGGGGTGACGGCCTTCCGTCCCACCGAGTGGAAGAACGCCCGCAAGACGCTCGTGTGGATGGCCGTGATCCTCGGCACGTTCTTCCTCGGCCTGTCGTTCTTTTCGACCAAGGTGCACCCCGTGCCCCATGAGTCGGGGAGTCCGACCGTGATCTCCCAGGTCGCGCGGCAGGTGTTCGGGCACGGCGCATTGGCCGACCTCGGCTACCTGTTCCTGCAGATCAGCACGATGCTCGTGTTGATGTTGGCGGCCAACACGAGCTTCGCCGACTTCCCACGCCTGGCCAGCTTCGCCGCCGAGGACGCCTTCCTCCCGCGCCAGCTCACCAAGCGCGGCCACCGGCTGGTGTTCTCGAACGGGATCTTGTCGCTCGCGGTGACGGCCACCGTGCTCTTGTTGGTCACCAACGCCACGGTCAACGCATTGATCCCGCTGTACGCGGTCGGCGTGTTCTTGAGCTTCACCCTCAGCCAGTCCGGCATGACCAAGCACCATCTGACGAAGCGCGAGCCGGGCTGGCAGCGCAGCTTGGCCATCAACGGGATCGGCGCCCTGCTGTCGGCGATCGTCTTCCTCACGATCCTGGTGACGCAGTTCAAACAAGGCGCCTGGGTGGTCGTGGTGGCCACACCGCTGCTGATCCTCGTGTTCATGCGACTCAACAAGCAGTACGAGTCCGAGCTCGCCGAACTGACGCACGAGGCGTCGAACGCCCCCGAGGAAGTGGTGCTGAAGCGTCACGTCGTGCTGGTGATGGTCGACAAGTTGAGCCGCGCGGTCGGTCGAGCGTTGCAGTACGCGCGCACGCTGTCCCCCGACCAGGTACGTGCGATGCACTTCGCGATCGACGAGCAACGCGCGCGCGAGCTCGGCGAGAACTGGACCGAGACGGGCCTCGGTCGGGTGCCGCTGCAGATCGTGGAGTGCCCCGACCGCCGGGTGGCGCGGGCCGCGCTGGAGGCGGCCGCAGCGGAGGCGATCGACGCCGAGACCGAGGTCACCGTCCTCATCCCGCGCCTGGAGTACCGGCGGTTCTGGCACCGCTTCTTGCACGACCGCACCGGTGACGAGATCGCCGAGGCCCTCGCCGACCTCCCCCACGTCAACGTCACGTTCGTGCCGTTCCACCTGCAGTCGGGCCGCCACAGCGAGCAGTCGGCGGCCGACTACTACGAATCGGCCAAGGAAGCACGCGCGAACCAGGAGCGGCTCCGGACGGTGACCGTCGGCGGCAAGCCGTCGAAAGTGGAGGCGAGCCCGAAAGGCATCATGTTCGACGTGGCGCCCGACGCGGCCTCGCGCGGCACCGCCACGCCCAGCGAGACGCCGTCGCCGATCGCCGCCGCCCGCTTCCGCCAGCGAGTCGACCTGGTCGGTCGCGTGAAGGTCATGGAAGTGCAGCCGGTCTCCGGCGTCGCGGCGCTCGAAGTCACGCTCGCCGATGAGGGCGGGCAGATCCAGGTCGTCTTCCTCGGCCGTCGCACGCTTGCCGGGCTCGACGTCGGCTCGACGATCCGCGTGCACGGCATGGTCGGCCAGCACCGAGGGCGGCTGGCGCTGTTGAACCCCAAGTACGAGCTGCGCTGATCGTGACCGCCGGCGCGGAGCGAGCGCCCGACGCGCGGCCTCGCGTCGCCCTGCTGGTCACCTGCCTGGTCGACGTGTTCGAGCCCGAGGCGGGCATGGCCACGGTCGAGCTGCTCGAAGCGGTGGGCTACGAGGTCGTGGTGCCGCTCGCGCAGACCTGCTGCGGCCAGCCCGCGTGGAACAGCGGGTTCTCACCCGACGCGGCCCGCGTGGCCCGCACCACCCTCGACGCGCTCGCGGCCGAGCTCGACGCGGGCGTCGAAGCGGTGGTGGTGCCGGCCGGGTCGTGCGCCACGATGGTCCGACGGTCGTGGCCGGAGCTGTTCGACCTCGTCGGCGACACCGCCACGGCCGCCCGGGCTCGCGCGGTCGCCGCCCGCACGTTCGAGCTCACCGAGTGGCTGGCCGGCCATCCGCTCCCGGCCCTGGCCACCCCCGAGCCGCAACGGGTGGTCTGGCACCACTCCTGCCACCTGTTGCGCGAGCTCGGCGTGCGGGACCAACCGCTGGACCTGCTCGACGTTGTCGACGGCTGTGAGCGCGCCGAGTGGGCCGACAGTGAGCGCTGCTGCGGGTTCGGCGGTCTGTTCAGCGTGAAACTGCCCGAGACCTCTGAGGCCATGGCCGACCAGAAGCTCGATTCGCTCGCGGACACCGGGACCGACCTGGTGGTGGGGGCCGACTCGTCATGCCTGGTGCACTTGCGCACCCGCGCGGAGGCGCGCGGCCGGCCGATCCGCACCAGCCACATCGCCGAGCTGCTCGCGGCCGCCCTGCCCCCACCCATCGACGCGCCGGCGGAGGCAGCCGGCGACACACCCCGCCACGAGCCACCCCAGCGACCGGGTACTCCCGAGTGATGACCGGCAGTTGGCCGCTCGGCCCGGACAGCACGTTGCGCGACCGCACGGCGGTCGCCGTCGCCGACCCGGTGCTACGCCGCCGTGTGGCCACTGCGGTCGACCGCTTCGCGAGCCACCGCCTCGACGGCTTGGCCGAGCTGCACGACCCCGATGTCCTTCGTCACCGTGCCCGCGCGGTGAAACGCGCCCTCATCGCCGACCTTCCCGCCGTGCTCGAACGCTTCGCGGACCAGGTGCTCGCCGCCGGCGGTCACGTGCACTGGTCCCCCGACGCGACCGACGCCAACCGGCACATCGCCCGGCTCGCCGGGCGTGCTGCGCGGCTGCGACCCGACCACGCGACCGCCGGGCCGCCCCGCGTCGTGAAGTCGAAGTCGATGGCCACGGAGGAGACCGGCCTGAACGACGCCCTGGAGGACGCGGGGTGCGAGGTCGTCGAGACCGATCTCGGCGAGTGGATCATCCAGCTCGCCCGCGAGCACCCGAGCCACATCATCGCGCCGGCCGTCCACCACGATCGCGGCTCGATCCGCGAGGTGTTCGGCGCCGAGGCCGGCGCGCCCGAGTCGCTTCCGGCGGTTCCCGAGGAGCTCAACGCGTTTGCCCGCGCCGAGCTGCGCCGCCGCTTCCTCGACGCCGACGTGGGCATCACCGGCGCCAACTTCGGTGTCGCCGAATCCGGATCGATCGTGTTGGTGACCAACGAGGGCAACGGCCGCATGGTCACGTCGCTCCCCCGGATCCACGTCGTGGTCATCGGAGCCGAGCGGGTCGTGGCCGACTGGGCCCAGCTCGACCTCCTGCTCACGCTCCTCACCCGATCGGCCACCGGCCAGCGGCTCACGTCGTACACGAGCATCATCACGGGCCCGCGCCGCGCCGGGGAACCCGACGGGCCCGACGAGCTCCATGTGGTGATCCTCGACAACGGGCGCAGCGACCTGCTCGGGACCGAGTTCGAGGAGATGTTGAACTGCATCCGTTGCGGCGCCTGCCTCAACGTCTGCCCGGTGTACCGCCAAGTCGGCGGCCATGCGTACGGGTGGGTGTACTCGGGGCCGATGGGCGCGGTGCTCACCCCGCTGCTCGCGGGTACCACGCCCGGCGCCGCAGAAGTGGCCGATGCCTCGACGCTGTGCGGCGCGTGCATGGACGCCTGCCCGGTCGAGATCCCGTTGCAGGACCTGCTGCTCGCCCATCGCCGCAACCGGGCGGCCGGCGGGGCGGGCCGAGCCGAGCGTGCGGCGTGGCGGGCGTGGTCGATGCTGTGGGCGTCGCCACGGGGTTACGACGCCTCCACGAAGGCCGCCGCGCTCGGTCGCGGCGTGGCAAAGCACCCCTGGATGGTTCCAGGAGCGGCGCGTTGGAGCAAGGGGCGCACCTTGCCCGTGCCCGCCGGCCAGCGGTTCCGTGACCGCTGGCGCCAACGAACCGAAGGTGAGTCATGAAACTCGACGCCAGGGCCACGATGGACAACATCGGCAAGCGGACCGACGTCACCGCGCCGTCCGCCGCGAGCACCACGACCATCAGCGTGACCGACCTCGTGAACGCGCTCGCCGGGTGACCACCGGGGCTGCCTTCGAGTCCGGCGACCGGACTGCGTTTCTCGCCCGCCTCCGGCGGCAGGCGGCTCGCACGTCCACTTCACCGGAACCGAGGTGGCCCGCGCACCCCGCGCCGGCACCGGAGGCGAGCGCGCCCGAGATCCGCTTCCGGCTCGTCGACCCCGCCGACGACGGCACCGCAGCCGACCTGGTCGACGTGTTCCGGCGCGTCGCCACCGACCAGAAGGCCGCGGTCGATGTGGTGGCCGCGGCCGGCGTGCCCGCCGACCTGCTCACCGGACTGGTGCGCGAGCACGCCATCACGAGCGCGGTGGTCAGCGCCGAGCCCCGTGCGCGGGCGCTGGTCGAGCCCCTGCGTGCCCTCGGCGTCGACGTGTCGACCGATCTGTCACCTGCCGCCGCGGCGCGTGCGGACCTCGGCGTCACCTCGGCGGTGTCCGCCATCGCCGCCACGGGCTCGGCGGTGGTCGACTGCGCAGTGGCAGGCAGCCGCACAGCCAGCCTGTTGCCCCGGGTCCACGCCTG
This sequence comes from Acidimicrobiales bacterium, assembly GCA_035547835.1. Taxonomy (NCBI): domain Bacteria; kingdom Bacillati; phylum Actinomycetota; class Acidimicrobiia; order Acidimicrobiales; species Acidimicrobiales bacterium. Next base: position 91,474 of record DASZTW010000006.1, read on the forward strand.
CGTGATCGACGCGGCCTCGATCGCCGCCACGCCCGCGGATGTGTTCCGGCCGCTCGGCGACGGGCGCAGCCTCCCGTCGAACCTGGTGCTGATCAGCGGCCCGAGCCGCACAGGCGACATCGAACAGCTCATCACCCTCGGCGTGCACGGACCGGTGGCCGTCCACTTCATCGTGACGGCGTCGCCGTCCACCACGTAGCCGGCGACGCCGCGCCAGCGCACCGGGGCGCCCACCGCCCTCGGCGTGTCGGCCGGCTGAACATCTCGTGAACTGACCCGGCCCATCCCCCACTCCGGCACCGCGCGCGGCTTTCATTGGTGGCGGTATGCGCACGATTGCTTCGTGTGAGCGAGCCCGGAACGGTTCGTGACCACAGGTCCGACGGACGCGAGAGATGAGGGGCGCCAGCTGCGCCCCCCGGCGTCGCCGGGCCGCCGCGCCCATCGAAGGGATGCCTTGTGACCGACCTCCTCCCTGCGCCGTCGCGCCCTGACGGGCGCGCCACGACGACTGCCACGGTGGTGCTCGACACCTCCGCACTGGTCGCCGATGCCGACGGCGTGTTCGACGCGTACCCCGATGTTGACCTGGTCCTGCCCCTCACCGTGATCGAGGAGCTCGACGGGTTGAAGAAGCGGCTCGACCCGGTGGGGGTCGCCGCGCGAGAGGTGTTGCGCCGCATCGAAGGGATCCGCCTCGACTTCGGGGGCGACTTGCAGGCCGCGGCGCCGCGCGAGGTCGGCGGCACGATCCGCGTCGAGCTCAACAACGTGCAGACCGCGCTGCTGCGCGAGCACGGCCTCGACGCCGACAAGCCCGACAACCGCATCATCGGCGCCGCACTCGGCCAGCAGCTGCCCGGAGGGCCGCCCGTCCAGCTCGTGTCCAACGACACCGCAATGCGGGTCAAGGCCGCCACCTTCGGGCTCGCCACCAGCGAGCACGACCCGCTCGGCGCGGTGCGCCGCGGGCCGCGCGGCTACGGCTGGCACGAGCTCGAAGTCGCCGCGTCGCTCATCGACCGGCTGTTCGACACCGGCTCGGTGCTGCCCGACGATCCCGCGGCAGCGGCGCTCGACGGCCTCGAAGTCAACGAGTACGGCGTGCTCCACGCCGGCAGCCAGTCCGCGCTCGTCCGTCGCACGCCCCAGCACGTGCGCCTGCTCGGACCCGACCGCCACGCGTGGGACCTCCGGCCTCGCAACAAGGAACAGCGGTTCGCGCTCGACCTGCTGCTGGACGAAGGCGTGAAGGTCGTGGCCCTCGACGGCCCCGCGGGAACGGGCAAGACGCTGCTGGCGGTCGCCGCAGCCCTGCAACAGGTCGTAGAGGAGGGCCGCTACAGCCGGATCTGCGTGTACCGGCCGGTGGTCCCCGTCGGCAAGGCCGAGCTCGGCTACTTGCCCGGCACGCTCGACGAGAAGCTCGACCCGTGGATGGCCGCGATCACCGATGCCGTGTACGCGCTCACCGACGAACGGAGCCAGGAGGACGCCGCACGGGTGCTCGAAGAAGTGCGGGCCCGGGGCCAGCTCACCATGGAATCGGTGACCCACCTGCGGGGTCGCACGCTGCACTCGAGCTTCGTGATCGTCGACGAGGCCATGAACCTGTCGCCACAGGTCGGCAAGACGATCCTGACCCGCATCGCCGCCGACTCCAAGGTCGTGTTCACCGGCGACACCACCCAGATCGACGCGGCCTTCCTGTCGGAGCAGACCAACGCCCTCACCGCGCTGGTCACCGCGTTCCGCGGCCAGGACCTGTTCGGCCACGTCCGCCTGGTTCGCGGCGAACGGTCCGAGCTGGCCGAGCTCGCTTCGCAACTGCTGTGAGCCCCGGGGGGTCGCCTGCCCGACCGGTGCTGGCACCACCGACCGACCCCACCCGCGACCATCCCCCGTTCGCGCCGTAGCCGTTCGTAGCATTCGGCAACGGCCGTCGCGGGAGGGACGTGACACGGTGGGACACCAGCCGATGATCTACGGCCTCGACATCGAGACCGACACGCGGGTGAACGGCCTCGACCCCGCTGTTGCCCGTGTGCTCACCGTTGCGTTGTCGTGGCCCGGGCACGACCGGGTGTTCACCGGGCCCGAGCCCGACCTGCTCCTAGCTGTCGACGAGCAGCTCCTCGAGCTGCCGCCGGGCGTGATCGCCACGTGGAACGGGGGGGCGTTCGACCTTCCCTTCATCGCCGACCGGGCCAGCCGCCACCCCCTCGACCTGGGGCTCCGCATCCGCCACGACCCGGCGCTGGCGGTGCGTGGGCCGCTCCCCGGACACCCGGGCGCGTACCGGGGCGAGTGGTACGGCCACCGCCACCTCGACGCGTATCGCCTCTACAAGTCCGACGTCGGTCCGCTGCTGCGGATCTCGTGCTCGCTGAAGTCGATCGCCAGGGCCATGGGCCTCACCCCGGTCGAAGTCGACCGGTCCCACATCCACGACCTCACCAACGAAGCGCTCCACGCGTACGCCGCCAGCGACGCCCGCCTCGCCCGAGTCCTCACCGAGCGCCGCTGGCCCAACGCCTCGCGCCACGTCGATCGCATGCCGGCACCGGAGACGGCTGCGGCCATGTCCTGGCAGCTCCCCGCCCCGGCGCCGCGGGTACGGCTCACGCCCGCCGCGGCCACCGGCCCCCAAGTCGCGATCTGACCCCAAACCCCTGGGGCGCGTGCCGTCCCACCGCGACGGTCGGAGTCGCCACCCGCGCCTCGACCCAACATCCAACCGTGAGGACCTGCGCGGATAGGCGTGCGCAGCGTCTCGCCGGCCGGATGCCGCCCGCGGCGGCGTCCTCGTCCTCGGCTCGGCTGGTGGAGGCCATGGTCGTGCGTCCTGCGTCCTGGGCGCGGACGCCCCCGACTCGACGATCCGCCACGCGACCTCCCCGCGCAGGTCCCAAATGTCACACCCGTGTGGTTGGATCGTGGCCACCCCGACGGGATCACGGTCACCCCGCTCACGCGACCGTCTCGCTGCCATCTCCGCAGGGAGCGGTCCATGTCGACCCAACGATCCTCTGTCCAGTCCTCCTCCCACGCGTCGTCCCCCGCCGCCGCAGGCGGCGACCCGTCGTGGCCCCCAGCCCCATCTGAGCCGCCGCTCGGCCCGTCGGAGCTGCACCACATCGCCGAGGCGTTGAGCCGTTCCGTCCCGCCGCGCGATCCGCAACTCGTGCGCATCCGGCTCCAGCCCGAGGAGCCCGAACCGATCGAGATCGGCATGATCCCGCTCGGCGAGATCGAGCCGGGTGCCACGCATCCGGTGCAGGTGCTCGCCGGCTTCGACGCGCCTGACGACTGGCATGGCATCGGCGTGGTGGTCAGCGGCACGGTGCGCTCGCTGTCGCCCGCACCAGACGGTGGCCGACCGCCGGAGCCCGGGCGGGTCGTGCACACGCACCTGTTCACGCGCGACGGGGTCGCGGCGGGGTCGACCCATGCGTGTGACAAGGCGGCCCGAGCGCTGCTGACCGACTGCGCCGATCAACCACCCGAGGGCCGCGTGGCCGACCTGCTCGCACGCGCGCTCGGCATCGATCTGGACCGGAAGCGACCGGGTCCCGCCACCTGGGTGCAGCGGATGTGGCTCGATGCGGTCGCCCCGCTGGCGCTGCAGCCCGAGGCGCCGCTCACGTGGCGTCGCGCGGCGGCGGTGCACCCGCTCTTGCGGGCCGAGCTGGCCGAGGCCGCGCCGGGGGCCGATCCGCCCAGCACCACGACCATCCGCCGGTTGCACCGCGAGCTCGACCACGTGGGCTGGCCGTGGTTGTTCGCCAAGTTCCCCGAGCTCGCCGAGCGCGCCCTCGACGACATCGAGGTCGACGAGCCGCAGCTGCTCCTCGACTGGGTGGGCCCGGCCGTGATGGGCAGCTGGTTGGTCGATCACTGGCCGCCCGAGCGCGATCTGCTCGACCTCATCGAGGCCAACGCACCCGAGGGCATCATCGAGCGCCTCGAGCGCTGCTGCGCCCGCCGACCGCCGCGCACCCATCGGTGACGGCCGCACCGACTTGGCACCGGGTTGCCACTGTCGTGATCCTTCGATATCTTTCGATCTTCACCACTCGCCGGCCCCGGCCGACCTCCATCCTCCGTCTGATCGAGGTCGTGCCATGCCAGATCCGGCTGTCGCCACCCCTTCCCTTCCGCTCGCCGCCGCGCGGTCGCCCCTCCGCCGTGCCGCGCGCCTGGTCGGCGTCGTCGCCGCGGTCGGGTTGGCCGTGTTGTGGGCAACCCCCGTGCCGGCCCGCGCGGCCGTCCGCCACGGTGTGGGCTTCGAGGGCACCGTGTTGGGCTGGACGAGCTGGTACGGGTCGTATGACCTCGCCGGCATCGGCACCACCTATTGCATCGACCACGGGTCGCGGGCACCGGACGCCGCCCTCGGCTACCGGCCGACCACACTGCCCCTGGCTCCCGGCGACCTCACCGCCATGGCGTGGATCGCCGGGCGCTACGGCCGCAGCCCCGACCCCATCGACACGGCTGGGGTGATGCTGGCGCTCCATGACCTGCGCGGGGCGCAGTACCCCTACGGCCGCCTGCACGTCGAGCGGCTGCGCCCCGACCAGATCGCCGGGTTCGGGGGCAAGGCTGCCAACGTGCTGGCCCGGGCTCGGGCCATCCGCGCGGACGGCGAAGCCCACCGCTCGCTCGTGGGCCCGATCGCGTTGCGCGTGCGCTGGGTGACGCCAGCCGCTGCCTCAGCCGACGACGCCACCACGCAGGTCGGTGCGGAGGCGCCGCCGAGAGCCGTGGCGACGGTGGTCGACGCGGGCGGGCGACCGGTATCCGGTGTGGTCGTTGACTTCGCCCTGTCGGGTGCCACCACGGCGGCGGGTCTGGTCGCCACCACCGGCCTCGACGGCACGGCATCCATCACCGTTACGCGCCCCGCTGGCGCCGCCACCGTGGCGGTGCAGGCCGAAGTCCCCGACCTCCAACCCGCGTTGTTCGCACCCACGAGCGCCGTCGCGCAGCGGGTGATCCTGCCCAAGGTGCGGCCCCTGCGCGCCGAGGCCACCCTGGCCGCGACGCCCCCGCCGCCCACCACGACCCCTCCGACCACCGCACCGCCCACCACCGCACCGCCCACCACCGCACCGCCGACCACCGCACCGCCGACCACCGCGGTCACACCCACGACCCCTCCAACCACCGCACCGCCCACCACCGCACCGCCGACCGGCGCGCCGCCGACCACCGCGGTCACACCCACGACCCCTCCGACCACCGCACCGCCGGTGACCGTCGTTCCCGCGCAGCTCGCCGCGCCGGCCGACGCGGTGCCCCTGGCCCGCACCGGCTCGCCGTTGCGCTCGTGGGCCATGATCGGCTGCGGGCTGCTCCTGGTGGGCGCCACGCTGACAGACCTGACAGCTCGTCGCCACCGCCGATAGCATCGCCGCCGGCGGCGGGCGCTCTGCGAAGGGGGTGGATCATCACAACGGCCAAGGAGCCAACGAGCAACGCTCAGGTGCGCGCGGCCGTCGACGCGCTCTACCTCGCATTTTCGCCCTACCCGTACCGCGCCACGATGCCGGCCTGCGCACACTGCGTGAGCGACGCCGACCTCATGGGGCTGGGCGCCGCGCCGGTCCGCGACGTACCCGCCGACCTGCTCGGTCGCTACGCCCGCAAGGCGGTGAGCACCTGGGGCGAGGTCGACGACTTCAAACGCCTCCTCCCCCGCCTTCTCGAGCTCTCGGCGGCCGACCATCCCGGCATCACCCCTGCGGTGGTGACCACCAAGCTGCAGCGCGCCAACTGGCAGACCTGGCCGCTCACCGAGCGGCGGGCCGTGTGGCGGTTCCTCACCGTCTGGTGGCGACACAACCTCGGTCGCTGGGTGGGCCCGGGCTTCGCGGCACACCGCATCCTCGACGCCATCGCCATCGCCGAAGCCGACCTCGACCCCTACTTCAGCGAGTGGCACCACGCATTGGCCGGCCAGACGAATGCACGGCTCCCCGCCACCCAACATCTGGTCGAGCTGCTCTGCGAGAGCCCGCTGCGCGTCGACGCGCCCGACACAGTGGCACACCTCGCGCCCGACGCCATCGGCGACGCGGCCAAGCAGTACACGGCATTCCTGCTCGACCCCGCCACCGACGAAGAGCTCGAGCGTGCGCTCGGCGACTTCGCCAGCAGCGAGCACGCCCGCCGTCTGGCCGTGGCGTACGCCCGGCTGCGCCGCTTCGCCGACGCCGCCACCCGACCCGAGCTGCCCTGATCCGGCCGCCCACGCCGCCACCGGCAGCATCGGCCCCACACCCCCACCCCGCCAGGCGCGCCGCATCGACGTCGGGGTTCAGCCGCGGATCGTGTCGGCGATCACTTCCAGCGCGAGCGGCGGACCCGACACCAACATCGTGGTGATGCAGGTCTCTTCCCAGCGCGCCAGGTCGTCGCGGATCTTGTCGACCGGGCCGACCAGCGCGATGTCCTCGACGAGTTGGCGCGGGACGCTGGCGATCGCCTCGGCCTTGGCACCTGACAGGAACAGGTCCTGGATGTCGTGGACCTCCGCCTCATAGCCCATGCGCGAGAACACGTCGGCGTGGAAGTTCACGTCACGGGCACCCATGCCGCCGATGTAGAAGCCGAGGTGCTGGCGGATGCTGTCGACCGCCACCTCGACGTCGTCGTTCACCACGACGCTCACCGTGGCGCAGACCTCGAAGTCGTCCCACCCACGCCGCGCGCCGGGGCGGTCGAAGCCTTCCTGCAAGGCGGCGCGGTAGTACGCATCGCCGCCCGGGCCCATGAACAGGGGCAGCCAGCCGTCGGCGATCTCGGCCGCCAGCGCGACGTTCTTCGGGCCTTCGGCGCCCAGGTAGATCGGGAGGTCGGCGCGGCGCGGGTGCGTGATCGACTTGATGGGCTTGCCGAGCCCCGTGGTGTCAGGCCCGGTCCGTGGCAGCTGGTAGAAGTCGCCGTCGAAGGTCAGCGGCTCCTCACGAGCCAGCACCCGGCGGATGATCTCGACGTACTCGCGGGTGCGGGCGAGCGGCCGCGGGTAGCGCTCGCCGTACCACCCCTCGACGACCTGCGGGCCTGACGCGCCGAGGCCCAGGATCATCCGTCCGCCGGTGAGGTGGTCGAGCGTGAGCGCGGTCATGGCGGTGGCGGTGGGCGTGCGAGCGGAGAGTTGGCAGACCGCCGTGCCGAGCTGCACACCCGAGGTCTGTTGTCCGTACCACGCCAGCGGCGTGAAGCAGTCAGAGCCGTACGCCTCGGCGAACCAGATCGAGTCGAACCCGAGCCGTTCCGCGGCCGCGACTTGCTCGGCGACGCCGGGGGTCGGCCCCGCGAACCAGTAGCCAACCTGCAAACCGAGCTTCACGCGTCCTCCCGTTGCGCCCCGCGGGCGTTCCCGCGGGATCCTATGGCAGTTGCCGATCCCGGCCTCCCGTGGTGCATCCGGTGGCACCTCGCCAGGTTGCGACTGGTGAACCGGTGCCGTGCCGGTCGGTCGGCTCGCCGCCGGCTCGCCTCCTATGATGATTGAAACACGTTCTAGTTCGCGCGGAGCCGACCCATGCAACCCACCGCACACCGCTACCCGTTCCCGCTCCCGTTCGGATGGTTCATGGCGGGCTACTCCGACCAGCTGCCCGGCGGCGAGGTCCGCCCGCTCTACTACTTCGACCGCCACCTGATCTGGTGGCGCGACGCAGATGGCGACGCCCACGTGATGGATGCGTTCTGCCCCCACCTCGGCGCGCACCTCGGCCACGGCGGCCACGTCGACGGCACCCAGCTCGTGTGCCCCTTCCACGGCTGGAAGTTCGACGCCGAAGGGGTCAACTGCGAGATCCCCTACAGCGAGCGGGTGAACCGCAAGGGTCGTGTCGCCACGTACCCCACCATCGAGCGCAACGGCATGGTGATGTTCTGGTACCACCCTGACGGGGCCGAGCCGCAGTGGGACATCCCCGAAGTGCCCGAGTTCGCGGCCGACAACGCCGACTGGTCCACCACCATCCGCTTCGAGCACGAGGTGGAGGCCGCGCTGCAGGAGATGGCGGAGAACGGCGTCGACTCACCGCACTTCCGGTTCGTCCACAACACCGCCACCGTTCCCGAGCTCGAGAGCTATGAGACCGAGGGCCCGTTCACCAAGATGTTGTCGTCGCAGAAGTTCGTCACGCCCCGGGGCGTGGTCGAGGCCCGCATCGACAACCAGCAGTTCGGGCCGGGCCTGGCGCTGGTGAACTTCGGTGGCATCGTCGACACGGTGAACTTGGCGGCCACCACACCGATCGACCACACGCGTTGCGTCACCCGGTTCAACTTCCGGTTCAAGACGCTGGGCGACGAGCAGACCACGGCCAACGTCGGCAAGGCGTTCTGCGCCGAGGTCGAAAAGCAGTTCCTCGAGGACAAGCCGATCTGGGAGCACAAAGCGCACCTCGTGCGCCCTGCGCTGGCCGACACCGACGGGCCGATCATGAAGTTCCGCCGCTGGATCAGCCAGTTCTACGCGGAGCCGGTCGACGACGAGCGCACCGTGTTCCCGCCGCCGTACTGGCCTGACCGCATGGACGATGCCCCGGCCAAGGCCACCGCGTCGGCTCGCATCGGCGAGTGACCGCCCGGATCGCCGTCAGCGGCGGGCGACCCACAGACGGTTGAACGGGTTGTCGATGGGTGCTTCGGTGACCGACACGAACCCGGCCCCGTCGAACAGCTCCCGCAGCGTCGCTTCGGTGCTGCCCAACGTCCCGAGGCCTTCGGCGCCCGCCGCGCGCGCCACGGGCAGGCAGTACAGGACGCTCATGCCGTATTCCAGCGCGCCGACAGGCCCGACGTTGTCGGCGAGCGCGTCGCCCGCGTTCGGTTCCAGCACCAGGGCCACGCCGTCGGGGTGCAGCGCGTCATGGATCGACCGCACCAGCGCGGCGGGATCGGCGGTGTCGTGCAGGACGTCGAAGAGCCAGATCACGTCGTGCTGGTCGGGCAGGCCGGCGATGGCGTCCGCGCGCACGAGCTGGATGCGGTCGGCGACCCCGGTCGCCTGTGCATGCCGCCGCGCCGCGTCGAGTTGCCCCGGCAACGGGTCGTAACCGGTGAAGGTGGAGGCCGGGAAGGCCCAGGCCAGCGCGGTGATGGCACGCCCTTGCCCGCAGCCGACGTCGGCCACCGAGCAGCCGTCGATCAGCCGTTGCTGCACGTCGGGAACGGTCGGCAGCCATTTCGGGACGAGCACGTTGTCGTGGGCCGCCCCGGTCATGCGCGCCATGCCCTCGAAGCAGTCGGGCGGGTAGCGCGACGGATCGACCCCGTCGCCGCTGCGGAACGCGTCGGTGATGGCGTCGAGCATCGGCACGACCCCGAGCAGGTTCTGCAACATCCCGCCTTGGAACAGCGTGCCGCCTTCGTCGGCGAGCGCGGCGCGGTGCGCGTCGGGCAACGAGAACCGGTCTGTGGCCGCGTCGTGGTCGACGTAGCCGGCAGCCGTCAACGCCGCGGCCCACTCGCGCACGTAGCGGGCGTGGCAGCCGGACCGCGCGCCCAGCTCGCTGGCCGTCGCCGGGCCCTCGGCGAGGCCGGCGAAGAGCCCGAGCCGGTCACCGATCGCGGCCATGAGAGTGGTCATGGTGGCCGACGCGCGTTGGAACACCTCGAAGGAGAACTCCGCGGATGCCCGCTTGGCTGCTCTGGCCGCGTCTCGCTCGTCGGCCGTGGGAGCAGTGGTGGCGTCAACCATGGCACCGACTGTACGCGCGCCCACTCCCGCACTCCCCGCCCACCCACCCCGACGCCGAACTGGGCAGCTCTCGGGTGCCCAGAACGCGACGGTCAGGTCAGGTCAGCTCGGGTCGGGTCAGGGTTTGTCGGATCCGACCACCCACATGGAGAAGTACTGGGAGCCGCCGCCGTACGCGTGGCCGAGGGCCACGTGGGCGCCGTCGACCTGGTGCTCGCCGGCCTGGCCGCGCACCTGCATGGCCGCCTCGCCGAAGCGCAACATGCCCGACGCGCCGATCGGGTTCGACGACAGCACCCCGCCCGACATGTTCACGGGCAGATCGCCGTCCATGGCGGTGACGCCGTCTTCGACCATGCGCCAGCCTTCACCGGGGCCGGCGAAACCTAGGTTCTCCAGCCACATCGGCTCGAACCAGCTGAACGGGACGTACATCTCGACGCAGTCGATCTCGCGGCGCGGGTCGGTGATGCCTGCCTGGCGGTAGACGTCGCGGGCGCACTCGGATCCGGCGCGCGGCAGCACGGGGTCGCGGTCGGCCGACATGGTCGGCTCGCTGCGCATGGCGGTGCCGTGGACCCACGCTGGCGGTCGCGGCGCCTTGGCTGCCGCCGACTCCGACGCCAGCACCAGCGCGCAGGCGCCGTCGGACGACGGGCACGTCTCGGAGTAGCGGACCGGGTCCCACAACATGACCGAGTCCTTGATCTTGTCGAACGAGACGTCCTCTTCGTGGAGGTGCGCGTACGGGTTCTTCAGCGCGTTCGTGCGGTCCTTGAGCGCCACCAAGATCCCGGTGGTGTCGGGCGCGCCCGAGCGCCGCATGTACGAGCGGATGTGCGGCGCGAAGTAGCCGCCGGCGCCGGCGTGAAGAGGTGGTGTGAACGGGATCGGGATCGACAAGGCCCACATGGCCTCCGACTCCGACTGCTTCTCGAAGCACACCGTCAACACCCGCTCGTGGATGCCCGCCTGCACCAAGCTCGCTGCGACGATGGCCGTCGACCCACCCACCGAGCCAGCGGTGTGGACCCGCAACATCGGCTTGCCGGTGCAGCCGAGCGCTTCGGCGAGGAAGAGCTCCGGCATCATCACGCCCTCGAAGAAGTCCGGCGCCTTGCCGATCACGACGGCGTCGATGTCGGCCCAGGTGAGCTCGGCGTCGGCCAGCGCCCGCTTGGCGGCCTCTCGCACGAGTCCCGTGACCGACACATCGCCGCGCACCGAGGTGTGATTGGTCTGGCCGATGCCGATGACCCCGACCCGTTCCTTCGCCATCAGCTCTCTCCCTCGAGCACGCAGACCAAGTTCTGTTGCAGCGCCGGGCCTTGCGTGGCGTGGGCCACGGCCCGGCCCGCCTCGCCGGCCATCACGCGGTTCGCCGCTTCGCCGATGCGGACCAGGCCCGCCGCCATCATCGGGTTGGCGCACAGCGCGCCACCCGACGGGTTCACCGTCACGCTGTCGGCCAAGCCGATCGCCTTGCGCAGCAACAGCTCCTGATGGGTGAACGGGGCGTGCAGCTCCGCGACGTCGACGCTGCCCGACGCGACGCCGGCCTTCTCCGCAGCCAGCCGCGCCGACGGCACGTCGGTGAGGTTGCGCCGCCCGATGGTCATCGGGTCGATGCGATGGTCGATCCCGCGGATCCACGCGGGGCGGTTGACGAGCTCGCGGGCCCGGTCGCCTGCGGCCAACACGACGGCGGCCGCGCCATCGGTGATCGGCGGGCAGTCGTGACGCCGCAGCGGAGCGATCAGGTACGGGTCGGCGAGCAACTCGTCGGCCGGACGGTCGAAGCGAAGCTGCGCGGCCGGGTTGTTGGCGAGCGCGTCACGGCGGCTGCGCGCGGCGACTTCGGCCATGTCGGCTTCGGTCGCGACCCCCGCGTCGAGCGCGGCGCGGGCCTGGAGCGCAGCGATCGAGACGGAGTCGGGCCACAACGGGCCTTCGGAGAACGGGTCGAGCTGACGGGTGAGCACCATCGGCAGGTCACCCGGCGACGACTTCGAGTAGCAGTACACGAACGCGGTGTCGATCTCGCCCATCTGGAGCTTGACCCACGCTTCGTACAGCGCCCACGCACCGTCCATCTCGACATGCGACTCGGCGATCGGCGGCCACGGCCCCACCCCGTCGAGGGTGGACACGAACGAGAACGCCACCCCGGCCAGGTAGTCGGTGGAGCCCGAACACGTGAAGCCGATGTCGCGGATGGTGAGGCCGACCTGGTCGAGTGCCGCCCGAGTGACCGGCATCAGCATCTCGACTTCGTTCGCGTTGGTGACCCGGCGCTGGTGCGGCTGCGACTGGGCGAAGGAGACGACGGCGACGTCGCGCATCAGTCCTCGACCCCTTCCCACCCGTGCTCGCCGGGTTGGTGCACGTCGACGTCGGGCTCGTCGATCGGCCGGTACCACTTGATGCTCTCGAGCGTGGGGGCGAGATCCTCGTCGTCGACCCAGACCGCCTCGACCCGCATCCCGATGCGAACGTCGGATGCCTTGGCCTCCTGGATGAGCCCCATGAGCGGGAGGTCGGCGCCGTCGAGCTGGATGTTGGCGCACACATACGGGATCTCCATCACCGACCCGTAGAACTGCACGTTGACCACACAGAACGACACGACCGTGCCTTTGTGGGCCAGCTCGACCTGCTCGGTGGTCGGCACGCCGTGGGACGGGCACGCTCCCCGCGGCGGCACGTACACCTTCTTGCAGATCGGGCAGCGCTCACCGAGGATCCGCTTGTTCGCGATGCCCTGCAGGAACCGCGACGACGCGGCGCCGGCGGTGAACTGGTAGTCGAGCCGCGCCGGCGTGCGGACCGAACGCACCGGCTCGAGGCCCTGCAGGCGCTCCGGAAGCTGTACCTCGGCCATCAGCCCTCCTCCGGCACGAAAGCCACGATGTCGGTGATCTCGCCCTCGCGGTCGTCGCGCCACTGCGGCACGACCCGCATACCGGTCGACATGGCGTCGGCCGACCCCGCGTCGACGGCGTGCAGCAACCCGGTGGCCGCGCCGTCGAGCTGGATCAGCGCCCAGGCGAAGGGGCGGTCGAGCGGGTGCTTGTCGTGCGGGTCGCCGACCCAGGCCCACGTCGTCACCACGCCGGCCGGACCCACCTCGACCATTTCACTGAGGTCGTTGCCGCTCACCGGGTCGAACTCGATCGGCGGGACCACGACCTCGCCGGCCTCGGTGCGGCTCCCGACCAGGATGCCTTCGCGCAACCCGGTCATGAACGCGCCGATCACCGGCCCGGTGGTGCGCGTAAACGGGTACTCGATGACCGATGGGGCCGACATGACCCCCTGGTCGCTCACTTCGATCTCTGTCGCCACGTCCGCCGAAACTAGAACAGATTCTAGTTCGCTGCCGACTTTCGGCGAGTTGTGGGTCGCGTGACCCCCACAACTCGCCGAAGTTCGGCGCCGCCGTGGCCGATGGCGCACCGGCATTTCGCTACGCGCGCGTTGCGTTTCCCCACGGCGCTCCTTAGCGTGCCGAGGTTCGCCTCACCGCCCGACGGAGCACCGCCATGATCGAACAACCCGGGGGCCACGCGTACGAACGCCGCTGGCTCATCTTGGGCGTGCTCTGCCTCAGCCTGGTGATGATCGTGATGGGCAACGTCGGCCTCAACATCGCGCTCCCCGACCTGGGCGACACGCTGCACTCCTCGTTCACGGCGCAGCAGTGGATGGTCGACGCGTACTCCTTGCTGTTCGCGGGCCTCCTGCTCCCAGCCGGCGCGCTGGGCGATCGCTTCGGTCGCAAGGGCGCGCTCCAAGGTGGCCTCGTGGTGTTCGGCCTCGCCTCGCTGTTCGCCAGCCAGGCCACCCACAGCTGGCAGGTGATCGCCGCCCGCGGGGTGATGGGTGTGGCTGCGGCGTTCGTCATGCCGGGCACGCTGTCGATCCTCGCGTCGGTGTTCCCTCCCCGCGAGCGACCCAAGGCCATCGCGATCTGGGCCGGCGTAGCCGGCGCCAGCGTCGCCGCGGGGCTGCTCATGTCGGGCTACTTGATGGAGCACTTCTGGTGGGGCTCGGTGTTCTTGTTGAACGTGCCGATCGTGGCCATCGCCCTGGCTGCCGGCATGGTGCTGTTGCCGACCTCGCGCGACACCAGCCAGGCGCCGCTCGACCGCATCGGAGCACTGCTGTCGATCGCGGCGCTCACGTCGCTGCTGTTCGGCCTGATCCAAGGTCCCGCCTGGGGCTGGGGCGACCCGCAGATCCTCGGCTCGATCGCGCTGGCGGTCGTGCTCGGCGGCGTGTTCATCACCTGGGAGCGACGCGCCCCCGACCCGATGCTCGACCTCGCCTTCTTCCACGACGAACGGTTCAGCCTCGGCTGCATCTCGATCTCGGGATCGTTCCTCAGCCTGTTCGGGTCATACTTCTTGTTGACCCAGTACCTCCAGCTCGTGCTCGGCATGTCGCCGTTGCGTGCGGGTCTGTACTCGTTGCCGTCGGGGATCACCCAGATGATCTCCGCGCCCCGCAGCGCGGCGCTGGTGGAGCGTTACGGCTACCGCAAAGTCCTCACGTCGGGCCTGGTCCTGATCGGCGGCGGCATGATCGCGCTGGCGTACCTGGGCCGCACGGGGCCGTCGTGGCTGGTCCTGGTGGGGCTGGGGGTGATCGGCACCGGGATGGGCTTCGCCACCGCGCCGGCAACCGGCGCCATCATCGCTTCGCTGCCGTTGAACAAGGCCGGCGTCGGGTCTGCGGTCAACGACACCACCCGTGAGCTCGGCGGCGCGCTCGGCATCGCCGTGCTCGGCAGCCTGCTCGCATCGAAGTACCGCGCCGCCATGGGGCCGACGGTCCACCACCTCTCGGCAGCCGACGGCTCCACGGTGCTGCACGGGATCGGACCTGCCCTCGGTGTGGCCGGCCGCCACGGCACGGCGGGCGCGGCGATCGCCGATGCCGCCCGCTCGGCGTTCGCGAGCGGCATCCTCGTGGCGATGTGGGTCGGCGCCGCGCTCACGTTGCTCGGTGCGGTGATCGTGTGGTGGCGGATGCCGGCCGAGTTGCGCCCTGGCGCCCGCCACGTGCCCGACCCCGCTGCGGCGGGCCGCACCTCCTCTGCTCCGGCCGAGGCGGCGGTGCCGTCGTGACCACCACCGTCGACGACCCACGCGTTTGTCGATCGAAGGCCGCCATCGTCGATGCAACAGTCGAGCTCCTCACCGAGTCGGGCATCGACGCCGTGACCATCGAGGCGATCGCCGCCCGCTCCGGGGTGGCCAAGACCACGATCTATCGCCATTGGCCCGACCGCTCAGCGCTGGTGCGCGACATCGTCCCGGTGCTCGCCAGCTGCGAGCCGATCCCCGATTCGGGCGACCTCCGGACCGACCTCATCACTTCGATGGTGAGCCTCAACCGACGCCTCCACCAGGGCCGCTACGGCAAGGCACTTCCGGCGTTGATCGCTCGCGCCGAACACGATCCCGAGGTGGCGGCCGCGCTCGACGCGCACATCGCGGAGCGCCGCTCGATGCTCGCCGCGCGGCTGCGTGCGGCCCGCGCCGGCGGCGACCTCGCCGATGGCGTCGATGCGGACCACGTGCAGACGTCGCTCGTCGGCGCGGTCTTCTACCGGCGCCTGCTGCTCCGCAAGCCGCTCCGACGGGCCGAGATCGAACGCCTCGTCCGGCTCGCGCTGACGAGCCCCGCTGCCGGCTGAACCTGCCTGCCGGCCATGCCAGCCGCGGCTGCCGGCCTACTCCGGCTGCCCGCCGGCCGCGGGCGGGTGGCGTCGACCTCGATCCGCCTGCCGCGGGATCGATGCCGCGCGACCGATCGCGTAGCGTGGAGCCGTGCGTCCCGGTCGGATCCCGTCGTTCTTCGTGGGGCTCGCGTCCGCGGTGTTGGTGCTGGTCGGCGTCATCACGATCGCCAACGACGGCAGAGCCGCCACGCTCGACGTGGCGCAGGCCGTCACCACGCAGTCCTCGACCGTCGACGGCACGCTCGAGGTCCCCGTCGACCCCGGGTCGTGGGCGGCCGACGCGGTCGTACCTGCGGTCGAGCTGTACAGCTCACCGGGCCAGACATCGGGCCGTTCGATGTCCGAGACGCCCGAGGGCGGGGCGTTGGTGTTCCTCGTCGTCGGGCGTCAACCTGGGTGGGTCCACGTGCAAGTGCCCGCACGGCCCAACGAAGCCACGGCCTGGGTCCGGTCGTCCGACGTGCGGCTGCGCCACCTCACGCAACGGATCGTCGTGAACCTCACCGCGCACACAGTCACGCTCTTCGACCACGGCCAGCCGGTGCTCTCGTCGCTCGCGGTGGTCGGCAAGCCCGCGTCCCCAACCCCGACGGGCCACTTCTACGTCACGTCGACCATCCGGCTGTCGTACGACACCGGCCCCTACGGCGCCGGCGCGTTCGGCCTGGCGGCGTTCTCCAACGTGTATGAGACCTTCGGCGGCGGACCCGGCCAGATCGGGATCCACGGCACCAACGAGCCCGGCCTGATCGGCCAGTCGGTGAGCCACGGTTGCGTCCGCGTCCCGAACGCCTTTTGGACCGAGCTCGCCGGCCGCGTCGCGCCCGGCACGCCCGTCGTGATCCACACCTGACAAGCTCAGACCCTGCACCCACGAGCGAGCGGAGGCACCGTGCCGATCACATTCGAGCTCACCCGAGAGCTGCCGGCCCACGCCGAGGTGACCGTCGAAGGCGTCGCCGCCAACGCGGAGCTGCCCGAGGCGGTTGCCGAGTACGCCAAGACGGTCGACTTCGACGGCAAGGTCGGTCAGATCCTGTGGCTGCCGGGCCGCCTGCTCGTCGGGCTCGGCGAGGTCGCCGAAGGCGGAGTGCCCAACAGCGAGAACCTCCGCCGCGCCGCAACGGCCGCCGGCCGTGCCCTCAAGCGCAACCACTTCGTGGCCACCAACCTGCCACCGAGCCAAGCGGTGGCCGAAGGCTTCGTGCTCGGCGCGTACTCGTTTGACAAGTACAAGCGCGACGCCAAGGCCTCCGAGCTCGAGCGGGTGATCGTGGTCGGCACCGGCGGGGCGCGCGCCAAGGCCGCGCTCGACCGCGGCGCGCGGATCGCCCAGGCCGTCTGCGCCGCGCGCGACCTGGTGAACGAGCCGGGCGGCACGCTCGTGCCGGCGGTGCTCGCCGAGTCGATCGCCGCGTTGGCCAGGTCGGGCGGTGCAGTCGCCACCATCCACGACGCCAAGTCGATCGAGCGGCTGGGCTACTCCGGCCTGCTCGCCGTGAACCGCGGGTCACAGCACGAGCCGCGGTTCGTGGAGCTCACGTACGAGCCCGAAGGCCGCAGCCGCGGCACCCTCGCCCTGGTCGGCAAAGGCATCACGTTCGATTCCGGGGGGCTGTCGCTGAAGCCCAACGCGTCGATGCTCACCATGAAGATGGACATGGCTGGCGCCGCCGCGGTGGCCGCGGCGGTCTCCGCCGCGCGTGACCTCGGGGTCAAGACCCGGGTGCGGGCCTTCCTCCCGCTCACCGACAACATGACGGGCGGCGACGCGCAGCGCCTCGGCGACGTCATCACGTACTCCGACGGCACCACGGTCGAAGTGCTCAACACCGATGCCGAAGGCCGGCTGATCCTCGCCGATGGGTTGCTGGCGGCCGCCGCCGAGTCGCCCCACGCGATCGTCGACGTCGCCACCCTCACCGGCGCGGCGATGGTGGCGCTCGGCCGCAAGGTCGCCGCGGTGCTGTCCAACCACGACGGCTTCGCCGAGCAGGTCCGGGCCGCGGGCGACGCGGTCGACGAGCGCCTGTGGCCGCTGCCCCTGCACCGCGAGTACCGCAAGGACCTCGACTCGAAGATCGCCGACTTGAAGAACGTCGGCGGTGCGTACGGCGGCACCATCGTGGCGGGCCTGTTCCTCGCGGAGTTCGTCGGCGACACGCCGTGGGCGCACCTCGACATCGCGGGCCCGGCGTTCGCCGAGAGCCAGGACCAGGACTTCCCCGCCGGCGGCACCGGCTTCGCGGTGCGCACGCTCATCGAGCTGATGGCGAAGTTCACCCACCCGCACTGAGCCTGGCGGAGGGCCAAGCAGCCCCGGGCGTGCCGGGCGACCGGTGTCCGACCTCCGTGGGCCCCGGCCGCTACTCGACGTGGTCGAGCATCAGATGGCAGGCGGTCTCGACATCGTCGGCCGCCGCGGCGATGTCGCCGCTCCCGTTGATCCAGATGATCAACGCCGAGTACCAGACGTGGGTGAGCACCATGATCACCTGGTCGGCAAATGCCTGGTCGAGATCGTCGGACATCGCCCGCGACAGCACTCGACCCATCGATTCGCCGACCTGGCGCTGGGGCACGGCGGTGGCCGGATCAGCCGACACGAGCGCGGTCACCACCGCTTCGGCCAGTCGGGGTTGGCGCTGCATCGCCCGGTGCGCTCGACGCAAGATGTCGGCGACCCGCTCCGCGGTCGTGGCCCCGGTCGGCGGCCGGCGCGAGATCTGCTGTTCGAGCACGTCGACCCACGACACCAGCGCGGCCGCGAGCAGATGGTCCTTCGAGGAGAAGTACCGGTAGATGGTGCCGAGCGCCACGCCCGCCTCGCGGCCAACGTCGCGCATCTGCACCGCGTCGTAGCCACCGTCGGCCGCCAGCGCGAGCGCGGCTTCGACGACCCGCTGGCGGCGGGCAGCCTGGCCCTGGGGCAGGTCCTCCGCGTCGAACATCGGGGCGAGGCTAACGACCCGCGCGGACGAGGTCGCGGAACGGGACGTCGCGGTCGGCGCGCACTTCGCCAGGTAGCCCCAGGCTCCGTTCGGCCACCGCGTTGCGCTGCATCTCGTCGGTGCCCCCGCCGATCGACAGCGACAGCGACATCAGCATCCGGCCTTGCCAGAACGTGTCGGCGTCCGGCCCTCGCCACAGCATCCCGCCCGGCCCCGCCAAGTCGGTGCCGATCTGGGCCATGGACTTCACGTGCTGCGTGTACACGAGCTTCATGATCGAGGCTTCCGGCCCGGGCGCTCGGCCCTGGCTCACCGCGGTCTGCATGCGGTAGCGGAGGAAGCGGAGGATGTGGTGGCGCACGAACGCCGCGGCCAGACGCTGGCGCATCACGGGCTCGCCGGTGCGGCCGAGCGCTCGCGCCCGGTCGACGAGCTGGAGGAACTCGTCGCCCTTGCTCGACCCGCCGATGGCGGCGCGCTCGTTCGACAAGGTGGTCACGGCGACGCGCCAGCCACCGTCGACGTCGCCCACGACGTTGGCTGCCGGGATGCGCACCTGGTCGAGGAAGACCTCGTTGAAGTGCGACAGCGTGTTCATCTGGACGAGCGGTCGCACCGTGATGCCGGGGCTGCGCATGTCGACCACGAAGAACGTGATGCCCTGGTGCTTGGGTTGGTCGGGATCCGTGCGGGCGAGGAGGATGCCCCAGTCGCTCTCGGCCGCGCTCGACGTCCACACCTTCTGGCCGGTCACCACGAACTCGTCACCGTCGCGCACGGCACGAGTGGTGATGCCGGCGAGGTCGGACCCCGCGGCCGGCTCACTGAACAACTGGCACCACAGCTCGTCGCCGCGCAGCATGGCCGGCAAGAACCGCCGTTGTTGCTCCGGGGTGCCGTGACGCATGAGCGTCGGTGCCACCATGCCGTGGGCCACGGCGAACACACCCACCGACACGCCGAACCCGGTCATCTCCTGGTTGAACACGGCCTGCTCGATGGCCGGACGACCCTGCCCGCCGAAGGCCACCGGCCACGCCAGACCCGCCCAACCGCCCTCGTGCAACGCGCGCTGCCAACGCTTGCAGTTCTCGGCGTGCTCGGCTTCGGTGAACTGGCCGTTCAGGTAGCCGTCGGAAAAGTCATCCGCGCTCCCCCTGGCCGGGGCGTTCGCTTCGAGCCAGGCCCGAGCCCGCGCCCGGAACTCGGCCTCCTCCGGCGTGTCCCCGAAATCCATCGGCCCGAGAGTAGAACACGTTCTCGTCCCAACCCCCGTCCTGCTGTGAGCACTTGGCCACCCACCAGGTGGCTAACTGCTCACAGCACGGGATTTCGGGGGGGACTTGGCGGCGGGGTCGGCCTCGAGGCGGCTTGTATGGACCCAATGGAGGAAGCGCTCGATCGCCTCGACCACCGGCAGGGACCGCAGCGACGGGAACATGTCGAAGGCGTGCTGCGCGCCGTGCAGCTCGGCATAGAGCACCGGTTGGCGGGACGCGGCGCGGACCGCGTCGACGAACGTGCGGGCGTCGGCCACGGGCGCCAAGGTGTCGCGGTCGCCGTGCACCACGAGCATCGGTGGTGCGTCGGCGTTGGCCTGGTCGATGGGTGAGGCGTCGCGGAACAAGTCGGGCTGCTCGTCGTGGAACGCCTTCATCACCCACGGCTCGAGGAACGTCGGCACCCAGTCGTCGTGCATCGACCGGTTGCGGTTGGTGAAGTCGTACACGCCGTAGATCGGGACCGCGCCCTGGACGCTGGTGTCGGCGTCCTCGAACCCGGGTTGGTACCGGGGGTCGTTCTGGGTGAGCGCCACCAGCGAGCTGAGGTGGCCGCCGGCGGAGTTCCCGGTCACGCACACGAAGTCGGGGTCGATCCCCCACTCCTCTGCGTGCTCGCGGGTCCACGCCAGCGCCCGTTTGCAGTCGACGAGGAAATCGGGCCAACCGGCCGCCGGGGCGAGGCGGTAGTCGGTGTCGACCCACACCCACCCGTTGGCGACGAGGTGGTTCCGCAGCGGGATGCTCTGCATCTGGCGGAACCCGAGGACCCAGGCGCCCCCGTGGATCTGCAGGATCGTCGGGCGACGATCACCCGGCTTCATGTCGACCGGGTGGAAGACGTCGAGCGTGAGGCGCCGCCCGCCGGCCCGAGCGAACACGATGTTGCGCTTCGACGCCACGCCCTTGGCCCGATGGACGAACGGCATGAGGAGGGCACCCCGCGACAAGCGCGACCCGGCCTCGGCGCCGATCGTGTCGACCAGCGCGGCCCGCATGGTCGACGCGCTCCGCTGGGCCTGCGCCACCATGGCGAGCAGGCCCACCCACGACAGCGCGCACAGCACCAGCCCGACCCACCCCGGCGCCGAGCCCAGCGCGCCGAACACGCACAACACTGCAGCGATCGCCGCTTGGCCCAGCAACAGTTGGGGCGCGAGCTCGATCGTGAGCCACGAGGCGAAGAAGCTCGGCGCGACCAGCCACCGGTTGCGGCTGGGGTACCGGGCGTTCACCGTGAAGAGCGCGCTCACGCTGCCGAGCGCCAGCAGAACCCATCCCATGCGGGGAGTCTTGCCGCACACGCTCCCACCGGCCAGATCGTGGAGGATCGAAGGTGCGGCACGGCGAACCGGGTGGAAAACTCGCGTCCCTCGACCATTCCCCGACAGGGAGGGCCCCATGAAGCGGCTTTCTGGCCTCGACGCCTCGTTTCTGTACTTGGAAACGCCCTCCCATCACATGCACGTGTGCATGACGATGGTGCTCGACCCGTCGACCATGCCCGGCGGGTACTCCTTCGAGCGGCTCCGCGACTTCATCGAGTCCAAGCAAGACCTCCCGCTGTTCCGTCGCCGCATCGCCGAGGTGCCGTTCCGCCTCGCGCACCCGGTGTGGGTCGACGACCCGACTTTCGACCTCGACTACCACTTGCGACGCATCGGCGCGCCCTCGCCCGGCGGTCGCCGCGAGCTCGGCGCGCTGGCGGCTCAGATCGCCGGCACCCCGCTCGACCGCAGCCGGCCGCTGTGGGAGATGTGGGTGATCGAGAACCTCAGGCACGGCCGGATCGGCGTGGTCACCAAGGTGCATCACGCCGCGGTCGACGGCGTGTCGGGCGCCGACATCATGATGAACCTGTTCGACCTGACCCCCGACGGCGGGGGTCGGGGTGCGGCGGCCGACCTCGCGGCGCTCACTGGCGAGCCGGTGCCCGAGCAGCAGTTCGACCCGCGCGACGACCACATCCCCACCGACCTCGAGCTGGTGCAGCACGCGGTCCGCTCCCGCGTTCGCAAGGCCACCGGCCTGCTGCCCCTGCTGCGCACCACCGTCGAGTCGGTGAACAACGTGATCCAGGGCCGCCGCGACCCGACCAAGGGCGTGGGGGCCGTGCCGCTGACCGCGCCGCGCTGCCCGTGGAACGAGTCGGTCACCGCGCACCGCTCGGTGGGTCTCGCGCGCGTCTCGCTCGACGACATCAAGGAAGTGAAGACCGCGTTCGACGTGAAGGTGAACGACGTTGTGCTCGCGCTGTGCGCCGGCATGTTGCGCCGCTACCTCGACCACCATGGCGGCGTCCCCGATACACCGCTGCTCGTCACGTGCCCGATCTCGGTCCACGACGGCACCGAGCGCGAGTCGATCAACCAGGTGTCGGCGATGTTCGTGTCGCTCGCCACCGACATCGCCGATCCCGGCGAGCGCCTGCTGGCGATCGCCGAGTCCACCAAGGGAGCCAAAGAGGAGCACAAGGCGATCGGAGCGGAGACCTTGATGGGCTGGGCCGAGTACGCGCCGCCCAACGTCTTCAACCTGGCGGCCCGCCTCTACTCGGGTTGGTCGCTCGCGGGCCGCCACCGGCCTGTGCACAACGCGGTCGTGTCCAACGTGCCCGGCCCGCCGTTCCCGATGTACTTCGCGGGGGCCGAGATGCTCGCCACGTACCCGCTGGGCCCCGTGATGGAGGGCTGTGGCCTCAACATCACGGTGTTCAGCTACCAGGACAACGTCGACATCGGGCTCGTGGTGTGCCGCGAGCTGGTGCCCGACGTGTGGGACATGGCCGCTGGCGCCGGACCCGCCATGGCCGAGTTGCTCGCCGCCGCCCGGACCCGCAGCGGCGCGTCGAACGGCAAGGCCGCGACGGCGGCGGCCGGGCAGGCCGCGCCCGCCGCCACCGGATCGTCGGCCAAGCCCGCGCCCACCAAGCGGGCGGGCACCAAGCGGGCGGGCACCAAGGCCACCACGGCCAGACGGGCGACGAAGGCGTCGACCGCCACGCCCGCCACACGCAAGCGGGCCGCGGCCACCCGCGCCGCCAAGCCCAAGTCGTAGACCGGGCCCTCACCCGCGCCGGGCCTCGGCCCGCCAGACCCGTCGCCCTGCTGGGTCCAACGCCGGGACACGCGCGCTAGAACGTGTTTCATGGCCTTCAACATCGCCGACCTGTTCGAGCACGCGGTCGACGTCGTCCCTGACCGGCTGGCGCTCGTGGCCGGGCCACGGCGGCCGACGTACGCCGAGCTCGACGAGCGGGCCACCCGCTTCGCCCACCATCTCGCCGGCCAGGGCATCGGCGTCGGCGACCACGTCGGGATCTACGGCCTGAACTCCGAAGCGTGGGTGGTGGCGATGCTGGCCGCCTTCAAGATCCGTGCGGTGCCGATCAACGTCAACTTCCGCTACGTCGCCGACGAGTTGCGCTACCTGTTCGACAACGCCGACCTCGTCGGCCTGGTGTTCGACGCCACCTTCGCACCCCGCGTCGCCGAGGTGGCGCCCGAGCTGCCGGCCCTGCGCACGTTCGTGGTGATCGACGACGGGTCCGGCACCGACGCCTCGGCGCTCGGCGCGGTGCCGTTCGAGGACGCTGTGGCCGCGGGAAGCGCCGACCGCGACTTCGGCCCGCGCTCCCCCGACGACTTGTACGTGCTGTACACGGGCGGCACGACCGGCATGCCCAAAGGCGTGCTGTGGCGCCAAGAAGACGTGTACTACGCCCTCGGCGGCGGCGTCGACGCGTACACCGGCCACCACGTGACCGACGAGTTCGAGCCGGCAGAGAAGGCGAGGACCTCCGAGTCGCCGATGATCTCGTTCTGCACGCCGCCGCTCATGCACGGGGCCGCGCAGTGGGGCACGCTGCGGATGTTCTTCGAAGGCAACACGGTGGTGTTCATCCCGAAGTTCTCGGCCGAGGCGGCCTGGCAACTCGTCGACGACGAGAAGGTCCAGACGATGTTCATCACCGGCGACGCCATGGCCCGCCCGCTCATCGAGGCACTCGACGCCGAACCTGACCGCTGGGACTTGTCGTCACTGTTCGTGCTGTCGAGCTCGGCCGTGAGCTTCTCGCCGGTGCTCAAGCAGCGGTTCCTCGACCGCTTCCCCGGGCTGATCCTCGTGGACGCGATCGGTTCGACCGAGACCGGCCACAACGGGCAGGCGATCATCCCCTCGGGCGCCGAGCGCAAAGAAGGCATCGGCGTGAGCGTCGAAGGGCTCGAAGGCAGCTTCGTGCTCGGCGAGGACCTCAGCCCGCTCCCGGCCGGGTCGCCCGAAGTCGGCAGGCTCGCCCGCGCCGGCAACATCCCGCTCGGCTACCACAAGGACCCCGAGCGGACGGCCCGCACGTTCGTGACCGGCCCCGACGGCACCCGCTACGCCATGCCCGGCGACTGGGCCCGCCACGAAGCCGACGGCACGATCACGTTGCTGGGCCGTGGCTCGGCATCGATCAACTCCGGCGGCGAGAAGATCTACCCCGAAGAAGTCGAAGGCGCGCTGAAGGACCACCCGGCGATCGCCGACGCGATCGTGGTCGGCGTGACCGACGAGCGCTGGGGCCAAGCGGTGTGCGCGCTGCTCCAGCTGGTCGACGGGCAAGCCGCGCCCACGCTCGACGCGGTGCAGGAGCACTGCCGGGCGCGCATCGCCCGCTACAAAGTGCCGCGCAAGCTCGTGATCGTCGACACGGTCGTCCGCTCGCCGAGCGGCAAACCCGACTACCCCTGGGCCACCAAGATCGCGGAGGGTGTCTGATGCAGAACCGCATGGTCGACATGTTCGGGTTGGAATTGAGCTGTCTCGACCTGCCACCGATCCGCGACGACGAGTGGGTGCATGCCCAGTTCGGGCACGACTGATGGGCGCCGCCGGACCGTCTGACCTGCGCGCCCGGTACTGCGAGGTGCGCACCCTCACCGAGACCCTCGCCACGCCCCTGTCGCCCGAGGACCAAGTGGTGCAGTCGATGCCCGACGTCAGTCCCACCAAGTGGCATCGGGCGCACACCACCTGGTTCTTCGAGACCTTCCTCCTCGCCCCCCACCTGCCGGCTTTCCAGCCGCACGACCCGGCCTTCGCGTACTTGTTCAACTCGTACTACGAGGCCGTCGGCCAGCGACACGCCCGCGACCGCCGCGGGGTGATCTCCCGCCCCGGCATCGCCGAAGTTGCCGCTTACCGGGCCGCCACCGACGAGCAGATGCTCGACTTGTTGGACTCGCTCGACGACCACCCGGCCTCGACCCGCGACCGCATCGTGGAGCTGGTCACGCTCGGCCTCCACCATGAACAACAGCACCAAGAGCTGCTGCTCATGGACATCAAGCACGTGCTGTCGTGCAACCCCACGTTCCCTTCGTACCGCACCCGCCCTGGCCGTACGGGTGCCGCCACCTCCCCCGCCCGATCCGCTGCCGTACCGGCGTCGATCGGCTGGGTCGACTTCGACGGGGGCCTGGTCGAGATCGGCCACTGCGGCGACGGCTTCGCGTTCGACAACGAGGTGCCCCGCCATCGCGAGCATCTCGAACCGTTCCGGTTGGCGACCAACCCGGTCACGTGCGGCGACTGGTTGGCGTTCATCGACGACGGTGGCTACTCGCAGCCGGGCCTGTGGCTCTCCGAAGGCTGGGCGACCGTGCAACAGCAGGGATGGATCGCGCCCTTCTACTGGCAGGGCGGCGGCGACGGCGGTTGGCAGGTCTTCACGCTCGACGGTCTGCGGGCCGTCGACCCGGCCGAGCCGGTCGTGCACGTCAGCTACTTCGAGGCCGACGCGTTCGCCCACTGGGCCGGCGCCCGGCTCCCCACCGAAGCCGAGTGGGAGCACGCCGCCGCGTCGGACGCGCCACCACCGGTCTTCAACGACCTTTCCGCCGGCCACCTCCACCCCGTCGCTGGCACCGGGGCCGACGGTCCGCAACCACGCCTGCGCCAGCTGTATGGCGACGTGTGGGAATGGACGTCGAGCTCGTACGCGCCGTACCCCGGCTTCCGGGTCGCGCCCGGCGCGGTCGGTGAGTACAACGGCAAGTTCATGTGCAACCAGCAAGTGCTGCGGGGTGGTTGCGCGATCACACCGGCCGGCCACGTCCGGCCTACGTACCGCAACTTCTTCCCGCCCGCTGCCCGCTGGGCGTTCGCCGGGCTCCGCCTGGCCGCCGACGCCTGACCCGCACCCACCCGCCGGTCGTCCCTGCGCGCCCGCCCTTCCCAAGGACCCTGCTGTGCCCGCATCCCACGCCATGTCCGCCTCCGCCACCGTGCCCATCGAGGTGCACCTCACTGACGACGACCTCCACGAGACGCTGCGCGAGGAGGTCGCCGCCGGCCTCACCGCCGACCCGAAGTGGCTGTCGCCGAAGTGGTTCTACGACGACCGCGGCAGCGAGCTCTTCGACGAGATCACCCGTCTCCCCGAGTACTACCCGACCGAGGCCGAACGCCGGATCCTCGCCCGCCACGCTGCCGAGATCGCCGCCGCGACCGGCGCAGAAGTGCTGGTCGAGCTGGGATCGGGCACGTCGGACAAGACCCGCCTGCTGCTCGACGCGCTCGTCGCCACCGGCGTCCACACGTTCGTGCCATTCGACGTCAGCGAGGGGATCCTGCGCTACGCAGCGGCGGTCCTCGACGACCGCTACCCCGATCTCGGTGTGGTGGGGGTGGTCGGCGACTTCGAGCGGCATCTCGACGAGCTGCCCACCCCCGGGTGCCGCACCGTCGCGCTGCTCGGCTCCACGATCGGCAACCTCGACCCCGAACAGCGGGCCTGCTTCCTGGCGACGATGGCCGAGGTGCTCGAGCCCGGCGAAGCGCTGCTGCTCGGCACCGACTTGATCAAGGATCGCCCGCGCCTGCTCGCCGCGTACGACGATCCCGGCGGCGTCACTGCGGCGTTCAACCGCAACGTGCTGGCGGTCCTCAACCGCGAGCTCGGCGCCGACTTCGAGTTGGCGTCGTTCGACCACGAGGCCCGCTGGAACGAACCACAGCACCGCATCGAGATGTGGCTCCGCTCGTCCGAGGCCCAGACCGTGCAAGTTGCCGATCTCGGCCTGAGCGTCGACTTCGCGAGAGGCGAAGGTGTGCGCACCGAGCTGTCGACCAAGTTCGACCGCGACCTCGTCACCGCCGACGTGTGCGCCGCAGGGTTCCGCGCCGCCGGGTGGTGGACCGATGACCCGGGCGACTTCGCCGTGTCGCTCTGGCGACGCTGACCCGCTCAGCGGTGGGCGCAGCACCAACCACGGTCACGTTTGTCGCCGGTGCCGGCTTCGAGCGCGGCATCGACCAGGGCTCGGGCCGCGTCGGTGGCGCGCCCGAAGCGCCCGAACAGACCGCCCGCTACAGCTGCCATGCCGATGGGCTACAAGGCGAGGCGTTGGTGCCGCAATGACCGGCGGTCAGCGGCCCTTGAACTCCGCGGGGCGCTTCTCCGCGAACGCGCGAGGGCCCTCCTTGGCGTCGTCGGTCGAGAACACCGGCCAACCGAGCTCGAGCTCGTGGGCCAACCCGTCGGCCTCGGACAGATCCTTCGTCTCGCGCATCGACTGGAGCACGGTCCGCACCGCGATCGGCCCGTTGGCGGCGATCAGCTCGGCGAGCTCGAGCGCCTTGTCGAGCGCCTGGCCGTCGGGCACCACATGGCCGATCAGGCCGATCTCCTTGGCTTCTCGCGCGCTGATCATCCGCCCGGTCAGCAACAAGTCGGCAGCCATCGTGAACGGGATCTGACGCTGCAGCCGCACGGTCGAACCGCCGAGCGGGAACAGGCCGCGACGCACTTCGGCGATGGCGAACTCGGCGCGCTCGCCCGCCACCCGCAGCTCCATCGCCTGCAAGATCTCGGTTCCGCCGGCCACGCAGTAGCCCTCGACGGCGGCGATGAGCGGCTTGCTCGGCCGGAAGTGGCGCAGCAACGCCTTCCAGTGCAGATCGGGGTCCTCGCCCATGCGTCGGCTGGTCTCGTCGTCCATGCCCCCGGCGAGGGTCTTGAGGTCCATCCCCGAGCAGAAGTTGCCGCCCGCCCCGGTGACGATGCCGACGCGCAGGTCCGGGTCCTCATCGAGCTCCTTCCACGCGTCGTAAGCACGCACGAGCATGTCGGGGCTGAACGCGTTGCGGGCCTCAGGCCGGTTCAGCGTGACGATCAGGACATGGCCCTGGCGTTCGACCAGGAGGTCGGGAGTGTCGCTCATCACCCGGAGAATAGAACGCGTTACAGTCTGAGGGGAACCGGAGAGTTCGCCAGGGGGAGGCCATGCAGCTCACCGACATCGACATCTACGACCCCGATGCCTTCGTCGACGGGGTCCCGCACGAACAGTTCGCACTGCTGCGCCGGGAAGCGCCGGTGTACTGGCACCCCCACCCCGACGGCACGGGGTACTGGGCGGTCACCCGCCACGCCGACATCGTCAAAGTGAACCGCGACGCCGCGACGTTCAGCTCGTGGCAGGGCACCGCGTTGCTCATGGACTGGGACGACCCCGAGGCCATCGAGCAGCAACGCATGATGATGCTCAACCTCGACCCGCCCGACCACACCCGGCTCCGCAAGATCGTGAACAAGGGGTTCACCCCCAAGCACATCCGGGAGCTGTCGGCGATGTTGGAGCGCCGCGCGCACGGGATCGTCGCCGAGGTGGCCGAACGCGGTGCGTGCGACTTCGTGGTCGACGTGGCCGCCGAGCTGCCGTTGCAGGCGATCGCCGAGCTGATGGGCGTGCCCCAGGAGGACCGCAAAGTCATCTTCGAGCTGTCGAACAAGCTGGTCGGCGCCGGCGACCCCGAGTACGAGGTCCCACCCGACGAGATGGGCATCGCGGCGGCCGAGATGTTCGGCTACGCGCAGGAGATGGCCACGTTCAAGCGGGCGAACCCCGGCGACGACATCGTGACCACCTTGTTGAACGCCGAAGTCGACGGTGAGCGGCTCACCGACCTCGAGTTCAACTTGTTCTTCATGCTGCTCGCCGTGGCCGGCAACGAGACCACCCGCAACGCGATCAGCCACTCGATGCTCGCGTTGTTGCAGCACCCCGATGAGCGCCAGCAGCTCATCGATGAGCCCGACGTGCTCGGCCTCGCCATCGAGGAGTTCCTGCGCTGGGCGAGCCCGGTGATGCAGTTCCGCCGCACGGCCACCCGCGACACCGAACTGGGCGGCCAGAAGATCGCCGAAGGCGACCGCGTCGTGATCTACCACATCTCCGGCAACCGCGACGAGGCCGTGTTCGACGACCCGTACACGTTCGACATCGACCGCGATCCCAACTTGCACTTGCAGCAGATCGCGTTCGGCGGCGGCGGCCCGCACTTCTGCCTCGGCGCCAACTTGGCCCGGGCCGAGATGCGGATCATGTTCGACGAGCTCCGCCCCCTGCTGCCGTCGATGGAGCTGGCCGGCGACGTGCAACGCCTGCGGTCGAACTTCATCAACGGGATCAAGCACCTGCCGGTGAGCTGGGAACCCCGGGCCGTCCCGGCCTGACGCCGTCCGATCACATGGCGAAGCACGATCATCCCACCGTGGCCGGTGTCGACCTCCTCGCAGGGTCGTTCTGGGGCCGCAACCCCCACGACGCGTTCACCGAGATGCGCGCGTCGGCCCCCGTGTACTGGGACCAGACCTCCCAGGTCTGGGCGATCACGAAGTACGGCGACTTGCGCGAGATATCCCGTGATCCGCAACGGTTCTCGTCCGCGACCACCGGCATCCGGCCGCACGGCATGTGGCTGCCGATGATGATCGACATGGACGACCCCGCGCACTGGGGTCGCCGCAAGCTGGTCAACCGCGGGTTCACGCCCAAGCAGGTGCGCGCCCAGGAGCCGAAGGTCCGCGAGGTCGTCACGTCGCTGCTCGACTCGGTGTGCGAGCAAGGCGAGTGCGACCTTGTCACCGACCTCGCCGCGTGGCTGCCGCTGATCATGATCGGCGACGCGCTCGGCTTCGACCCGGCCGACCGGCCGACGCTGCTGCAGTGGTCCGACGACTTGCTGCGCGGCCTGGACTCCGAGGACGCGGGCGAGAAGATGGCTCGGGCCGCCGAAGCCATGGCCGGCTACGCCACGTACACCGCCGGCGTGGTGGCCGACCGGCGGGGTTGCCCCCGCGACGACCTCATGAGCATCCTCGTGGATGCCGAGGTCGACGGCGACCGGCTCGACGACGATGCGCTGCTCCACGAGTCGCTGCTGATCCTGATCGGCGGCGACGAGACCAGCCGCCACGTCATCAGCGGCGGCGCGTATCAGCTGCTGCGTCACCCCGACCAACGCCAGGCGCTGATCGACGATCCGTCGCTCATCCCGACCGCGGTCGAAGAGATGTTGCGGTGGGTGTCGCCGATCAAGAACATGAACCGCACGGCCACCGTCGACGTCGAGCTGCGCGGCCAGACCATCGAAGCGGGCGACCAGGTGATGCTGGTCTACCCGTCGGCCAACCGCGACGAAGAAGTGTTCGACGACCCGTTCCGGTTCGACATCCGCCGCGACCCCAACGACCACGTGGCGTTCGGGTTCGGGCCGCACTTCTGCCTCGGCAACTCGCTGGCGCGCCTCGAGATGGTGGTGTTCTTCGAGGAGTGGCTGCGCCGCATGCCCGACACCACGCTGGTCGACGGCACCGAGCCCGCATACCGGCCCGCCAACTTCGTGTCGGGCTACGAGACGATGCCGGTGCAGTTCACGCCTTCCGCGTCCGTCGGCGTGTAGCGCTCCCCTACTCAGCTGCTTCGGCGAGGGCCTTCGCCCAGCGCAAGTCGGCTTTGCCCGCGGGCGAGCGGCGGATCTCATCGACCACCACCAACCGCTTCGGGAGCTTGTAGCCCGCCAAGTGCGCCCGGGTGCGGTCGCGGAGATCGTCGAGCTCGAGGGTGGCGCCAGGTGCGGGCTGCACCACGGCGCACACCGCTTGGCCCCAACGGTCGTCGGGCACCCCGACCACCGTCACGTCGGCGACGTCGTCGAGCGCGTGCAGCGCGGCCTCGACTTCCTCGGGGAACACTTTCTCGCCGCCGGTGTTGATGCAGCCCGATCCTCGCCCGAGGAGCCGGATCGTGCCGTCCGGCTCGACTTGGGCCATGTCGCCGGTGATCACCCAACGGTCGCCGCCGTGCAACACGAAGCTCTTGGCGGTGCGCTCGGGGTCGTTGAGATACCCGAGGGGGATCCGCCCCCGCAGCGCCACCCGGCCCACCACGTCGGAGCCCGGCTCGACCGGGTCGCCGTCGTCGTCGACCACCACGGTGTTGTCGTCATAGGGGCGGAAGCGGGCCACGCCGTCGTCCGGCCCGTCGCTCGATGCACGAAAGCCACCCTGCGCACCCGTCTCCGACGAGCCGAAGCCGTCGTTGAGCACCAGGTTCGGGAAGGTGTCGACGAGGTCGAGTCGCAGCGCCGGCGACATCGGCGCGCCGCCGTTCGACAGCGAGAACAGCGCGGAGGTGTCCCACCGTCCGGGGTTGGTGAGCCAGGCGTCGAGCAGCGGCCGACCGATCGCGTCGCCCACGACCGTGACCAGGTTGGCGCGTTCGTCGGCGACTTCCTGCCACACCCGCTCGGGGTCGAACGATCCCGCGTACAGCACCACGCGGCCGCCCGCCCACAGCCACGAGAACGCGACCCACTGGCCGGCCGCGTGCATCATCGGCGGCAGGCAGAAGTACGTCAGCGGGCTGTCGAGCATGCGGTTCGCCATGTCGGCCGGCTGCGCCACCGGGTGGAGACGACTCGGGTCGCCACCCCCGAAGCACGGGAACAGCGCGTCTTCCATGCGCCACACCACACCTTTGGGCATGCCGGTGGTACCGCCGGTGTACAGGACGTAGTGGTCGTCGCCGGAGCGGCCCTGCACGGCAGGACGGTCGTCGGGTTGCGCGGCGATCACCTCGTCGTACGCAACCGAACCGGGCACCGATGCGACGCCGTCGGCGAGCGGAGGGCCGCTCGATTCGGGCTCGTCGACCACCAACACGGTCCGCAACCTTGACCGGGTCGCGCCGGCCAATCCGGCGACGGCCCCGGCCTGTGCCCGCCCGCACACCACAGCAGCGGCCCCGCAGTCATCGAGCAGGTACTGCAACTCGTCGGTGACGTAGCGATGGTTGACGTTGATCGGCGTGGCCCGGATCTTCCAAGCTGCGATCATCGCCTCGATGTACTCCGTGCAGTTCGGCAAGAAGATGGCCACGAACTCGCCAGGCGTGACCCCCGCCGCGAGCAGCGCATGCGCCAAACGGTTCGCGCGCCGGTCGAGCTGCCGGTACGTGAGCCGCCGCTCGCCGCACACCACCGCCTCACGGTCGGGCACACGGTCGACCGCGTACTCGAACAAGTCCGCGTAGTGGAAGGTCGCAGGGGGTGCCGGCAGCGTCGCGTCGACCATGGGCGCACGCTATCTGACAGTGCGTCAGGCGCTTCCGCTTTCGCACCACGCCGCGGGCGCGCGGTCCGGCGTTTCCGTTGGGACGGGTGGCGCGCCTCGCGCGACGGCGACGACATCGTCGTGCAGGCACCCCCGCCCGCCAAGACCTGACGGGTCGTCAGATAGGCTCCGCGCATGACACCACCGCTCCCATTGGCCGGATTGCGGATCATCGAGAGCTCGATGCTGGGCCCCGCGGCGATCACCACCGGCCTGGCCGACCTCGGTGCCGAAGTGGTGAAAGTGGAGACGCACCAGGGCGACTACGTGCGCCAGATGACCTGGCCGATCGTGGAGGGCGAGTCGCTCATGCACCTCCACCTCAACCGGGGCAAGCGCAGCGTGGTGCTCGACCTCCGCCAGCCCGAAGGGGTGCAGGCCTACCTCGACCTGGTCCGCCACGCCGACGTGGTGGTCGAGGCGATGCGTCCGGGCGGCCTCGAGCGGCGCGGGCTCGGCTACGACCGGCTGCGGGAAGTGAACCCGAAGATCGTGTTCATCACGATCTCGGGCTACGGCATGACCGGTCCGTACGCCGACATGCCGAGCCACGGCATCGCGTATGACACCTGGGCCGGCATCGTGTCACCGGCATATGACGACGACGGGTTCTGCTACATCCCCGAGCACGTGTCGATCGGCATCTTCGCGGGGCCGCTGTACGGTGCGCTCGGGATCCTGGCCGGCGTCCTCCGCGCCCGTGAGACCGGCGAAGGCTGCCGCATGGAGATCGCCCAGTCCGACGCGGCCGCGGCGTACGACTGGTACCGGTCCGAGACTTGGCGGGCCTACGAACGACCCGAGTCGGAGGTCACCGGGAACGCGTCCGATGGCTACGAGCGCCGCGCGCCGGGCACGGCGGGCATGCGCGAGGGCGTCCGCTACCAGATGTACGAGGCCAGCGACGGCCACGTGCTGTTCATGGCGTCGGAGCAGGCCTTCTGGAAGAACTTCTGCGAGGGCATCGGGCGGGCCGACTTGTTCGAGCGGTTCCCTGGCTCGACGTACGCCGACCACGCCCGCGGCAACACCGAGCTGCGCGCCGAGCTGCGCGACACCTTCCGCACCCGCACCGCGGCGGAGTGGCTCGAGTTCGGCCGCGAGCACAACACGCCGATCGCCCCGGTCAACACCCCGAAGAACCTGCCGGACGACCCGCAGTTCAAAGCCCGATTCGAGTGGCTCCCCGCCTCGCAGCTCGGGGCCGACGAGCTGCCCCAACCCGTAAAGTTCCTCGGCGAGTCGATCCCCACGCCGAGCCGGGCCCCCAAGGTCGGCGAGCACACCGAACAGGTCCTGCGCGAGATGGCGGGCTACGACGACGCCCGCCTCGCCGCCCTCCGCACCGCCAACGTCATCAACTGAGCGCCGGCGGCCCGCCGCGCACCTCTCCACTTCCCGGGCCACCAGCCGACGTGTCACGCTGGAGGCAAGTGCACGGGATGGGACGCACGACTCGCGGGCGGCGAGCAGGGATCGTGATCGGGATCGTCGCGGTCGTGCTGATGATCGGCGCCCTCACCCCCGACCACAAGGCGCATTCGGGCGCGCGGACGTCGGCGACGTCGACCACGTCCGACTCGGCCGACGCCCCAGCCACGACGACGACCGGGGCGACGACGACCGGGGCGACGACCAGCACGTCGACCAGCACGTCGACCACCTCGCCACCCACGACCGCGACGGCGCCCCCACCGGCGCCCGCGACGTCGCCGACGGGCGTCGACCCGCTCGACAACCCCGACGGCACGCGTCCTGGCCTCGGCGCGGTCGCCGCAGCCCGCCGCCCCCAGGCGCTGGCGTTGATCGCCCGGGTTCGCACGGCAGGCCGGGGCGCAAAGACGGGTTACAGCCGAGCGCAGTTCGGACCGGCGTGGACCGATGCAGCCACCGGCGTCGCCTGGGCGCGCAACGGTTGCGACACCCGCAACGACATCTTGCGACGCGACCTCACGTCGCTGGCCCTCGAGCCGGGGACGAACGGCTGCGTCGCCTTGTCGGGCACCCTCGGCGAGCCGTACACGAACCAGCAACTGCACTTCGAGCGCAGCCAGGCGATCCGGGTGCAGATCGACCACGTCATGCCGCTGTCGTACGACTGGCAGCTCGGCGCGGCGTACTGGCCGGCGGCCCGCCGTGAGCAGCTCGCCAACGACCCGCTCAACTTGCTGGCGTCGGACGGCAGCGCCAACGAGTCCAAGGGCGATTCGGGCCCGGCGGCGTGGCTGCCGCCGTCGAAGGCGGTCCGGTGCGCGTACGCCGTGCGGTGGGCGCAGGTGTCGCTCAAGTACGACCTGCCGGTCACGCCGCCCGACAAGGAGATGCTCGAGCGGCAGTGCACCGGACCCGCGCCGCCCGTGCTGCCGCTCACGCCGACGCCGGCCCCCGCGCCACCGCCCGCTGCGACGCCGGCCCCGATCCCGCCCGCGCCGTCCACAGGTGCCGGCGGGTCCGACGTCTACTACCGGAACTGCACGGCGGCCCGTGCCGCCGGCGCGGCCCCCATCCACGCCGGCGAGCCCGGCTACCGGGCCGGCCTGGACCGCGACCACGACGGCGTCGCCTGCGAGTGACCCGGCCGCCCACCCCCCTCCCGCGCCAACCGGGGGGACGGCTGGCATGATCCGGGGATGGTCGACCCGCCTACCGAGCCGTCGTTGCGTGCATGGGCGGTCGACGTGTTGGGGACCAACGACCGTGCGGGCTGGACGCGTCCGTCGGCCTCCCTGTACCCCCACCAGTGGAGCTGGGACGCGGCGTTCTGCGCCGTCGGGTGGGCGACCGTCGACGTCGACCGAGCCCTCGCCGAGCTCGAGCACCTCCTCGCCGCCCAGTGGTCCGACGGCCGGGTCCCGCACATCGTCTACGACCCCTCGGTCCCGTCCGGCGCGTATGAGCCGGGGCCCGACCGCTGGGGGCTGACTCGGCCAGCAGGCACGTCGCCAACTCCGACACGGATCGGGCCGCCGGCCGGGAGCACTACGAGCCCGTTGGTGCAGCCGGCCGTGCACGCGATCGCGCTCCTGCGGGTGTGGGACCGGGCGGCCGGGCGCGGCGACCTCACCGCCGACGTCGTCGCCCGCGTGGCCACCCTCTGGCCGAAGCTGGCCGCCTGGCACCGTTACCTCCACACCCGCCGCGATCCCGATGGCACGGGCCTGGTCACCATCTGGCACCCGTGGGAGTCCGGCCTCGACAACTCGCCCCGCTGGGACGCGGCGCTCGCCCACCTCCCCACCGAGGCGAGCCGCGCCGAGCCCACTGAACGGCGAGGCGACGACGACGGCGACGACGGCGACAGCGGCGCGGGGTCGCGGCCCCGGCCCGACACGGCCGTGGTGGATGCCGACCAGCGACCATCGGCGGCCGACTACGACCGCTACTGGCTCCTCATCGAGCGCGGCCGCGCGGCGGGCTGGTCCGACGACGCGCTCGCGGCGACGCACCCCTTCCGCGTGGGCGACGTGCTGTCGACCGCGCTGCTGGCGGCCGCCGACGACGCCCTCGGCGCGCTCGCCGTCCGCCTCGCCGACCACCCTGGCGGCTACCAGGTGGCCGACCACGACACCCTGCTGGCGCTCGCCGCCGACGCCGACCGCGGCCGGGCCGCACTCGACGGGTGCTGGGACGTCGACGCCGGGCTCTGCCTCGACCGCGACCTCCGCACCGGCGAACCCCTCCGCGCCCGCACCATCGCCGGCTTCGCACCCCTGATCGCCGGCGGGCTGCTCGACTGGTCTCGCGAGCTGCTCACCCTGCTCGACGGCCCGTCGTTCTGCGGGGCACCGGGCTTGCGGTGGCGCACCCCACCGAGCACGGCGGTCGACGACCCGGCCTTCGACCCGCGCAACTACTGGCGAGGCCCCACCTGGCCGGTGATGACGTGGCTGTTCTGGTGGGCGCTGCGCCGTGGCGGCCACCACGAGCGGGCCGCCCGCCTTCGCGCCGCCGCCCTCGACCAACTCGCCGCGACCGGCCTGTCCGAGTACGTCGAGCCCCGGACCGGCGAGCCGCTCGGCAGCCCCGACCAGTCGTGGACGGCAGCCGTCGCCCTCGACTGGCTCGCGGGCTGACCGCCGAGTCGCGCCCGCCCGCCCACGATCTGGCGCCGACCCCCGGCACCCAGCTTCGCCCCGCCCCGGCACCACGGCCGCCACGCCTCGCCCCCGGGCCCACGAAGGCGAGTTACCACCTGGTAACTTTCTCCCGTCCGTCGCGGCCGTGGGTGGCCGTATGCTCGAACGGCACCCAGGCGACCCACCCAGCCGGAGGAGAATCCCGTGACCGAAGCAGTCATCGTCGCGACCGCCCGTACCCCCATCGGGCGAGCCATGAAGGGGTCGCTGGTCGACGTCCGGCCCGACGACCTCTCCGCGCTCATCATCGACGCCGTGCTCGACAAGGTCCCCTCGCTGGATCGCACGCTCGTCGAGGACGTGATCTGGGGCTGCGGTCAGCCAGCCGGTGAGTCGGGCACGAACATCGGCCGGGTCGCGGCGGTGCTCGCGGGCCTCAGCGACGTGCCGGGCGTGACGGTCAACCGCTACTGCTCGTCGTCGCTGATGACGATCCGCATGGCCGCGCACGCCATCCGCTCCGGCGAGGGCGACGTGTTCGTGGCCGGCGGCGTGGAGACCGTGAGCCGCTTCGGCAACGGGATGGCCGACAGCGGACCGGGCAACCCGAAGTTCCTCGACGCCATCGGCCGCAGCGCCAAGCGGGCCGAAGGTGGCCAGGGCCCGTGGGCGCCGGGTGAGGGCTTGGCCGACATCTACATCGCCATGGGCCAGACCGCCGAGAACGTGGCCGAGTACAAGAAGGTCGGCCGAGAGGCCCAAGACGAGTACGCCGCTCGCTCGCAGCAACTCGCCGTGGCCAACCAGGAGTCGGGTTACTGGGACGCCGAGATCACGCCGGTGCCGCTGCCCAACGGCGAGGTCATGACCAAAGACGACGGCCCCCGCGCCGGCACCACGGTCGAGAAGCTCGCCGGCCTCCAGCCCGTGTTCCGCCCCGGCGGCACGGTCACCGCAGGCAACGCCTGCCCGCTCAACGACGGCGCCGCGGCCGTGGTGGTGATGAGCGACACCAAGGCCAACGACCTCGGCATCACCCCGCTGGCGCGCATCGTGTCGTCGGGCGTCACCGGCCTCAACCCCGAGATCATGGGCCTCGGCCCGATCGGCGCCACCAAGCAGGCGTTGGCCCGCGCCGGCAAGACGGCGGCCGACATCGATCTGTTCGAGATCAACGAGGCCTTCGCCGCTCAGGTGCTCCCGTCGGCCGAGGAGATCGGCATCCCGATCGACAAGCTCAACGTGAAGGGCGGCTCCATCGCTTTGGGCCACCCGTTCGGCATGACCGGCGCCCGCATCATGACCACCTTGATCCACGCCCTGCAGGACGAGGACAAGACGTGGGGCGTCGAGACCATGTGCGTGGGCGGCGGCCAGGGCATGGCCATGGTGATCGAACGCCTGAGCTGAGCTTCCTCGATGGCACCGACGTCACCGGTGCTGGCTGAGCTCCGCGGGCACGAAGTTCCAGCCTGGTGGCGTGACGCCGGCCTCGGCATCTTCATCCATTGGACGCCGGCGTCGGTGCCGGGTTGGGCGCCGACCGACCGCGACCTGCTCGACATCTTGACCGCCAAGGGGCCCCACCCCTTCGCCGAGATGCCGTACACCGAGTGGTACCAGAACTCGCTGCGGTTCCCCGACAGCTCGGTGTCGCGCTTCCACCGCGAGCGCTACGGCGACCGGGCGTACGAGACGTTCGCCGACGACTTCAACGCCGGCCTGGACCGCTGGGACCCGGCCGGTTGGGCCGAGCAGTTCGCCGCGGCGGGCGCCCGCTACGTGGTGCTGGTCACCAAGCACCACGACGGCTTCTGCCTGTGGCCGAGCGACGTGCCCAACCCGCACCGCCCGGGCTGGCACACCGAGCGCGACGTCGTGGGCGAGCTCGCCGACGCAGTGCGGGCCGCGGGGATGCGCTTCGGCGTCTACTACTCCGGCGGGCTCGACTGGACCTTCGACGACCGGCCGATCCCCACCATGGCCGCGGGCGCGGCCGCCGTGCCCCAAGGTGACTATCCCGCCTACGCCGCGGCCCACGTCCGCGAGCTGATCGAGCGCTACCAGCCGAGCGTGCTGTGGAACGACATCGCCTGGCCGCAGCCCGCCGACGATCTGTGGCCGCTGCTGCGCGACTACTACCGGGCGGTGCCCGACGGCGTCGTCAACGACCGTTGGCTGCCGTGGTCGCGGCTCAACACCGCGCTCCGCGTCGGCCCGCTGCGCCGGCTGGCCGACGCGGCGCTGCGCCGGGCGGCCACCAAGAGCAAGGGCCTGGTGCCCCCAAAGCCGCCCCACTTCGACGTGCGCACCCCCGAGTACACCGCGCTCGACGAGCGTCCGCCGTGGCCATGGGAGTGCGTGCGGGGCATGGACCGCAGCTTCGGCTACAACCGCAACTCGCGGCCCGAGCACTTCTTGGCCCGCGACGAGCTGCTGTCGACGCTCGAGTCGATCAACGCCAACGGTGGCAACCTGTTGTTGAACGTGGGCCCTCGTGGCGAGGACGCGGCGATCCCCGCCGAGCAGGTAGAACGCCTCGCGTGGCTCGCTCAAGCCGCCTCGGGTGGACGTTCCGGTGGCGGGTCGGGCGGCGGGCTCGGTGGTGGGTCGGGGTAGCGGAGCGGCAGGCGGTTCGGCCGGCCGCGGTCGATGCGGCAACCGTCGGGCCGCGTGAACACCATGGTGCCGTCGCGGGCCCGGGTGAACCCGAACCCGCCCTCGTGCACGAGGTGATGATGGCGGCTGCACAGCAGCGCGAGGTTGCCGAGGTTCGTCTCGCCCTCGTGCTCCCACGGCTGGATGTGATGTGCCTCGCACCAGTCTGCGGCACGGTCGCAGCCGGGGAAGACGCAGCCTTGGTCGCGGAGCAGCAGCGCCTTGCGCTGTGCAGCGGTGGCGCTGCGGTGGGTGCGACCGAGGTCGAGCAGCACGCCCGATGTCGTCGAGGCCAAGGTGACCATGCTGTCGCAGGCGAGTCGGCGGGCCGTGTCGGCCAGAACTCGACCTGCTCCGTCGATCTCGCAGATGGAGCCGAGCGGTGCCACGGCGGCCTGGCTCGCCGCGAGCACGTCGTCGACCACCACGACCACTGACGGGCGCGCCAAGCCGCCGCCGCTGGAAGCCGCCCCCGCCGCCACGAGCTCGACAAGCGCCTCGCCGCGACGCCAAGCCGCGGACCGGTCGGGCTCCTCACCGTCGGCCGGGTCGGGGTGTTGCTCGCGGAGCTCGCGCGCCTTGTCGTTGATGGCCCGAGCGAGCAGCGCGCCCCACTCGGCGTCGAGGCGGCCCTTCACGAAGTAGACGCCATCGAGCCCGGGTGACACCCACAGCTCGCACTCGTCGCGCGGATCGGGCGCCGGCCCGTCGGGACGCACCGTGTTGGCCCAGTGTCGGAGCAGGTGACCGGTCTGCTCGACCGTGAGCGGCTTGCACCACTCCACGAGATCGGCCTCGGCCTCGTCGAACTGCTGCACGACATCGTTGCGTCGCGCGTCGGCCAGAAGGCGGGCCTTCGCGACGCCGATCTCGCCGGCCTCGAGGGCCGCGCGGGTGGCAGGCATGTGAGCGATGCGCGTGGCGAAGCGCAGCTCCGCCCGAGCGCTCACCCGGGAGGTCTCGCCCCGATGGGCCAACCACACCGCACCGCTCAGCGCCCCGTCATCCGCCCACACCTCACGCCGGTCCCACTCGGCCAGGACCTGTGCCTTCGCCAGCGCCAGCTGCCCTTCGAGCGCTTCCATCTGGTTCAGCCAGGCCACCAAGTGGGTGTCGGTGGCATCGGCGGGCCTCTCCGCCAGTTCCTCGAACCCGGTCGGGTCGGTGACTCCGAACATATGTTCGATTATAGCCACACCCAGTGACACCAAACAACACCAAACACAAGAAATTCGCGAGCGACATCCGGATCCACCGTGGAGGCCAA
This sequence comes from Acidimicrobiales bacterium, assembly GCA_035547835.1. Taxonomy (NCBI): domain Bacteria; kingdom Bacillati; phylum Actinomycetota; class Acidimicrobiia; order Acidimicrobiales; species Acidimicrobiales bacterium. The sequence goes on from DASZTW010000006.1 coordinate 131,621, forward strand.
ACGGCACACCGCCACACGTCAGAGGCGCCCGCGCCGGGCTGACGCCGCGCTCGGCCGGCTCGCCGCCGGCCATCGCTCAACGAAGGCGGGGGCGCTTGCCCCCGCGACACTTCCAATAGCACCGAACCGCGGCGTGCGTGATATTGCCCGCTCAACGAAGGCGGGGGCGCTCGCCCCCGCGACACCCACGACGAAACACGCGTCGACCCCGCGAGTCGAGCCGCGCTCAACGAAGGCGGGGGCGCTCGGCCCCGCGACACGGCGATGAGGCTCGGAAACAAGTTCGCCATATCCGCGCCGCTCAACGAAGGCGGGGGCGCTCGCCCCCGCGACACCTGAGAACAGGGATAGCCAGCCCGTCTCCAGGTT